>JBGPDH010000001.1:0-61321 GCA_041482195.1 Verrucomicrobiia bacterium
AACCCGCCGACACGAATGTCGGCGCTACGTAGCGCAGGCTTTCCAGCCTGCGGGTTCCGGGGACTTTCCAGTCCCCGGACAAGGACAGTGTCAAGATGCACCCGAATTGGGGCCACCGATTTGAAGCGGAAACGCGACCGCCTCAGATATTATAATCGATGACGTCTTTGGAAGCTACGGAACCGTTGTCGAGCGGACGTTCGTAAAACAGCCGGACATCGGCCTTCTGCGGCAGTAATTCCCGGGCCCGCACCAGCGCCCGCTTTGTGGCAATCGTCGGATTGAGTTCAGCCGGAAAGATGTTTTCCTCGCCAATTTGCTTCAACAGACCGCTGTTGCGCAACACCCGGGTCACATCCGGGCTGCTGCCGCTGATGAGCAGGTAACGATCCGTCTTGCGCAGATAATCGTGAAGCGATTCCAACGCCATGACGGTGGTGGCGTCCAGATGCCGGGCATTTTTCATGCGGAGGATAAAGACGCGGATGTTTTCGTCCTCGGCCTGACGGCGAACCTGGTCCTGAAACAAATCCGCTGCGCCGAAAAACAGTTCGCCCTCAACGTGAATGATGGAAATTTGGGGATTGGGCCGCTGGTTCCGGTCGCGCAGTTCAGCCAGTTGCCCGCTCTCATTGAAGGTATATTCGGCCAGGGACGGTGTACTGGTTTTTTGCAGAAATAATGCCAGCGCCACACCGATGCCCACATAAATGGCGGTATCGAGTCTGAGAAACAGCGCGGCTCCCAACGTTGCAAAAAACACGATCGCATCCGATCGAGTGGAGCGGGTTGACACGCGGATTTGCGACCGGTTGATTAATTTGTAGCCGACCCGCATGAGCTGGGCGGCCAGGGCCGGCACGGGAATATAGTTAAAGACCCAGGTCAGAAAAAACAGGATGAGCAGGACCGCGACGCTGCTCATCATGGACGAAAGCTGTGAGACCGCACCGCTCTGGTAGTTGACGGCCGAACGGGTGAACGAGGAGGATCCGGGTGTCAACCCGAACAATCCGGTCGCGAGGTTGCCTGCCCCCATGCCGATCAGTTCCTGATTAGGATCCAAACGCTGGCCGCTGCGGGCGGCCAGGGTTTTGGTGATGGCCGTGGCTTCGAGCATTCCGATGATAGCGATGGCCACGGCGCTGTCCGCCAGTTGGCGCAGGATCGGCAATTGATCCTCAAGCGAAGGAAGATGTTTGAGCGTGGGCAACGCGCCCATCAAGGCACCCTCATCTTTGACCAGATGAAAGGGCACTTCCGGATGATAATAAGCAAAAATCCGTGCGGCGACGCCCAGAAAGGCCAGTCCTAACAGCGCTTCCGGCCAGCCCGGCCGCCAGCGTTTGATCCCTTCAAAGATCACGAGTGTCAGCAAAACAATGCCAATGGACCACCAGGAGAAATTACCCATGCCGATGGCCACGCCGACTCCCTTGAAGGTGGTCAGAAAATTTTCTCCAGCCGGGCTTTGAAACCCCATCCCGTTGTGCAGCTGACTGAAAACCAGAAGCACGCCAATCGCTGTCGTGTAACCCACCACCACCGAACGCGAGATGAATTTCGTGACTTCGCCAAAATTGAATAGTCCGGCAATAAATTGGACGACGCCGATCATCATCGCCAGATAAGCAGCCAGTTGGAGCGGATGCAGGCCCAGATCGGTGTTGGACGCCAGCGTGGCCGCCGTGATGAGGCAAATCGAGGTCGTGGGTCCGAAGACATGGTGGTGTGATGAAAAAAACAGCGCGCTGACAAAACCGCCCACTACCACCGAAAGGATCACCGGCATCGGCGGCAGGCCGAGGATCAGCGCAAAACCAATCGCCTGCGGGATGGAAACCAACGTCAGCGTTGCGCCGGCGATCGAGTCATGGCGGAACTTGTCCCAGGAATAGCGTCGCAGTTCGTCAACAAAGGGAAATCGCACCCGCCGGGGAACCCATTGCCAGCCACCGAAGACGCTACCGGGTTGGGAAAAGAAGTTCATGGCAAACCATCGCGGCAAAATTGGCAAAATACCTGCATATCCTCCGCCATAGAGCAGATTTGAAACCACTGCTCAAACTCGTTACTAGCTTAAATCGTGTCTTCGCGAAAGCAACGGGAACTTGCTGGCAGTAAGGTAACCAGGGAAGCACTTGCCACGCCGCCGGAAGCACCATCCTACCAGGTTACCGGCACGGTCATTTTTTTGCCGAATCGGTTGTTATAGTGTAGCTGCCGGTGTTTCAGGCCGTATTCGTGGACGAGCTTCGTCAGTTTCACATCATAGCAGCAGTACTCGGCGATTTCCGCGAGTTTGCCGTCCTTGAACCAACGAATGGCCTGCATGCCTTCCGCCGTTTTTTCCACGCCAAACGTCGCCGTCGCAATCGAATCCAGCGAGAGCCGGTGCTGCAATTTGTTTTGCAACTCCACCATCATGTCCAGCGTTGGCAACTGGCGCAGATCGAACGTCGTGTAGCCATGCAACACCTCATAATCAAACCGCAGGATGTTGAAACCCACCACCAGGTCCGCACGCTGCAAATCCGCAATCAGGTCGTTTACCTGTTTCTCACCGTAAATCGTGTAATCGCCGCGTGCCGTGCTGAACGTCACGCCGAGGCTCATGGCCATTTTGGAAATATGGTTCCAACCGCCCACCTCCTCGGCGGACTTTTGCGTTTCCAAATCGAAATAGACGATGTTCTTTGCCACGTTTTCAGACTTACAGTTTGTGCCTCGCGATTCGCAGCCCATCTTCGCAATTCACGCAGGTCGCGTAAATCGTAAATCGTAAACTAAAATGACTTTGGACTTTGAACTTTGGACCTGGGACTTATATTGCCCGCATGGCACTGACCCCTTCAACCATGCTGCCGCTCGGCACGACAGCGCCCGATTTCAAGCTGCCGGATACCAATGGGAAAACGGTTTCGCTGGGTGATTTCAAGGACAAGTCCGCGTTGCTGGTCCTGTTCATCTGCAATCATTGTCCCTATGTAAAACACATCCGCGCCGGCCTCGCGCAACTGGCGCGTGATTATCTGCCAAAACACGTCGCTATCGTCGGTATCAATTCCAACGACGTGGACAACTACCCTGAAGACAGTCCGGCAAAAATGAAGGAGGAAGTGAAATCCGCGGGCTACACGTTCCCGTATCTCTACGACGAATCGCAGGCCGTTGCCAAAGCCTATCATGCCGCCTGCACGCCGGATATCTACCTGTTCGCCAAGAACCTCAAGCTCGTCTATCGCGGCCAGTTTGACGACAGCCGGCCCGGCAATGGAATCCCCGCGACCGGAAAGGATTTGCGCGCCGCGCTGGACACCGTGCTGGCCGGCAAGCCCGTTTCGCCAAACCAAAAAGCCAGCGTCGGCTGCAATATCAAATGGAAGTCAGGCAACGAACCGGACTACTTTTAAGGCAGAAGGTAAAATGAAGAATGCAGAAGTCAGTCGCCGCGGGCACGCTTTGAAATCGTAACGAAAATGGCAACAAGTTCATTTGCCTCCTGAAGCAACGGGGACAAACGCGTTCGGAAGACTACCTTTTCATCCATCAAAAGTTCAAGCCAATAAACGGTTTCGTCGGTTTCTTTCAGACAATCGCCAATTTTTGAAACGAACTCGGCCTTTGAACGCGCACGATTGGCCTCGCGATAATTTGCCCCGACTGAAGTCCCGGAGCGTAACACCTGCTTACCAAGAACCTGTGCAACGGTTTCTTTGGGCAGCGCACAGTAAAGCCGTATTATTCGACGGGCGAAATCCTTTGTGCGTGCAGCGAGGTCTTTTTCTTCATTCTGCATTCTTCCTTCTTCATTTCCTGGGAAGTTTTTCCTCCACCATTTCGCAGAGCACGTGCATGAGCAGCTTGTGGCCTTCCTGAATGCGCGCGGTCTTGTCGCCCGGCACCAGGAGATCCAGCGTCGCCACGCCTTTGGTAAAACTGCCGTCACGGCCCAGAAAACAGATGCTTTCAATGCCTTCGCGTTTGGCTTCTTCGAGCGCCTTGAGCACGTTCTTTGACTTGCCACTGGTCGTTAACGCAATGAGCACGTCGCCTTTTTCGGCCAGACCACGGATTTGGCGGGCGAACATTTCGTCGACGCTGTAATCGTTGCAAACGGCAGTCAGGAACCCGCCGTCGGCGGTCAGGGAAATGGCCGGATACGGCCGGCGATCTTCCACGAAGCGGCAGAGAAACTCCGAGGCCAGATGCGTGGCGTCCGAGGCGCTGCCGCCATTGCCGCAGGTGAGCAACTTGTGACCCGAAGTCAGACAACGCAGAACCATCTGGGCAGCACGATTCAGCGGCTCTTCCAAATCCGCCAGTCCGCGAATAGTTTTAACGGAATCATCAATCGCCCGTTGCAAGAGAGTCATGCGTGCAAAGTTAACGGTTGGCCGTTGAAAGAAAAGGCGAAATGAAGTATCGCTTGGGTATGCCTGACCAAAGCCATCATGACAGATTGGCGTTCACTTTGGTCGAACTTTTGGTCGTCATTGCCATCATCGCAATTCTGGCCGCGCTTCTGCTGGCTGCGGTCGTTCAGGCCAAAGAACGAGCACAACAAATTCATTGCGCCAACAACGTGCGGCAACTGGGAATTGCGTTACAGGGTTTCGCGGTAGAAAATAATGTTTACCCTCTATATGTAAATCCGGTTTATTCAAATGGGACATTTCAAGGCTTTGCATCATCTTGGAGAAGTGACGTTCAAAACGGGCTATACGCTCGTTCCCTGATTCGTGTCGAGGGATCGTCCCCTGGATCATATCCGGCGGAAGGTATATGGCATTGCCCTTCTGCATATCGTCCCGCTAGTTTTCCAAATCAGCCATATGTGCTTGGATATGATGATTATGGTTACAATAGTTTTGGTATGAGCGAGCAAACAGATACGAACGCACTTGGACTTGGTGGTCATTATGTTTGGAACGATTTATATTATCCGCCTCCGGCTGTAAACATATCGGAGGTTGTGGCTCCCAGTGAAATGATGGCGATTGGTGATGGATTCATGGGCAATAATGGAATTATTCGAGATGGGGAGCAGATTTTGTGGCGGACTTACAACGTGACAAATTTTTTTGATAGTACAAAGAGAGCCTATGCACGCCATCAAGGCAAAGCCAATGTAGTGTTTTGCGACGGCCATGTTGAATCGCCGACGTTGCAATTTTTGTTTGAAGATACCAGCGACACCGCCCTGGTTCGTTGGAATCGCGACCATCTGCCGCACCGCGAAAAATTATCGCCCTGAACCGGCAGATCTTGAATCAAGAAAGCAAGAAGGCAGGATTTGTCTTTTCCTGAATTCCTGCTTTCTTTATTGATGTCTCCGCGCTTGAGGCTTTCACCAAACCAGTTATTCTTCGGCTATGCCGATTTACGAATTTCATTGCGAAAAATGCGAGCGCGACAGTGAAATCCTTGTCCGCTCCAGCGATTGGAAAGGCACTGCCTGCCCGCATTGCGGCTCAACCAAATTATCCAAGAAGCTTTCAGTCTTCGCTTCCGCCGGCGGAGATGGTGCTTCCACGCCCTCGCCGGACAGTGGAAATGGCGGCGGCCATTGTTGCGGCGGCGGGTGCAGTTGCCACTAATTTGGTAGGGACGCCGCGCCGCGGCGTCCGCGGACAGCGCAGCGCGCTGTCCCTACCTACAAACCTCCTCCGCAGTGACTCGCGTCAAATCCTCAACCACCCAGTCCGGCTGATGCTTTTTTAGTTCGTCCAATTTGGCGCCGCCGGTGGCCACGGCCAGTATTTTCGCGCCAATGTGCCGCCCGCAACGGATGTCGTGCGGCGTATCGCCCACCACGACGATTTCCTCGCCGCGCAATGGCCGGCCCTGCACACGGCTACCGCGTTCAAGCGCTGCCACGGCGATCTGATTGCGATCTTCGTTATCGTCGGCAAAGCCGCCGATTTCAAAAACATCCCAAAGATCGTAGCGGCGCAATTTGATTTCCGCGCCCAGGCGGATGTTGCCGGTGAGCAAACCGAGCATCGGCGGATTCGGCAGGGCCAGTAGACTCTTAATGAACTCCAACACCCCACGGCAGGTGCCGCCTTGGCTTTGCGCAACGGTCTGGTCGAGCCAGAAAACGTAATTTTCAAAGAACCGCCGGAAATTCTCCGGCGTCGCCGCAATCCGGTGAATCCCGAAAAATTCGCGCACCAGATTTACATCCGTCCGCCCGGCAAAGCTGATTTTTTCGACCCCATCAAGCGCGTTGAACTCGGTGGTAAACGTCTTCGCAAACGCCTTAATGCCAGCACCGCCGGTATGAACCAGCGTGCCGTCAATGTCGAACAATACGAGTCGCACCATCAGACGGGAAGGTAATCATTATTGAGGTGACAGGCAACGCGGCGTTGGAACAGTGAATAAGTTTTTATTGACTAAGATTTGATTCATATTTTATACAACTAATCGTCTCAGAGGGACTGGATGGTCAGAACATGCCGCGAACCCGCGCGTTCACGCTTATCGAACTGTTGATGGTCATGGCGATAATCGCCATCCTCGCCGCATTGTTGTTATCCGCCATCCGGCATGTCAAAGCCTCGGCGCACGCGGTTACCTGCAAGAACAATCTCAAACAATGGGGAACCGCGACACAACTTTTTGCGGCGGATCATGGTGATCGGCTTCCCAAAGATGGCGCCTTCGATGGCGGCTCCATCAAAGAAGGGTGGTACATTGACTTGCCGCGCACATTGGGATTACCCACGTACAGAGAAATGGCGTGGCGTACAAACAAACACATTGAACCTGGTCGTTGCATTTGGATTTGTCCGGCAAATCCTCGCCGCAGTAACAGCAATGAATTGTTCCATTACTGCCTCAACAAAAACGTAAACGGCACCGGCACCGGCAATCAGATCAGGCTTGTCTCCATTCCTCATCCTTCGGTCACGGTCTGGCTATTTGATAACGGCGGTATTGCCGCGGTGGCACAATGGAACAACGTTCATTCCAATTTGCATAGCCATGGTGCGCAATTTACTTTTCTCGATGGTCACGTTGCCTGGTTCAAAAACAAGGAGTATTGGAATTTCAAAACCAACAAAGGCCTGACCAACAATCCGAAATTGGTCTGGTTCCCCTGACAGGCCGTATAAAAAACATTCCTCGTACCTGCCGAGGTAACGAGGCTCTGATCTATTTCCGATTTCCGGTTAGAGCCTCCTTACGTCCGCTGCTACCAAATAAATGGACCGCTGAGGCGTCTCCAGTTATGACGTAGCGCAGGCTTTCCGGCCTGCGAGTTTGGCGACTTTCCAGTCGCCCAAAGCACGGGACAAGAATGTCCCGTCAACTCGCGGACAGGAATGTCCGCGCTACATAAAACATGGAACCGCTTTAACGCGAAGTTACGGGGTGCGCTGGATACGGAAGAATTGAGGTGCATCCAGAGTATTGGTCCTGAAAGTGAAATGATCGCCGCTGGCCATCACATTGCTGGCCAGTGGCGTCCAGGTAGTCAGATTCGACGAAACCTCGATATTGTACGAGCGGTTACTCTGTGATTCCCACGACAACGAGACCATGTCGTTCGTTATCCCCACGGATAGCAGGTGGAATGGCACTTCGAATGGATTGCCAAAAAGCATTATTACCGGCAGATGATCGGAGGCTGTTTTGTCGTCGCTGCCGTACAAACCGGCCGGCGGCGGATTCAGTAAATCGGTGCGGAAAACCTGACTGCCGACGACGTTGGAGGCGAGTAAAGCACAGGGCAGGATATAATCGTATCGTCGAGTGAGGCCATTGGTGTCCTGAATAGACCAGGTCTGTTCGCTGCCGGTGAACAGGTTGACTGGAGTGGCCAGTCGCAAACCGGTCGGGACATTGACCAATCGCGGCAGGGTGTGCAGGGTGCCGACCGGCGGCCGGAGAAGATCTTCATTGAAATCACCACTCAGCACGTATGGCTGTTGACCCTGGGCCGGAAGATATACGGTGGCAAAATAATTTGAAATGGCGCTCGCCTCTGCCGTCCGTTTCGCGGAGGCATCGGCGTCCTGACCCGATTTCAGGTGCACGGTAAACACATGCAGCGGCTGCGGAAAGCCGGGAACGGAAATTTCAGCCTCAAACAAATCGCGGGTGAAGCCCGAATTGGTGTAGCCGAAGGGTGAGAGATCGCAACCGTGCAACCAGCTGCGAGAGGCGACGATGGGAAAGCGGCTGAGAATGACACTCCGGATAAACCCGTCATCCGTGGAATTAGTAACAAGGTGATAACCCGGCCGAAAGGCGGTGACAAAATCCGTCATCCGGGCCGTGCAATCGTTGGTCACCGGAATCTCCTGGAAGGTCAGAATATCGGGGTTAAGAAATTGCACCTGGCGGCCGATGGCCTGCACGTGCCACATGTTGGTACTCCAGTTCGTGAGGCCGTTGCCATGAAGATTGTAAGTAACCAAGGAAATTGCCGGGACCGAAGCGCGCCAGACGTCGAGGACCGCCGGGCTGCTACTGGCCGAACCGAGCGCGTTGCTGATCACGACGGAGTAGAGGCCGGCTTGCGCGAAGGTAACGCCCGTCAAAGTAAGATTGGTGCTCACCTGCCCGGGAAGATTGGTTGCGTCCATTCCAACATTGGATGCGGGGGTGAATTGCCACTGATAAATCGGTGGCGGAAGCCCATCGGCGCTCACGCTGAAAGTGACGTTGGCGCCATTGGTCGCGACCTGATTTTTCGGTGGGGAAATAATGACGGGCCGCTCCAACGGCGGCGCATTGGTTACCACGTCACAAAACGTCGTGCCCACACGTACGTCATCAACATACAAACTGCCGATTGTCCCCGAAACACCGTCCTCCCGGAAACCATAGCAGGTAATTGTTTGAGCAGAGGTTCCATCGGTTGCGGTCACACCGGGGTCGGTTTCCGCGGATGGGTTGACCCAGAGAGTGGCCACAGAGTTGCTCACCACCAGGCGCACCACCAGGGTGTAATCAGTGTTGGTCTGTAAATCGGCGCCGAAAACAGCCGAAGGCAAACTGCCGCTGTTGGCAAGGCCAACCCGGAAAGCACCGGCTGCCGCATCCACGGTCTGCGCAAAAATCCGGGCGCGGAAATCCAAGCCACCTCCCTTGAATTCGGCGAAATAACTGCCGCTGCTGGATGGCAGGCTGGCGTAATCGATTTTGAAGCTCACATACAGGACCGCGCCTGACGTGGAGACATAGGGTTGACCCGCCAGCGCTGCCTGTACGTCTTCGCTATTTGTCTTGCTCAAGAAAATCCGGTCGGAAATAACGTTCACCTGGCCACTGCTCCCGCTGTAAGTAGTCCACGGACTGTCCACCGCCGCAACGAGGGGACCGTTGGAATAATTGAAGTTATCGTCCAACAAAAGAATCGCGTCCGCCGAGGAAGCGGAAATCAAAAAAACCAACATACCAAAACTGGTCCTTCTCACAAGGATTGCCGGACAGCATCTCAGGTTGCGGACAGGTGTAAAGAGTCACCGCTTAGTTATAAATTCCGGTTGCGAATACTTTTGTTCGGCTAATAACAGCGCCCGCGCCTGCAGCCGCGCATTCGGCTCAAAATCCGACCAGACCATCCCCGCGGCCGAACTTCCCGTGTCGCGCATGGCCTGTTCCCAATCGGCCCGAGCCGAAGAAATCGGCGACGGCTGTACCGAGCCCTGGATCAACAGACCCTGTCGATTTCGCCGTTGTGCCGCGCCTGCGATTTTTTTCCCTTTCCAGAGCAGATCCGACTTCACATAACCGACAAAACACGCACTGGGAAGTGACGAGTGACGCGCGCCGGGTGTCGAGTGCCGGAAAGAGGGCGCCAGTCCGGTTTCGATTTCTAATTGTGCAAATGCGGATTGAATCCACTCGTGGACGCGCCGGTAACTTTCTTCAGCCTTGAAAGAATACCATTCGTGATCGGGCGGAAAAACGAGGCTGTAGGTCCAATCCGCGTTGTGCGGCACGATGCCGCCACCGGTCGGACGCCGGATCAGCGGGCGTAGCGGGGTCGCGCTTTCCACATGGGTAAATTTTTGGAAATAACCAAACGTAGCGGCCGGTTCATTCCAGCCGTAAAATCGCAGCACCGGTCGACCCAAAAGCGCCGCCGCTTCCAGCAACGCCTCGTCCAACGCCATGTTGAAGGCCGGGTTGCACTTTCCGGAATTGAGGTGAAGCCACAAGCTCACGAACCGATTGTAGCGACGACGTGAGGAGTCTCAAACTCGATTCGCTGTCCTGTAAAAGGAAATGAGCCTCCTCACGTCGGCTCCTACTTCACACCAATTGGGGACACAACTTTTTAATTTCGCAATGCGCACAATCGGGTTTGCGCGCGAAACAACGTCGGCGGCCATGCCAGATGAGCCAATGACTGAACAAGGTCCATTGCTTCTGCGGCACCAGCGTCATCAATTCCTGCTCAATCTTTTCCGGCGTGTTTTGTTTCGTTAACCCGAGCCGATTAGACAACCGCGCGACATGGGTGTCTACGACAACACCGATGTTGATGTTAAACGCGTTGCCTAAAACGACGTTGGCTGTTTTTCGTCCGACGCCACCGAGCTGAATCAGTTCTTCCATCGTTTGCGGCACCTTCCCGCCGTGTTTTTCAACGATAGCCTGGCAGGCTGCCTTGATGTTGCGCGCCTTGTTGCGAAAGAAACCAGTGGTCTTGATCGCCTGTTCCAAATCGGCCAGCGGCGCATTCGCATAATCTGCTGCGGAGCGGTAGTGTTTGAACAAATCCTGCGTAACGATATTGACGCGCTTGTCGGTACATTGCGCCGAGAGAATTGTAGCGATGAGCAATTCCAGAGGATTGCGGTGATCCAGTTCACAATGCGCCTCGGGATAAGTACGGTCGAGCGCGGCGATGATTTTCTCCAGTCGCGTGATCCTGGCCTTGAGTGTTTCGCGATACACAACTTCCTTACAAATCCCGGTAAACATCGCGCCGATGTCGGATTATCGCGATGTCGGCCGTTCGGGAAAAATCATTTATCGAATAGACCACGCGATAGTCTCCGACGCGAAGTCGCCAGAGATTCTTACTTCCTTGAAGTCTAACCACGCCGGGCAATCGAGGATTTTCAGCCAATGCTTCGATTTTGCGCAAGATCCGGTTGGCGACAGTAGCAGGCAGATTTTCCAACTCCTTGCGCGCTGAACGCGCAAATGTGATGGCGTAATCAGCCATTGCCCTTGCGTTTCAGTTTCAAACGACGTTTCACGGATTCGAGGCTCGCGCGCGGCTCACGCGCGCGTGATACAGCCACCAAGGTGTCGTAAAAATCCTCCCACATGCGACCATGCCGTTGCAGGTCGATGACGGCAGCGGTTTTCCGTCCACGCTCATCCACCACGAAAGCAATTCCGCTCATAGATACAATCTGACAGAAAAATGCCGGAAGTAAATTCCGAAGTCATTTCCTTTCGTTGCCCTTTATTGCGTGAAATCCAATTTCGCGTGGAGGCTTATACCCGCAGATAGACGTAAATGGCAAAAACGACGGCGGCGAGGCCGGCGGCGGCGGCCAACGTCCAGAGCAGATTTCGTTGCCGCGCGGCCATGGCGAAGGTGGAGACGATGATGCCGGCCTGCGCGGCGAGCATGCCAAAGAAAAATTTCTGGCTGCGACGGTGGTGTCGCTCCGCCGAGAGGTTCGCCTTGCGGACTTGTAGTTCCAGCAGATAGCCGATGTTCTGGTTCAAGCCGGCTTCAGCATCGTAGCGCAGGCCGGAGAAGCGCATTTTAGCGGCGGCCAAATTCCGGGCGGCGGACTTATCACCGGCGGGCAGCGACTTTTCAAGCTGCGCAATGGCTTGATTGGCCGGGGCGAGCGCGGCATCAAAATCCCGCGTCTGATCGCGGGCGGCTTGCAGTGCCGCAGCGAGAGTTTGGTCATCCACCAGTTTCAAGTCCCCGGCGATTTCGGTTTCGGGCTTCTCTGTCTCAACCGCTGCGAGCGCGGTCTGCAGATTTGGGTCCAGCGTGAGCGGGGCAAGGGAAGGAATTTCTTCCAGCGCCGGATTTTCGATCGGGTGGACGTCCGTGGTGGCCTGGAGGAGTTCCAGCGAGTTGCGCTGCATGGCGCCGCGCAGTTTCTTGGCCTGGAAATAACCCCACTGGTCACCGGCCTTGGATTGAAGTTGCGCGCCAAAAGCGCGGTCGTATTGGGCGCGGGTCATCTCGCTGGAGGCGAGTCCGGCCAGCAACGTGGCGATGACTGTCATCACGATGGGCGTGGCCGAGAGAATTTTGCCCCACTTGGTTTGGGGGATATCCTTCTTCAATTCTTCAGGGATCGTGACTTTCATGGGGCGATAATTATTTTGCCGGGACAGCGTTGGACGCCGTGGAATCCGCGGGCGGTGCCGTAACGGCGGTGGTGGATGTGGTCACTGACACTGGACCGGGATTGGCCGGCTTGTCGGTTTTGCTCTGCGCCTTTTGGAGATCGAGCAGCTTTTGGACTTCCACCGACGGCTTGCCGCATTTGCCGTCCGTCCAACGGTAGAGCCGGCCCTGGCTGTCATTGAGAAAGGCCCAAATAAACCAGACGACAAACGCGACGAACAACAGTTTGGGCCAGACGGAGGGTTTCTCAGCATATTTGTCCGCCGCGCTAAAGGTGGATCCCGGCGGCAAAGCCGCCACACCCGTCAACGCACCACCGAACGGCACATTCATTTTCGCCTTGGCATTCACGGCCCAGCCGTTGGCATCGAGAATCGGGCCGAGATTGCGTTTGCGCAATTTCAACCAGGCGATGGCCATGGACGGAGCGGAAATAACCAGCAAGATACCGGTGATGACCAGCGGGATCTGCCACGGTTCAAATCCTTTAAGGAAACCCAGCAGGCCGGCAAACGCCGCCGCCAAAGTGCCCAAGGCCAGACTGAGCAGGGCGATGACGCTTGGATCAAATGCCGGTTTTGCCGGTGCTGCCGGTGCCGCTGGTGCCGCCGGGTTGGCCGGGACGAGGGGTGCATTGGCAACGGTTGTCAATTGCGCGTTGGCGCTGGCATCCGCGGCAGCCGCCTGCTTGGCGGCGCGCTCCTCAATCATGCGGACCAGCTTTTTATAGGGCGACCAGAATGCCTGCCGGATGCTGATCGGGTTATCCACAATCCTGGTAATGGTGGCGTCCCAGTCGCGGCCTTTGCGATCATAGAAAATGCCGTTGCGACCCACGATGAGATTGTCCGAATCCCCGCCGGTGAACGCGGCGACAATGGACAATTTCTCGCCGCTGCCTTTGCGTGCGCAATCACAATACGCGAGGTAGGTGCCGGCCATGCCTGCCATGGCAGCGTGCTTGCCGGCGTCATTCACAATGAGGCACAAGTCACAACTGCGCTGGTCGAGATAAAGCGTGCCCGCCTGGAAAATGGCCTTGTCTTTCCGGCCATAAAAATCGGCGAAGTTGACAAAGTTGCGGCAGAGCTTTGCGAGGTCGCGATGATAATGAATCAGCCGGTGCAGGCCGATGACCGCGACGGAATTACCTTCCTCGTTCTTGTCCCTGGTGATGAGCGCGGTCAAAGTTTCCTTCGCCTTGCTGGCAAGAATTTCGCGGGCGCGCTTCAGCCCGATTTTTTCGACGGAACCGCCGGTCTTGCCTGCGTTCCAGGCATCGAAAGCAGCGAGTTTACCGACCAGCGCATTCCAATCCGCCTCGGTCAGCACCGACCTGGCGCCGAGCAGTGGCACGATGGCATTGGTTTGCAGCGCGGCAATGGCATTGGCCCACGCTGGATTGAGGCCTTGAGTCAACGGCAACGGCGTAGTGGCTCCGACTTGCGCCAGCGGCAAGCTGGCAATGTCGGCGTGCGTGTTGCTCAGATCTTTGGCACTCAACGCGGCATAGTCCTTCTCGTCGCGGTTCAGCGCGTTGATTGAGCGCGGATCGAAAGCAGCCAGCCGTCCGCGCGTAAAATAGTCGTCCACCTTCGCCTTGACGGCCCGGACGGCACCAGAAGCGGCTTCGGTGTTCACGCCCAACGGCAGCACAGCGGCGTCGCCTTCGGCCTTTTTCCACCAATCAGAATAAGCCGCGGCGTCAGAGAAAAACCGATCCACTTTGGCCTGGCTGACGCCGGGCTTGCCACTCACGTCGGCGTCCGCGTCGAGGCAGTTGATGATGTCGGCGATGACGGCTTTGGTCGCTTCATCGCTGGCGGAATCCGCCGGTATGATGCCATCGCCATTGAATGGTTTGGCGGCGAAGGTCTGCGCGGCGGCGGCGGCTTCGTCAAAGGTGACCTCCCCTGTATCTGACTTGCCCAGAACCTGCCGGGCGAAATTGGCGATCAATTTGCCTTCCGGGGTGGCGTCATTGATGGCGGATGGCCGCAGGGTAGGGCTGCCGCTGAGCAGATCATCCGGGTTTTTCATCAGGCCGGCGGCCCACTTGGCAGCGGCAATGAGTTCCGGCACGCGGACGCGCCCGTCTTTGTCGGTGTCAATCAACGCGAGCGTGGTGTTGTCGAATTCGACGCCCGTGGTGGGACACGCCAGCGCTACCCAAAGCTTCTGGTCGAGCTGGTCCAGGTTCAGGAGGTCGGCGCCGGAACCGATGATGACCTGATTAAAGCCGCCGGCGCGGAAAAACCGCCAGCGATGAGGGGTTGTCGTGGCATTTGGCATAGGAATCCTTTTTTGATGTTATTGGTTTAAGGCACAACCGGCATAAGTTCAAGGAGCAATAAAATTGAGCAGCTCAACCACGACCGGAACCAGCATGCCAGTCCGTCAGCCCACCTGCCGGGCCATCCCGGTTAGAACTTGTAACCGATAGCCACCACCAGTTTGAGGTCGTTGCATTTGAAGCCGGGCGCGGGAACGTTGTTATAGTTGTCATAGAAGAAAACACCCAGGGTTGCTTTCTTATCCGCGGTGATATCCGTGTCGACGCCGGCCAGGAAGTTGACGATGTAATTTTTGAGATAAGTCGCCTGGGGCAGCCATTCGGCCGTCTGGGTAAACCGGGCGCGGTCGGTCAACTTGTAGTGAAACTTTTCACCTACCCGCACCGCGGCGTAGTTGTCGATATTGCCACCCACGTTTTCCCAAATATAGGCGGGGCCGACTTCAAGACTGAGATCCGTGTTCGTGTTGTTGACGAAGTAATAGCCAACACCAGGGCTCACGGTTGCGCGGTAATAAATGTCTGCGACGTCGTCAAACATTCCATCCACTCGACCGTATCCATAAAAGCGCTCGGTGAACAGGCGATTGTATTGGGCGAATCCATGGGCCGAATTGGCGTTGACCGTATTCTGTCCATTCACGGTGGATTCGCCGTAAGTGGCATCGGCACCAAAACTCAACTCATTTTCGGTCCACTTCTTGCGCGTGCCGGCGGTGAGCGTGGCCAGGAGGGTTTCACTATTGCCGCGGGTCAGCGTAAATCCCAACGCCGCGATGCTTTCCCACTGCGGTTTCTTCTCTACTGCGGGCGGGACATTGGTTTGAGTTTGGGCTTGAACCGAAAGCACGCTGGTCACTGACAGTGCAACCAGCGTCCACAATCGGATGATTCTTTTCATAAGTTTCCCGATTGGCTGCCAGCCTGAACCATCTCAAGCGTTGGAATGGCCGGTTGGACGTTTACTTGCCCAACAGATTGCCAACACTGTTGACCGCGTTGGACACCGTCTGATTCGACATAAGGTTTTGGATTTGCGTCTTGAGATCGTCCACTGTTTTCTGTTGTTCTGGTGTCAGCTGGAAATTGCTCAATTGCTTCAAGGTGTCCAGCGCGTCCTGGTATTTCTTTTCCCCAACCAGATTCTTTGCCTGATCAATCAGATTTTGAACCTCGGTCGCAGCGGCTTCCGTCTGGGTTGAAGCCGTCGTAACTGCCTGCGTTACCGCTTGAGTCACTGGCGCAACCGCCTGCGATACCGCCTGGGTGGTTGCTGTGGCCGCAGTTTGTTCAGCCGTCGTCACTACGGGGGCGGCTTCCGAGGTATTGGTCACCGCACTTTCAACAGCTTTCGGCACTTCCGTCGTTGAAGGAGTCGAGGCTTCTTTATTTCCACAACCGCCGAGCAAGGCGGCAATCAGACACGAGACAAAACCAGCACCAATCATTTTAATTTTCATATGCAGTCCTCTCTATTTTTTACGCCACCGGATCCATCAACGACCACCGGCACATTTTATCATTTGAAACGTTGAAAATCGCTCTTAAAATACTAAAGCGTCCTAATTATAAGAAGATACAAACTAAAGTAAACACAAATAAAGAAAAGGAATGCCTCTTCGGTGCTTACCGCTTCCCGGGGAAGCGAAGATGGCCTCGAGATTAAACCAACTCTGGTTGTTTGATCTCTTTCGGCGGCGTGGACAGCGGCGTGCCATCCTCGGCTTCGGGATATTCGAAAACTCTGCCCTCGTAATTGCGGATGAGCACGCGGCCCGCGTTGCGGCACAGAACGTATTCAGGATTGATGGGCACCTTCCCACCGCCACCGGGCGCATCAATCACGTATTGCGGCACGGCGTAGCCGGTCGTATGACCGCGCAACTGCTCCATAATTTCCAGGCCCTGACTGACGCTGGCCCGCAGATGCGCTGAACCGGAAATCAAATCGCACTGATACAGGTAATAGGGTTTTACGCGGCACATGAGCAGTTTCTGAACCAGCGCTTTCATCACCACCGCATCGTCGTTGACGTGCTTGAGCAATACGGACTGGTTGCCGAGCGGAATGCCGGCATCGGCCAGGCGCCCGACCGCGTCACGCACTTCGGTAGTCAATTCGCGCGGATGATTCGAATGAATGCTCAGGAAGAGGGGATGAAATCGTTTCAGCATGGCGCACAGCGCGGGCGTGATGCGCTGAGGCAGAAATGTCGGAATGCGCGAACCAATCCGTAAAAATTCGACGTGCGGAATCGCCCGCAGTCGGCTCAAAAGTTGTTCCAGCTTGTCATCGCTTAACAACAGCGGATCGCCGCCGCTCAACAGGACGTCGCGGATTTCAGAATGTTGCGCGATATATTCGATCTGCCGGTCGAATTCATGGTGAAAATCATAGCCGCTGGCATTGCTGACCAGCCGTGAACGCGTGCAGTAACGGCAATACGCTGCACACCGGTCGGTGACCAGGAACAGCACCCGATCCGGATAACGGTGTACCAGGCCGGGCACTGGCGAGTGCGAATCCTCACCACAGGGATCACTCATTTCCCACGGAGCGGTGTGTGTTTCCTCGACCCGGGGAATCACCTGTCGCCGGATGGGGCAATGTTCGTCCGTCGGGTCGATCAGGTTGAAAAAATAGGGTGTGATGGCCAGTGCGAGTTTGTGGTTGGCCAGTTTGGCGCCGGCGAATTCCTCCGGCGTGAGTGTGGGCATCAGGCGCTGTAATTGCTCGGGCGTCGTGATGCGGTGTTTGAGCTGCCAGCGCCAGTCGTTCCAGTCGGCATCCGAAATGTCATGCCAGAAACCACGGCCGGCGGATTGAAATTCCTTTAAACCTTGGAGTCGGGGCTCTGACGGCGGTTCCTCGCCGTTCGCCGCTAACTTGTCATCCTTCATTTTCTTAGTAGCGAACTATAGATTTGAATTGGGCGGTGTCAAGTTACTCATTTTTCAACCGTTTTTGTTCAGGCTGAGGCAGTTACGGTCGCCAGTTGTCCGGCTTGATCGACGATTCGACGGCGCGTCTCTGTGCATCCAGTTCGTCCAGTTTTGCCAAGGTCTCGCGGACATTGGCCTTGGACGGCCCGGAAGACGCATGTTTGCTGAAAGGCGTTACCGGCGCAGTCCGGCGGCTTTGGCCGAGATAGTCGGCCAGTGCGGCGCGATAACCGGCGGCCAAAGGAGCCAGAGGCCGGGCCATGCGGAGTTCCGCCAGCTCAAGGTCGCGCAATTTGGTCTGTAGAATGGTGGCCTGCCGGGCAGAATCAAAATTGCGGATCACGGCTTGCCAGGAAACTTCCGCATGGACCGGCAGGGCATTGGAGGCCGCGCGAAAGCCCACCGCCACACTTAGAATCTCATCCAGCTTTTCCCGGCTGGCCGCCGGTGTCCAAATCGGGCCGGGATCGTGGGCCACAAAACTGATGACCTGTAATGCCCACCATTTTTCCACGTCCAACGGTTGCGCAAAGTCGGCATGAAAAGCGTTTTGAAAGGCGGTTTGCCAATTAAAGTAATTGGGCGATGTCTGCAACATGGCGCGCACATTTTTCCGGCCATCTTTCAATTTCAACAAATCATTTACGAACAATTGTGCACTAACTCGGTAAACACCGCCATCGGAGCCGCTCACCTGGTCCTCGGTCGGCCAGCTTAACTGATCAAAGGTGAGTACCGGATGGTCGCGCAATATGTTCCGTGCATCGGCGAGCGGATCGATCCCGCGTCCGGTCGCGACCATCCGGCTTTCCGCCAGGCCGTTCACCGTCCGATTGGGAGAGGAGAGAACAATGTCGACCGTGCCTGTCGCCAGCAGTTGTTGCGACAATCCGTCGGTAAGCCAGGCCGGGATCTCCGCCGGCCGCACACCGCCGCCGCGATCGGCGAACTCCAGCAGCACCACACCGGTCATGGCACGCAGGAAACGGGTGCGGGGCAGAGCGTCCGGCAGGTCAACCCGATAATTCCAGCCGTCGGCAAAATGCCGGGAAAGGACAGTAACATTGTCATCCAGGGACCGGGCCGGGCGCAGGGTGAGATAAATTCTTCCCTGCCAGGGTGTCGTCAAAGTGATACCGAGCTCGCGCCAGAGTTGATGTTTGATTCGCTCAGCGGACACTGCCAGCAAGGCCGGTTCAAGCCGGACGACATCCGCGTTCGTAGCCACTGCGGGTGTCGCAGCCAAAGACCAATCGGCAGGACTGGATTGGTCACCCGTAACAATGAACTGGCCGGAGACACTGCGCGCTAAATTTGCGCCTGGTAATGAAGGCTGGGCGGACGTGTGCGCGCAGAAAACGCAGACCATGGCAACGGCGCAACCAAAGTCAGACAGGTGGCGCTCAGGGAACATGATCACTCTTTAGCCGAAGACGGCTGCCCCGGTTTGCTTTCCGTTTTGGCAGTGGTTTTGGCTTTGCTGTCAGCCGCCGGTGCTGGTGTCGATTCAGTCCGGGCTGATTTCTTATACCCTTCGCTGCGGTAGTCAGTGGTATAAAATCCACTGCCTTTAAACAAGAGCCCGGCTCCGGCGCTGATCTTGCGTTTGACCCGGCCCCGGCCCCATTTTTTTTGAGGGCAGAGGTTCTCGGGGCAAACCCGCAAAGGGCCGGCGGAGATGGACTGGAACGTCTCAAACTCGCATCCGCACTTCTGGCAGAAGTATTCGTAGGTGGGCATGAACAGTCAGCAAACGCCCGGCGAGGCGCATCAGGGTGACGACGTACCGGTCGCTGCCGGCACGTTGGTCGTTGTTGGGATAACCTGTACGGAACCGTCGGAATTGACCTCGACATTCAAATCGTAATGCGCCGGTCCAACCGCCCGGTTGGTTGTCGGCGCCCGCGCCATAAGCAACTGGGCACCTTTATGTTGCTGAGTCGGGTCAGTCCCTGCGCGCATCCATTCCAACCGGCGGGCGATGAGCAAATCATTCCGCAATTTCCGCGTCTGGGCGCGGACAGCGGACAGGTCATTGAATTTGCGCTCCAGTTCAGCCTTCTCCGCCACTTGACGTTTTAATTCGTTTTCCAGAAAGCCATTGTTCGTTTCAGATTCAACCAGTTTCATCTGGGTTGCGGTAATCTGCGCGGACAAGTTTTCGATGGTATTGGTCATGTTCACCACCTGCTGGTCCAGGACCTGATTTTGGGACTCGAGGTCGGCGATTTGGTCCTGGGCGGTTTTGAGCGCAGTCGTGGTATTCGAGAGCGAAGCGGACGTCGCGACATACTGATTGCTGAGCACGGTCAACGTCTGCTGGGCGGCCACCAGATCGTTGGTCAGTATCAAATTCACCTGACGCAACCCATCGAGATTGAGATTGGCGGACGCCAGCTGATTGGAAAAATCGGAGATGGCGTAAGCGTTTTGTTTCTGTTGGTTATCCGCATGTTCCTTTTCCGCCAGAAAGGCAATTACCACCCCCACACAAATCACCACCAGAATAACCACTCCTGTCCGCGCTTTCATAACACTTCCCAAAATGGGACGACCGAACTTATTTGGCAAGACAACATCCAGCTACTTCCCATCAGCGGCGGCCGGCGCTTTCATGCCTGTGTCAGACTGGCTTTCGAGTTGCAACGCCTTTAAATCGGGGTCAAGAATTTCCACTCCTGCGCCTTTTTTCAGGGTGGCCAGATAGGCCGGGGCCAGCTTGGCTGATTTTTGTTGAATGAGCGCCTGTTTTAAATCACTGGCCACGGTGGCATAATCCAGCTTTTTCGCCGGCGTCTTTGCCAGAATTTTGATCAGGTGATAGCCGCTGGAGGTGGTCACCACATCGCTGATCTGATTCGTGTTCAACGAAAACGCTGCGGCTTCAAACTCCGGCAGTGTCTGGCCACGGGCAATCGTATAGACGCCACCTTTATTCTTCGAACCAATATCTTCCGAATACTGTTCCACCAGATTGCTGAAGTTCTCGCCCGCCCGGGCGCGCTTTAACATATCCTGCATTTCCTTCTTCTTGGCCGCCATTTCCGTGTCGGTTAACTGCGCTCCGGTGACCGGATCATGCGTGCTCAGGAAAATCTGGGCGATCCGTACCGTTTCAGGCTGCTCAAACTCCGCCGGATGATCGTCATAGAATTTCTTTGCCTCGTCATCGGTCACCGTCACTTTCAACTCGCGCACCAGCGTCGCCTGCGCGGTCCCTTCCTGTTCCAGACGCGTGCGCAGCTGGGACATGGACATGCCCAGGGCGGTAAACTGGCGGTTGAGCGCCTCCTGCGAGCCGGCCCGTTCCAACAGCGTCTTCATCTGCAAATCCGCTGTTTTTTTCCCGGCAGCCTTGTCGGCATCCGTGGCTATCTGCAGCAACAGCTGGACTTGAATGAGCCGATCCAGCATTTCACCTTCGATCGTTTTCAACTGCGCGGGGGGAATGACTTGATTGCGCATGGCCGCGGCGGCCTTAATCCCGGTCATGGCCTCGTCCAAATCGCTCTGCTTGACTTCAAAACCCTTGCCTTTGGCAATGACCGGATTGCCAAACAGCGCCGTCATCGTGGCGTTCAGATTCACGTTGGTGTTCTTGCCGGAGGGCGGAGGGTTGGCGGTTGAGCTGGCCGTGGCGGCCCGCGCGGACAGGAACGACATGATGAACACACCCAGCACAAGGGACAAAATCACTCTGGTTTTTATTTTCATAATCTGCTTGTTCTTCCTAATAACGACTATAACTGTACCACTTTCACGTTGCTGATGTCAGCGTCTTTCTGGAGCTCCTCCAGCATTGCTGCCGGCGGCGCGCTATCGAGATTAAATACGGTCAGCGCCAGCCCTCCCGCAGTGTCGCGAGTCAGGCTCATATTGGCAATGTTCACTTTGTGTTTGCCCAACAAGGTGCCGAGATGGCCGACCATGCCCGGCCGGTCTTTGTTGTTGAGCAGCAATAAGGTACCGCTGGTCGGAATCTCCACTGGCGTGCTGTACAACCGTACAATCCGGGGATTATTGGGAGAACCAAAAAAAGTGCCTCCGGCTGAGATCAGCTTCCGGCCATTGTTGAAAACCTGCACATGCAGCCACTCATTAAACGTGACCGGCTCGTCGGATTTCTTTTCCTCGACCGTGATGCCGACGCTGGCGGCGGCGGCACGGACATTGACGTTGTTGACGTCCTTGACCGCGCTGCCGGTTAGAAATCCCTGCAGGACCGCACGCGTCACCGGATCGATGTTCGGCAATTCCCGCGCGCGTCCGCCGTAGGTGACGTAAATCCGATCGGCGCCGGCGGGCGAAAGCTGGGCCAGCAATTTACCCAGGGCCGCGCCCAGAGGCAGGTAAGGCTTTACCTGCTCGTAGGTCTTGGCATCGAGATAGGGCAGGTTCACCGCGTTACGCACTTCGCCGGTAAGCAGGTAAGCGGTGATGACTTCGGCGACTTCGATGCCGCATTTCTCCTGCGCTTCCTGCGTACTCGCCCCGAGGTGCGGCGTTAAAATGATGTTCGGCTGTTTGCGATACGGATGCTCGGCGGGCAATGGTTCGACTGCAAACACATCTAGCGCGGCCCCGGCGACCTTGCCGGATTCGAGCGCCGCCACCAGGTCGGTTTCCGAAATAATTTCGCCGCGCGCACAATTGACGATCCGCACGCCGGGTTTCATTTTGGCGAAGGCGGCGGCATTGAGCATCCCCTTGGTTTCCGGCGTGACCGGCATGTGCACCGAGATGAAATCCGCGACGCGATAAATATCGTCCACTTCCGCGGCAAATTCAGCGCCGATGGCTTTGGCGCGGTCCTCGGTCAGGTACGGATCGTAAGCGATGACGCGCATCTCAAAGGCCCTGGCACGTTTGGCCACTTCCGAACCGATGCGGCCCATGCCCAGAATGCCGAGGGTTTTGTCGAGGAGTTCGATGCCTTGAAACAGTTTGCGATCCCATTTGCCGGCGGCCATGGACGAGTGGGCCTGCGGCACTTTGCGCGCCAGCGCCAGCAACATGGCAAAACTCAGCTCTGCCGTGGTTACGGTGTTGCCACCGGGCGTATTCATCACCACGACACCACGTTGCGTCGCCGCCGCCACGTCCACATTGTCCACGCCAACGCCCGCGCGACCGACGGCGCGTAATTTCGGAGCGGCTTCAATCACCTTGCGGGTGACCTTGGTCTCGGAACGCACCAGCAGCGCGGTGGCATCCGCCACCACCGGCAGTAATTCCGCTTCAGGCAGGCGTTTGGGCAGAACAACCACTTCAAATTCAGGCCGCTGCTGGAGTAGCGCTATGCCTTTGGGTGAAATCGGGTCGCAAACGACAATTTTCATTTCAAAAAGGACGGTTAGTCTAGTTTATCCCCGGAGCGAGGTCAAACAATGAAATCAGGTGAGCACCCCAGGCAAGATACGCTCGACCTTAAATCAAAGATTATGCTATATCTGCGGCTGGCTTATGAAGTCTTTGACCAGAACATGCTCGGGAGCGGTTTTGGGAGCACTCCTGGTGAGTGGAATTTTGTGTCCGCCTCCCACGCGTGGCGCCGGGGTGACCATCATCACCCACGGGTATAACAGCGACGTAAACGGCTGGGTCACGGGCCTGGCTGACGCCATTCCGAATTACCGCTCCTTTCCGGGCACGAATTTCACCACCTATACAATGACCGTCACTTCCAACAATGGTTTTAACTTCGCCATCACGCGGACCAACGGCAGTCCCCCTTCGGTGACCGATTCAGGTGAGATTATTGTCAAACTGGACTGGAGCCAGATGGCCGGCGGCTCTGCACCTTACAATTTCAGCACCTTCAACGTGGCTTGGGCGGTAAGCCAGGTGCTCATGCTCACCAATGCCATTTCCGAACTCAATGGACATTCGCTGGTAGAATTTCCCATTCACCTGATCGGCCACAGCCGGGGCGGTTCCTTGATGAACCAACTGAGCCTCCTCCTCGGAACCAACGGTATCTGGGTGGATCACCTCACCACCCTGGATCCGCATCCGCTCAACAAGGATGGTTTTAATGACGCCATAATCACCGGCGTGGTGGATGCGTCCGCCAGCAATACCTGGGTGAATGTATTGTTTGCCGATAATTATTGGGAAGATTTGGGGAGCACCAGTTTTCCTACTTCTGAGCTTGATCCCAATGGTGAACCGGTGGCCGGCGCCTATCGGCGACAACTAACGCAATTAAGCGGCGGTTATCCTCCTGTTTTTTTGTCTGGCGATCCCTACGAGTATCATTCCAACGTGCATCTTTGGTATCACGGCACGATTAATACCAACACGCCAGTGAGTGATACCGAAGCGTCCATCACCAGTTCGGAACGGACGACCTGGTATGTCCCTTACGAATCCCAGGGTGTCATTGCGGGATTTGATTACAGTCTGATTGGCGGCGGGGACCGCACCAGCCTGGCCCGTCCGCTCGGACTCCCCAGTGATCCGGCGATTCGCGACGGTTACAACCAGTTGTGGGACCTGGGCGCAGGGACGAACGTGAATCGGACCACACTTTCAGTCAACAATGGGACGTGGCCAAATCTCATCACATTTGATGTCACGGGGACCAACACCGTCGTGGCCGGCAATTTAATCAACACGACGTTTTATTACCAATATGCCGGAATCTCCAATGTGACCGTCTCGATCTATTACGACCAGGATTTCAATCCGTATAACACGAACAGCACACTCGCTCTCCAGGGGCAGGTGACGAACACCGGACCAGGTTCAGTTTATTATTACTCGAATCTGGGTTTGACCACCACCAACGTGCCGCCGGGCGTTTATGCGATTTACGGGAAAATCTCGGACGGCTCGCACACCCGATACCTGTACGCGCCACAATTGGTTGACATTATTTCCAGCCAGCAACCGCCGGTTTTGGACATTGTGCAATTAAACGCCACCCAATTTCGCATCGGCGTAAACGGCATTACCGGCCAAACCGTCGCGCTCCAGGCCTCCGCTGACCTGCACAACTGGCTGCCCGTTATAACGAACGTTCTGACTTCCAGCCGTTGGACTTACACCAATAGCCTGCCGGCCGGCCAGATGTTTTATCGCGCGGTACTCAATCCATAAACTCATCCGCCCGCAAAATTGGCTGTTCGTCCGTTCCAAATCGAGTATGTTGCACGGCGAAAATGAGCAGGTTGTTGCTGATTGATGACGAGGAGGACGTGCGGTATTCGTTCCAGCGAATCTTTGATTCGCCGGAAGTTGAACTGGCCGCTGCGTCCAGCGGCGAGGAAGGTTTAAAAACCATTCCCAAATTCAAACCCGACCTCGTGCTCATGGACGTGCGCATGGGTGGCATGAATGGGCTCGAAACCCTTCGCCGTATCCGGGAGAGCAACCCGAAGCTGTTGGTCATCCTGATGACTGCCTACGGTACGACCCAGACCGCCATCGAAGCGATGAAGCTCGGTGCCTACGATTACCTGCTAAAACCGTTTGATGTGCCGAAGCTCAAGGAGATTGTCGCCAACGCCCTCAAGGCCGCGCGCGACATGAAGCAGGTGGTCTCCTACGAACCGTTGTTGCAATCCGAGGATTATGAACTCGGCATCGTGGGGCGCAGCGAGGCGATGCAGCAGGTCTTTAAACTTATCGGCCAGGTCGCCGCGACCGACGCTACCGCACTGATCACCGGCGAGAGCGGCACCGGCAAGGAACTGGTCGCGCGAGCCATTTATCATCACAGCGACCGGAGCCAGCAGTCGTTCCTCGCCGTCAATTGCGCGGCGATCCCGGAGCAACTGCTTGAAAGCGAACTGTTCGGCCACGAACGCGGCGCCTTTACCGGCGCCACCCTGCAGCGCATCGGCAAATTCGAGCAATGCAACAAAGGCACGATTTTCCTCGATGAAATTGGCGACATGACACCGGCCACCCAAACGAAAATCCTGCGCGTGCTGCAATCCGGCACGTTCGAGCGCGTGGGCGGCAACCAGCCGATTCAGGTGGATGTGCGCGTCATCGCCGCGACGAACAAGCCGCTGGAAGCCGCCGTCGCGGCAAAACAATTCCGCGAGGACCTTTTTTATCGGCTGAACGTCGTGCGCATCCACATTGCACCGCTGCGGGACCGCCGCGAGGACATTCCGTTGCTGGTGAACTATTTTCTGGAGAAAATTGCGCGGGAACAGCAGCGCCGGCCGAAATCCGTCGCCACCAGCGTCATCCGGACGCTCGAAAAATATCATTGGCCGGGCAATGTCCGCGAGCTGGAGAACGTCATCCGCCGCGCTTATGTCATGGCCAAAGGCGATGCCATTCTCCAAAGCGACCTGCCGCCGGAGGTTTCCGGCCTGAGTTCCAGCGGTGCTCCCCTGCCACCGGCCCTGGGAGTGGCCAGCGACGATGCCGTGACCGACGCCGCCGCCATGGCACGGCAACTGTTCCAGTGGGCCAAGCGCGATCCGAAATTAAAGGTCATTCCCGCCGTGGAACGCGAACTCGTCATCCAAGCGCTCAAGGAAACGAACAACAATCAGGTGCACGCCGCCAAGCTGCTCGGCATTACCCGCGCGACGCTTCGTAAGCGCATCGAAAAATTCGGGATCCAACGCGAGTTGAATGTGAAGTAATCACACCGATGGCGATTGTCAGCCGTCACCGTCTGCGAGAAGGAGACGCTGGCAGCGAGTTGGCCACGCGTCGGAAGTGGTAGCCAAGGATGGCGAGTTCGATGGCATGCGGGAACTGACGTGGATGCCGGATAAGTGTGCCCCAGAACAGCCGCCAATAGCTCACGCGCCCCCGGTGCCACACGCCCAGCACCCAGAAGGATTTCAGAAAAGCAATGATATCGGCGCGGGACAAGCGCAGGCGCGGCCCGGTCGGACGATGGCTCTTCAGAAACGTACGAATGCGCTGGTAGTAATTGCGCGGCTCGTAAAGCTTCCTCACGAGATCGCGATAACCGGATTGTAAAAATTCACGGTTCAATTTGGGTTTGAAGTTCAGGGCGGCGTCGGTGTTGTTGCCGGTGCTTTCGGTTTCCAGGCGGCCCTCAAGCTTCAATCGCTGCCATAATCGCGTTTGTGGCAACGCGTTCAGCAAGCCCACCATCGCCGTCGCCACGCCGGAACGCTGGATGAACTCGAACTGCCGCTTAAAGATGTCGCTCTTGTCGCTGTCAAACCCGACGATGAACCCGGCCATGACCTCCAGCCCGGCGCGTTGCAGCGTCTGCACCGAGGCAACGAGGTCGCGGTTCCGGTTCTGGAGCTTGTGACATTCCTCCAGCGACTCGACCGATGGCGTTTCGATGCCGACAAAAACCTTTTTGAAGCCGGCCTCCACCATCAGCGCGCACAATTCCGCATCATCGGCGAGGTTCATGGACGCCTCCGTGAGAAATCCGATCCGGGTCCGCGTGCGCCGCCGCCATTCAATCAATTCGCGCAACAGCGCCTTCGTCCGCGGTTTATTGCCGATGAAATTGTCGTCCACCACGAAGACCATGTCTTTCCAACCGCGCCGGCATAGTCCGTCCAATTCGGCAATCAATTGCGCCGGCGTTTTCATCCGGGGCACGCGTCCATTCATGACGATGATGTCGCAAAATTCGCAATCAAACGGGCAGCCGCGTGAGAATTGCACCGACATCGTCACGTAATGCCGCAGATTGATGAGGTCCCAGCGCGGCGCGGGGGTGCGGGTAATGTCCGGTCGGCTGGTGGCGCGATAAACGGGTTGCAACCGGCCGCTCTGCATGTCCGCCACCACCCGGGGCATCACTTCCTCGGCTTCGCCCAGGACAAAATGCTGAATTTCCGGGAATGCCTCGTGTCCGGTGGTGAACAGCGGCCCGCCGGCGATGACCGTTTTTTTCAACGTCGCGCACCGCGCAATTACTTCATGGACGGATTCTTTTTGCACGATCATCGCGCCCACCATTACGTAATCCGCCCAACGCAGGTCTTCATCCTTGAGACGTTTCACATTAAGGTCCACCAGCCTGAGTTCCCATTCCGGCGGGAGCATGGCTGCCACCGTCATCAGTCCCAGCGGCGCCATGGCGGCTTTTCGAGAGACAAACTGCAAGGCGTGCTTGAAGCTCCAGAACGTATCGGGCGTTTTCGGGCTGACGAGAAGTATTTTCATTAGAACTATCTATATTCAGCAGGGTAACTGTAAGTCCGATTTAACGCAGTGACGAGCTAAATTACATATATTTTATTCACCGATTTCGATGCCAACGGGACAGTGATCGGAACCTGGCACGTCCGGCCGGATGAAAGCCCGTTGAAGGCGCGGGCGCAGTGATTTGGAAACGAGAAAATAGTCAATGCGCCAGCCGACATTGCGGGAACGCGCACCACCCATCTGGCTCCACCAGGAGTAATGCCCCCCGGCCTTTTCAAATTCACGGAAGGTATCAAGGAAACCGGACTGGACAAAGGCGCTGAAGCCGGCGCGTTCCTCCGGCGTGAAACCGTGGTTGTGGACATTGGCCTTCGGATTGGCCAGGTCAATTTCGGTGTGCGCCACGTTGAGGTCACCGCAAAAAATCACCGGTTTTTGTTGCTCCAGTTTTTTCAGATAGCGCAAAAAATCACGATCCCATTTCTGGCGGTAGGTTAACCGTGACAAATCCCGTTTGGCATTGGGCACATAGACGTTCACCAGAAAGAAATCGGCGAACTCGGCGGCCAACACGCGACCTTCCTGGTCGTGTTCAGCAATGTCGATGTGCGGCACCACCTTGACCGGACGTGTCCGGGTGAAAATCACCGTGCCGGAATAACCCTTCTTTTCGGCGCTGTTCCAGTAGGTGGTATACCCTGCCGGCCAGAGCTGTTCGACATCGTTCGGACCGCACCTGGTTTCCTGCAGGCAAAGCACGTCGGGTTTCTCAGCTTCCAGATAGTCGAGGAAATTTTTCTTCAGCACGGCGCGCAGGCCATTGACGTTCCAGGAAATTAATTTCACGCGCGGAGAATAAACCACGGATGAACACGGATAAACACGGATTTGCCAATTCCTCTGAATCTTAATCTTTCTCTTAATGATAATCCACGGAAGGATTAAGAGTATGATTAAGAGCAAGATTAAGCGGTAAGGCGCGTTGACGCTAACGCGTTGAGCGACTAACTTGCTGCATAACAAATGATCGCACGCACTGCCCAGCCACAAAGCACTCAGCCGGCTTTCCGCGTCGGTGACGAGCGTCTGGTCAAACTCACGCCGAGTGCGGCCCAAAAGGTCACCGCCTTGCTGACCAAACAGGGCCGGCCCGGCGGCGTCCTGCGGGTGGCGGTGGTAGGCGGCGGATGCTCGGGTTTGCAGTACAAAATGGATTTGCAGGACGCGCCGGCCAACCGGGATATTCTCGTCGAATCCAGCGGGGTGCGGGTGGTCGTGGATCCCAAAAGTGCGCTTTACGTGACCGGCAGTGAGCTGGATTACCTCGACACACTGGATGGCGGGTTCAAGGTAAAAAATCCAAACGCCGCGACGTCCTGTTCCTGCGGTGAGAGCTTTAGCGCTTGAATTCGAAAACATCGAACATTCAACATCCAACGCCCAACTTCCAAGAAATAGCACGCCGGCATTATCGGATGTTCGAGCTTGAATGTTGAATGTTGGGAGTTCCCACCATCTCCACATGATGGACTATTTCGCCTTGTTGAAAGAACCGCGCCGACCGTGGCTGGAACCGGGAGCGCTCAAAGCGAAATTTCTGGCGCTGGCGGCGGAAGCGCATCCGGACAAACAGCAAACCGAAAGTGAAGCCGAAAAACTCGCGGCCAGCCAGCACTATGCGGAGCTGAATGCCGCCTATCATTGTCTCGCCGAACCCAAATCCCGATTGTTCCACCTGCTGGACCTGGAACAAGGCGCGAAACCCGCAGAGATCCAGCGAATTCCCGACGCGCTGGCCGATGTATTCGCGGGAGTGGCGACAACCTGCCGGAACACCGATAATTTTCTGAATGAGAAAAAAAAACTGACTTCCCCATTGTTACAGGTTCAACAGTTTGAGCGGTCCCAGGAATGGGTGGAACAGTTGCGTAACCTGCAAGCCAGACTCGCCGGGCTGCACAACAAACTGGTTGAGGAATTGAAGCAGCTCGATGCCTCATGGAGGTCCCAAACCAGCGACCGAACCGTCTTGTTGAATCGACTGGAGGAACTTTATCGTCTGTTCGGCTATTTCAACCGCTGGAACAGCCAGATTCAGGAACGGATTGTCCTGCTATCGCTATGAAATGCCCGCAAAATCTGTGGCAAACAGCATCCCGGAGCGCAGACAGCCATGTCCGCGACCACACCGGCGGCAACTATTTGCGGACAAAGCTATCCGTGCTCCCATTTCAGAGGGATGGCACGACAAAAGTTGCAATTCGCCTACTTATTTGCGTGTGGCTATTTGCCACAGGTTCGACCGGTTGGACACAAGAGACCTGGCAAGAGGCGTTAAGCCGGATGCCGTTGGGGACCAACACAACGGAGTTGAACCGGACGAATTGTGTAACGCTGATGCTCGACACCTTTCAATCCAACGCCGTCGTGAAAGCGCTTGTTTTGATGCCGGGTGCCACGGACGAACTCTATTTCTACCGCAGGGTTCATGCGGCGTTGACCAACGCCCATCCGTCTTTGCTGGACGCGGTCGTGGCATTGACCAACCAGACTTACCTCCGGGCTACGTTTCAGTCCCCCTTGCTGTTGCTGCACACGAGCGAAGACGCGCTCGAGGTCATCACGACGGTAAAAAACAAATCGACGGCAGCCAAACTCCGCAAAAAGCTGATTTCCGACCGGCTGGAATTTAATGACGCCGGCTGGGACGAGCTGCGGGCGGTCTTGAATAAGAAAATGGGTGTTGGCCTGCGACCTTTTTCAAACTCACCGGAATCCGGGCATTTTTACCGCCACAATTTCGTGGCGTGTGGCGCGACGGAATGGGAAACGTTGGAAGCGATTGCCCTGACCGACAAAACCACATTCACGGTACACTGGTTGACCGTGCATTTTCAAATTGACGGGCGCAGCGGCATAGTGCCGGGAATCAAGAATCTCCAGGCGCCTTAACCACCCGTTAAAAAGGTAGCCGCCGATGTGAATCGGCGGAGTAACACCTTATTTCGAGCGATTCCGCGGATTGATCCCGCAACGCGGGACGGCTACAAGCAAGTGATGGTTCTTTAACGGGCTGCTAGAGCGATTCCATCTTTCACGTAGCGCAGACATTCTTGTCCCGTGTTTGCGGCGACGGGAAAGTCGCCGAAACCCGCAGGCTGGAAAGCCTGCGCTACATCATAACGGAAAACACTCTAAGTTTCCGGCTGAAAAACCAAAACGCTTAAGGGAGGCAGACACAATTCTGCCGAACAAGGCTGGCTGTGGCACGGGTGGTTTTCAGTCGTGACCACCCCGAGATTTCCCTGGTTACTGCCGCCGTAAATGGCCGCATCGCTATTCAACAACTCGCGCCAGCGTCCGGCACGCGGCAACCCAATGCGATATCTTTCCCGCAAAACCGGCGTCAGGTTCAGGATCACCGCCAACGGGTTGGACCCGTCCGCGGACTGACGGACGAACGACAAGACACTGTTGTCGCGGTCCGTGCAATCGATCCAGTAAAAACCGGCATGGTCGTAATCCGCCTGCCAGAGTCCGGGCGCGGCAACGTAGAACCGGTTTAAATCCTCGATAAATTTTTGCAGGCCGCGATGGTAGAGCCCAGCCTCGAGGAGCCACCAGTCCAGCTGGCCGTTTTCGTTCCATTCGGCGCGCTGGCCGAATTCGCCGCCCATGAACAGGAGTTTCTTGCCGGGAAACAACCATTGATAGGCGAGCAACGTGCGCAGGTTGGCAAATTTCTGCCAGTCATCACCCGGCATCCGGCCAATCAACGACCCCTTGCCGTGAACGACCTCATCGTGAGAAAGCGGCAGGATAAAATTCTCGTGATGGTGATACAGCATCGCGAAGGTGAGATCATTCTGATGATATTTCCGATGAACCGGTTCGCGGCTGAAATAGCCGAGCGTGTCGTGCATCCAGCCCATGTTCCATTTGAAGGAAAAGCCCAGTCCACCCAGATACGGCGGCCGGGTCACGAGCGGCCAGGCAGTCGACTCTTCGGCAATCGTCATCACCCCGGGGAATTCCGTGTAGGTGATGTGATTGAACTTTTTCAAGAACTCAATCGCTTCGATGTTTTCGCGCCCGCCGAACCGGTTCGGAATCCATTCGCCTTCTTTGCGCGAGTAATCGAGGTAAAGCATCGAGGCCACGGCGTCCACGCGCAAACCGTCCACGTGAAAGCGGTCGCACCAGAACAACGCGTTGGCGACCAGAAAATTGTTAACCTCGTGACGGCCATAATTGAAAATGAGCGTACCCCAATCCTGATGCGCGCCTTTGCGCGGGTCCTCGTGTTCGTAGAGCGCTGTGCCGTCGAAACGCGCGAGCGCCCAGTCGTCACGGGGAAAATGCGCCGGCACCCAGTCAATAATAATGCCGATGCCGGCCGCGTGCAGCGTATTGACCAGAAACTGGAAATCATCGGGCGTGCCGTAGCGGCTGGTCGGGGCGTAAAAACCGGTTACCTGATAACCCCATGAAGGATAAAAGGCGTGTTCGGCCGGGGGCATCAATTCAACATGGGTGAACCCCATGCGCTTGACGTATTCCGCGAGCGGAGCGGCGAGTTCGCGATAACTCAATGATTCGGTCGGGGATTTCTTCCGCCAGGAACCGGGGTGCACTTCGTAAATACTGACCGGTGAACGGAGCGGCGCTTGCTCCCGGCGGTGTTTCAGCCAGGCGTCGTCCGTCCACTTGAACTTCTTGTTGTTCCAAACGATGGCGGCATTCTTCGGCGCCACCTCAAAGAAGAAACCGAATGGATCCGTGTTTAATTTGATGTTCCCGTGCACGTCCCGGATTTCAAACTTGTAATGGGCCCCCTCGCCGACGCCGGGAATGAAAATTTCCCAGACCCCGGATGCGCCGAGCAGACGCATGGGATGAAAACGGCCGTCCCAACGATTGAAATCACCGACGACACTGACGCGCTGCGCGTTCGGTGCCCAGACGGCAAAACTGACGCCGTGGACGCCGTCAATCACCCGCAACTGCGCGCCCAGTTTTTCGTAGATTTTCCGCTCGTCGCCCTTGCCAAACAGGAACAAATCCGATTCGCCGAGCGTGGGCAGAAACGAAAAGGCGTCGCGCGTCCGACGCGCCTCGCCCTGATGGGTGGTGACGACCAAATCGTAGGCGTAAACCTTGTTCGCCGACCGGGTGATGCCCTCAAAAACATCCGTTCCGGGAAGCCGCTGAAGCGCAAAATGCGGTTTGTTTTTTTCGTGGACGGGCTGGATTTCAACCCGGTCGGCGTCGGGCAGCAAAGCGCGGACGACGAGGCCCGAACCGTCGCCGAGCGGCTGCATGCCCAGCAATGAGTGAGGCGATTGATGTATCAACTCAACCAGGCTGTGCAATTCGTCGGGTGTGAGAATCATGCCGACCCAACCTAACAGAAGGATCTGTTAAAAGGAAATGTTCTTCCCGGGGAACGGCTACCATTGCGCGAGGATTCGTTCAATCTGTTCTGCATGGGCCTCCGGTGAACCATCGGTCCAGACGACAAAATTGGAGCGCGCGATTTTCTGTGCAACGGGCCATTGGGCGGCGAGGCGTTGTTGGATTTGTTCCGGTGTCCAATCCCGTTCCAATAGCCGTTGGCGCTGGTTTACCGGAGAGCAGGCGACGCAAACGGTTTTGTCAAAATACGATTCGGCCCGGGTTTCGAAAAGCAACGGGATGACCACCACAGCCAATGATTGATTTTCCCGGCGCCAGGTTTCGAGCTCCGAGAGCCAGCCTTCGCGTATACGCGGGTGAAGAATGTTTTCAAGCTGCTGGCGGGCGACGGAATCGGCGAAAACGATTTGAGCCAATGCCTCACGGCGCAGGTGGCCGTCACTGGAAACAATGTCGTCGCCAAAAAGCGATCGGATTTCTCCCAAAGCCGGCTGACCGGGTTCGACGAGCCGATGCGCCAGTTCGTCGGTATCCACGACCTGCGCACCGTGCTGGCGGAGAAATTGCGCGGCAGTGGATTTGCCCATCCCGATGCCACCGGTCAGTCCCAACAGCTTCATCAAGACGATGATAAAGCCTGGATTTATTTGCGCGACGAGAAATTACAGTAAAGCACCTGTCATTGGCATGTCTGACTCGAAACCCCTACCATGAAACAACTGGCGCAGCATCCGGTGGAAGATCCGCCGTTAGTTTGAGAGGGACCTGAGTCAGGTTACGGGCTCTTGATACGGTAGAATGCCGGGGTCGCGATGGCAGTTGTATCCGTGTAAGAAAGCGAGCCGCCGGCGGCTCCGCCGGTCGGGTAACCGGTTACTATCGCCGGCCAATTGGCCGAGGGACTCCCCATGACATTGGTCTTAAGCACAGAATAGGTCGCACCCGATGTTGAATTCCATGTCAGTATAAAGGAATGTCCGTTGGAAATGTAAACGGGGCTCGAAATGGTAATGCTGGGAAGAATGATATTCGTGGACGCGGCGACAATCTGGCCCGGGAACTGTGCCTGGAGGAAATTCAAGGGCGTCTGGCCTCCCGGCGGAGTAAAGCCGAGGACGGCCTGGGAAACATAAATCTTCATGCCCGGATTGATTTGGATCATGTTTGCCAGATTCGCCGAAATGGTGGTCAGTTGAGACAAGTCGAGCGTCAAAACGTACAAGGCGTTGCTTCCAGTGGTGCCGGAGAACACGAAAAGCGGTGTGAATTGAGGCAGATAATTTTGAGCCGACAAGGCCAACGTACCGAGGGCTACGTTGTTGATAAAGCCAATCCCGCTTGGTCCGCGGTCCTCGCCGGCCCAAGTGGAATCAACCACCGCGTTGTTTCCGGATGCCACGGAAAACAGAGTGGAACCCAACAAATCCCCGAATTGCGGTTTTATCGACAGATTAAAGCCATTAAAACAGATAAAAGAACTCGCCCCGCCACCATCAGACAGCGAGTTGGTCACGTTGAAATTCAAACTGCCGCCGGCCAGGAGCGCAGACTGGCTTAAGTGCAGTGTGTTGGCGCTAAAGCTGGTATCCGCCCCTGAATAAATTGAATAATAATATGGCTGCTGGTTGATTTGGAAATTCTTGGCGCCACTGATTTCGATGGACCCGGCGGTAGCGGAGAAACTGCCATAGGTAAAGTTTAACGCATTACTGATCTGGATGTCTTGACTGGCAATGGTTTGACTGGCCGAAACGATGAATCCGCCATCGCTTTGGCCTGTCCCATTATTGACGAATTCGATATACGGTGCGGCGGTGTCATCACCAAAATGCGCGTTATTCGGAACGATCAGAGCTCCGTTATTGGTGAAATAACGAAGGTTGGGTGCTTGCGCAGCGGTCCAATCCTGGAGGATGTTGGAGAGGGACAATTGCCCCAACAAGGTGAGTCCCTGCCCATCGAGCAGCATGGTCTGAGCCACGGTCAGAGAATCGCTGATGGTGTTATTGGTGCTGTGCATCACCAGGTTCTGAACCGTGACCGGCACCACCGTGGAAAGCTGGCTGGCATCCACAACGAAGATCGAAAATCCTATGGCATTGGTGGTTATATTGGTGCCCTGCATCACCGGCTGCAGGTTCGTCCATACAGCGCTCCACAGGTTTACCGGGCCGCGCAGCCGGGAAACCACTTTTTTGGCCATATTGGTCAGATTCAAAAAGCCGTTGGTGGCACCCAGATAAAAACTCAAATTCTGGCAATCCACAATGGCGCCGGAGCTGCTCACCAGGTTGCTGGTCTGGATAAGAATACCTCCCTGAGCACCCAGCCAAGTCCGGGTAAGGTCCAGGTTGTCGGCGCTAATTTGAATCACTCCGGGCAGGTTGGTCACTATCGCCGCTGCCGGTTCTGTCGCCAAATTATCAACAAAAACGCCGTAGGCACTATAGGTATTGGACACCGTGGTAAAAGCGTAAGGCGGGGACGGCGGGCCCTTATAAAAGGATGCGTCCGGCTTCCCGGCACCCACCGTACCGGCACTAAACGCCGGCAAGCCGGTCTGAGAAACAATGGGTTCAGTACGGGATACGATGTAATTGGCGGGCTGGTAGACCTTGCCGCTGCAAAGGGAGAAGGAGCTGACATTGGTGTCCACAAATAATCCCCGGTTGGTTTCCGAGCCCAAAGTATCCACCAGATAAACCGTGTTGGTAAAGAGGGCGAGGGTAAATGGATTGGTCAACGTGGCCGACAGTTTTACCGCCGCCGTTTGAAAACCGTTTGACACCATAGAACTGGGAGTAAACCTGATCTGCGCGGTAATGCCACCGCTGGCAGTTTTGACAAAAACCGCCTGGCGCACTTCATTCGTGGGGATTGTGGTGTTATCGAGCGAGTCAGACACGGTCGGCTGAAAGAACAGCGATGGACCGAAAGCATAGTTGGTCGAACAGTTGTTCTGCACCCCGTAAGAGGGTGCGATTACGATGCTTCCATCCCACAGCGTCACGGTATTCAGCAAGGGAATGTGTATCCCCGGCGGCAAGTCAGCCGGCGCATTGGTTTGGACCCAGTTTGTGGCAAAAAGCCCCTGGTCGAGGGCAAAATTTGTTCCGCTGATAAAACCGCTGGCGAGCAGAGAGCCGTTGATCAACAATTGGCTGCGGGACAGGTTGACCATGCCGCCAGTTAACACGATTTGACCGTTGGGGTCGGCCTCGAGCAGCCCTTTATTCACGATATTCGTCGCCGACACCCAGAGATAACTCGCCGTGGATAAATTCTGGGAACCGGGCGGATTGCGAACGGTGCCATCAATTGCCCGAATGGTCGCGCTGGCACTGTTATTATTAAAATTGGCCGACCAACCACGCCCCCCGATCAGGGGAAGCGGTCCGTAGTCGAATTCCCAGCCGACCGAACTCAACATCGTGCCGGTGTTGGTGTAGTTGAGTGTGTGGGAGGTCTTGTAAGGAAGCACCACACCGATAGCCCAGGTTCCGGAATTTAAAAAGTTCGTGGCGTCAACATTGGGAATGTTGTTGTTATCGATCGACCCGGTGTTGTTGTAGGTCGAATCCGTGGCCATCCCGGTCATCGGAGTCAAAAACACACCCGCCAGCAGCAACAGGACATGCCTCCCCAGTCGCCCGACAGTTTTGGAAAAGTTCAATTTCATCTGACCTTCATCGGCTAATTAATCGTAATGGAATATCCCAGATTCACGGCACGTGCGATCGGAACTGTGGAATCCGTCAATTGAATAACAATATTGTCAAAGGTTCCGCTTTGCGTCGGCGTGCCGGAAATAACGCCGTTCGGGGACAAATTCAGTCCCGGGGGCAGGCCGGCCGAACCGGACGTCAGCATCCAATTATAAGGTGCCTGCCCGCCTGCGACCACCGTGAGCGCATTGGTATAAGCTACTCCATTTGTACCCGTTGGCAAATTTGGCGGCGGTGGAGCAATCTGGATGAGGGCCTCGGCCGCCAGATTGGCCACCTGGCCGTTCGGATAAACGATGGGGGTATTGGTGCTGCCGTCGAACGAACCCCAGATAAACCAGCGATCGACGGCATTCGGTCCAAACAGATCAAACAGAGCCTGATTCACATAATCCGGCCCGACCTCGTTAAAAGTAATCGTGGTGGCAGGATCAATCGTTCCCGGTCCGGCATGCCCGGCCAATTCAGTGGCCTGATTTAAATTGATGTTTCGCGTGAAAGTCGGACCGTGAGTAGGACCGCCGGCAGGGCCGAGTTCGAGGTCTTGCGCTCTAAAAATAAAGTCGGGGGCGGTCAGCACACGCTGGAAATTCTCGGTTACGTACTGGCCGTTGGTGAACACCACCATGGCGTACTGGTTCGTTATCAGCTGGGTAAAGAAACCGCTTAGATAATCGTAATCCGGCACCCGCACGAACTGCATTTTGCCAATGCCCCGGTAGTTGGCGATGGCATTGATCACCTGCGTGCAGGGCTGCGTGACAAAGACATAATTGGTGAAGTAGGAAATCAGGTTTTGCACGAAGCTCTGGCCGTTAATGTTGGTAACCCCGACGAGGGCATTGGTCACAATGTTTACATTAGTCTGAAGCGTCTGGATAATATTGGGATTACAGAAGCCGTTGCTGATAATGAAATAATCTCCCGAGGGCACATTGGATTGAAAGAACGAGTAGGAAATATTGGTGACAAAAGGCGTGCCCACCGGCTGGCCGATGACGGGCCCCACGGAAATGGTTTGAATGGCAAAGGTCGTATTGGTGTAGATCCGGTGCAACGGGTCGGTCACTACATTGCCGAAAGTGTTCTGGTAAAACTGCACGATGTTGGTCACCAGATTGGTCACCACCACTGCCGTGGCCGGCGCGTCGGCCGGCTGACCGACAAAATTGGTGAAAAAGGCGATGACATTGGGCGAGACCACGTTGCTGAAATAAGTGAACACCGGCGTGGCCCCGACGACCAACCCTGGAAACAACGCCTGCAACGCAGCCGGGCTATTGGTCAATGAGGCTGAAACCAGGGCATTGTAGTTGGAGGTGAACAACAATTGCGGCGTCGTCAGATTGATGCTGTTCAACACGCTCCCGGCTGCGGGGGATTCCAGATGAGCCGCGCTTGGCGTGTCATAATTGTTGGTGCTGTAGAGCCAGCGCAGTCCCGCGGCGTCATCCCGCGTCAACCCGGTGTAAAAAATACCGGTACGTAACGCACCCAGACCGATGCCCGAGGCCACCGGAGGATTGTTCACAGTCGGGTTAACCGGAATTTCATAGGCATCGGCATCGGGAGTGACAGGAATACCACAGTCTTCCAGGATTTGATATCCGAACAATTCGCCATTCACATAAGGAGAATATTGACCCCAATCGGGTGGAACATAACCCAGAGGAGTGAGGTAATAGTCATAATTCCGCATCACGACGAGATATTCCAAACAATCCGGGCAGGGAGCGGTACAACCCGGGATGACGACGCGATTGTGCAACGTCCACGTGTAACGGATGGCGTCCACCAATCCCAATTGCTCCATCATCAAACTCAGGGTTTCTGATTTGACATCCAGCAATCCCAGGCTGCTCGCCGTGAAATTCTGTCCCTGTGAATTCAACGGAAATTCCGACAGCACGGGACTGTAACCGTCGATCGCCCCCGACGGATTGTTGGTAAAGGAATTATTCAGCAGGTCGAACGCCTGTTGCACGGCGCCTTCCCCCTCGGAATGGAACCAATCCGTAAAGCTGGGATCAAAGGCATAATACATCACCGGCGAATTGCGGCGATAGCCCTCCCCAATGTTTTTAGGACCCACTGCCAATCCGTCGACGAGAAAGGGCGGCACCACGTCACTGGGAATCGGATTGTAACCGATGTCAATGACCTGCCACAGATCGCCCTGGGGCGCGGTCGTAAAAGTGGCCGACGGTCCCAGGAGGGAATAAGCCGATGCCGATTGCAGGCCGGATGCCAACAAACCAATCCACAAAAATTTATTAATCAATGGCCTCATACACATTTCACTGGCGCAGGAGCATCACGCGGTAATAGCCCGCGGAACTCTTGCCGATAAAAATCGAATCACTGGTGCCCGCCGAGAACCTGGGCGACCCCAGATTGCTCCACGCCCCGAGGTTCGTCGCCGCCTGCACCTGATAGGTCAATCCCGGCTGGGTGTTCCAACTGAGGAACAAGCCCTGGGGCGTGTTGCTGAGGGTCGTTCGCAGCCAGGTGCCGGGATCCAGCGGATTGCCGCCACTCAGGAACACCTGCAACAGGGTCGGCCCGCCTGGAGCCAGCACCGTGTTTGCCCCCGGCCACTTGCTGATGTCGCTGCCGTAATATTGCGTCATCCATTCAAACGGAATCCCGCCCCAGTTATACCCCTGCCACGTCGTGCCGCTGGCGGACGGCGACAGCGGTGACTTCCGGCCATCCTGCGTCAGGTAATCCACGCGGAACGAATGGGTGCTGCTGGCCGTCAGACCATTTGCGGACGTCATCGTCCATACGTTGCTGGAGGTGGTTGCCGTTGGATTGGGTGAACCATCCACATATATTTCGTAGTTGGAAATCGAAAGTCCGGTCACGGGCGTCCACGATACGACCAATTGCGGCTGATACGCGTTGCTGACGATGACAAACGGCGCATAGACAAAGGGTGCCGGAAGCGGTTCCAGCGGTTGCAGGGTATTGATATAACGTTGCGCGAACAGATCGAATCCGTACGTCAGGCCGGTGAAACTGCTCCATAGCGACAGAAACTGACTGACCCCATCCGAAACGACCACTGGCTGGATCTGCGAGCCGGCCGTGGTGGTATTGACGCGGAATTCGGTGCTGACCACTGAACCATTACCGCGGAGAAATTGTCCATAGGCCCCTTCCCGCGAGCCGTCCTGCGCCAGACTCGTCCAGACAATCAAATAATCCGTTCCCAGCGCGGCAATGCGCGGAGTGAATTGGTCGCCGAACCGGTATGAATTGACCCGCATTACCGTGCCACCGATATCGGCACTTGAAAACCCACGGGCGTAAACGTCCATGCTGTTGGTAAAGGTGCTGGTCAGATCACGTGCGTCCCAGGCGATCACGAAACCGCCATCCGAACCGGCAGCCACGGCGGGGTCATCACATGGATTTGAATCCACATCTACGAGAAACTCATTTCCCTGAGCCGTCCCACTGCCGTTGTAAGACCTGGCATAAATATCCACGCTGGGAAAGGTGACGGCCGTGCTGGGGGTTCCACCGGCCGGATTGGCAATATTGACCTGTGTGCGCTCCTGTTCGGACACCCAGGTGGCGATAAATCCGCCGTTGACCAATGCTACCACCGCCGGGGCACGCTGGTTGAAGGCGTAATTGGGATTGTTGGCCGGGTCAAACTGATTGATTAAAAATTCACCGGTGACGGGTGTCCCCGCCGGCGAAAAGATCCGGCCATAAACATCCTGCATGCTTCCGGGGGCGGCTTCACTGAAACTGGCCCAGACTACGATGACATTTCCGTGGGGGAGAGTGGCCACCGCGGGGGTAATTTGGAAATAATTGGTAGAAGTGTTGACCATCACATCACCGGTAAGCCAGGTGTTGCTGGAAGATAAAAATCGTGCGTAGATATGCTGGAACCCTTTGGGTCCGCCTTGCCAGACAAACGCCGCGCCGCCGCTTCGCAGCAAGGTCACCCTCGGATTTTCCTGATCCCCGGCACCTTGGACGTTAACGCGGAAGGAACTGCCGGAACCGGAAAGCGTCCCGTTCAACTGCATCGTACTCACTCCCCAGCCGTCACCGTCGGTGATGTTGTCCTGCCAGACTGTAAAACCGCCGCCGGGCGTTACGGCCACGTCCGGATGAACCTGATCACCCGCCTGCGGTCCGACCATGGCATATTCCGTCCCGTTCGTCGCGTAATAGTTCGTCTGGCCCCCAACCACGACCGGAAGCGCAAGTATCCACCCCCAGCAAAGGCCAACAACAACCTGGCGGCTGAATAATCCCGATTGGATGGCGGTACTCATGGTATGAATCTAGGTCGAGCCGGTAGCGTTTGTCTGTCAGTTGGAATACAACTATTACTATAGTGTTTGACACTACAAAGGAGAGTCTGGCGACTGAACGGCCATTGCATAATCGATTCTGCCGATTCTAGATATCCGCAGTGGTTTTGTCCAAAAATTACTTCGACAAATCCTCTGCGGTGCAGTCCGAATTGGGTCACCGAAAACCAATTTTCAAATTTGTGTCGCAAGTTCATTTTCCTAAATCAAAATCGCCTGGCATACCTGGGTTTCTTCCCCCAGCGCCGCCAGCAGCGTCTTAAACCCCCACCGCCGGTACAATTCACGCAGTCGGCCGGTGTCCGCCGGCCTTTCCACCAGCTCAACCGGTGAAAAGGCAGCCGGCAAATCATCGCGTAAACGCACCAGCGCCTGGTTGCGCCGGACCGTCGCCTCGGTTGCGCTGAGGTTCGTACGGAGTTTTTCCGATTTCACTTCGCTCAGCTTTTCATACAGCGCATTCACGGACCCAAACCGGTTCAGCAACTCCGCGGCGGTCTTGGGCCCCACCCCGGACACACCCGGAATGTTGTCCACGCTGTCTCCGGTCAGGCTCAACCAATCCACCATTTGCGACGGTTTCACGCCGGCTTTCTCCCGGACCTGTTCGTCCGTCCAAATCGTTTCGGTCTTGTCATTCGGGTTCAACAACCCGATCTGCCCGGACACCAATTGCATAAAATCTTTGTCGGCGCTGGCAATGACCACAGACATACCGGCCGCCGCCGCCCGTTGCGCCAGGCCCGCGATGTAATCATCTGCCTCGACGCCTTCCCGGCAAATCGAGGTAATTTGCGCTGCCTGCAAATAAGCGACGATTTCGTCAAGTTGTGGCTTGAGGTCCGCCGGCATTTCCGGCCGTTGCGCCTTGTACTCGGGCAGCGCCGCGACGCGTTCGGCGTTCAGTCCGCCGTCCCAAACCACAATCAAATGCGTTGGCCCCACCGTCGCCCGCATCTTCGCCAGCATTTTGACAAAACCATAAATCGCATTCGTTGGCTGGCCGGTCGGTGAGCGCAACTCGCGAATCGCGTGAAACGCGCGATAGGCATAAGCGTGTCCGTCAACAATCAGCAACCGGCCCATAAATTCACCCGGGTTTCAAAGGTTCACCCCTTGTATTCGATTGCATGCTCAACCGTTGGCGGGCGTTGAAGCCGCTATTGCGGAGGCAACGTCACCATTTTGTCGGTTTCCTTTGCCTGCCCGGCCCCCGGCGGTTGCGGCGGAATCGCATTTTGTGCAAACGGCAGTTCGTCGTCCGAATGAAGCCGGTTGCCGGCGGGATCCACAATCGTCGCGGTGACAAAAATCATCAGATTCTTTTTGACCGCAATCTTGTTCTGGCTTTGAAAGAGACGGCCGACAATCGGCAAATCGCCCACCACTGGCACCTTGTCTTTCTCGGTCTGGGTCGAGGTGAGGATCATTCCGCCCAGAATGACTGTCTGGCCATCCCAAATGTTCACCGTGGTGAGGACCTGTCGAATACTAAAGCTCGGTAAAATGACCGGCAATTGGACCACATTCAGGCCACCCGTCACATTGGCGATATCGGGTGGCGTTTGGTAGCCGGCGAATTCGGTCACCGAGGGGATCAGGGTCAGGTTGATCGTGTATCCGTCGGAAAGAACATAGGGCACGACGTCCAGCAACGGACCGGTTTCGATCGCCTGGGTGGTCGGCGTAATGGCCGAGACACCGGGGACAAAGGTGTTGTTTTGTGCCTGGGTCATTCTGGTGGCGCCCAACGCAACCGACAGGCCCAGCATCAGTTTGAAAATTTTATTTGTGGTATGTATTTTCATCTTTGGTGGCGAGAAATATTTTAAGGAGTGGTGCCCGTGGTGGTCGCAGCCTGCCCTTGCTGGAAGCTGAAGCCCGTGATTACCGTTATGACCAGCGTGGCCCGCATTTCGGTTTGCCGACCGCTGGTGGTGGTCACCTCCGGTTCCGCGAGTTCTTCAAAGCCGCTGCGCTGCTCCAGGGCGTGAAGCACGACGCGGAAATTGGGATTGGTTAAAATGCCGGTGATGGTGGCCAGGGTGGGAAGAGTCGCGTTCGCCGGCGCATTGGGGGTCGTCCCATTAGGCCCAAATATCTGCTGGTCCGACGCTGAAGAGGGAATCTGATTGGCACCCGTCGGCCCGGGGAACGGGACCGTCGAGCCTCCGGGGCCGGGAACATTAAGTGACGGCGCACTGCCGCCCTGGGCGGCAACCGAATGCCCGATATTGAACTGTCCCAGATACCAATCGAACCCCAAACCCGCATTGTCATCCTGTTCAACCTGAATGAACCGGGACTTGATATGAACCTGCGGGGCCACCTGGTTTAATGCCTGAATCGCACTTTCAATGGTGTCCAAATCCTGCATGGTCGCTCGAACAAACAACAACCCCAACCGATCATTGAAGAAAATATTTTTGGGCGGGAACAAATTTACACCCAACGTTGAGAAAAAGTCCCGGGCGGCTATGCTGACATCCACCATACTGTTGGTAAGAGTCACATAATTCAATCCGCCGTTGCCGTTTTGACCACCCCCGCCACCCCCACCCCCGCCACCTCCGCCACCCCCGCCGCTGGAGCGATTGCCTGAACCTGGCGCCGCGTTGACAACTGCCAACAGGCCCACCGACGTGCTATTATTGCCACCACTGCTACCGCCGCCGCCACCTCCACCGCCGCCACCTCCACCGCCGCCACTACTGCCACTTCCACCGCTGCCGCTACTGTTAACAAATTGGAGTGACCCGACACTTGCCAGGCCCTGCACGAATGTATTGGCATCTATTTTGAAAGTCCGCGCGAAAAGCTGGGGAGAACGGGGTCCTTTGGCCGAGAAAACAACGGCATATTCATTAATGGAATATTCAATGGGATGATCCGCAACCTCTACAATCGCATCCAGCGCATCCGCCATCCGCACATCGTTAAGCGCCGGGTTGATCCGGACAATGACCGAATTGATATCCACGGACTCGGATCCGGTTGACGATGCCGAGGCGATCGGCAGGCCGGTCGCCGGGTCAATTGCGCCGCCGCCGCCGCCGGCTCCGGCAGGGGCCCCTCCGGGGCCGCCAAATGGGGAACCCGCCCCGCCGGTGGGTGTGGTCGTGGTTACGGATGCGGAATTGTCCGTGTTGGGATTAATCAGAAAGTTGATGCCGATCTTGTCAGGGTCGCGCAGTTTGGCCTGTTCGCTCAAGTTGCGAACGACTTCGCTCAACGGAAGGCCGTCGTAAATCACCGTGTCGAGCCGTATGCGGTTCAGTTTGCTCATGATCACTTCCCGACCTGGCCCCGTATGGATGAGGTTGGTGGTGGCATACGAATTGGGCGTGGGCAAAGCTCCACTTTTTCTCAAACCGGAATCCGCCCATGCCTTGGTCACCTCTGTAATGCGACCCTGGTTGTCGTAGTCCTTGATGCGCTCCTGCCTCGCGTAAATGCCTTGTTTGCACAGGCTCAGATAATAAAAAGCGCCTTGATTGACCGGGTCCAGCTTCACCGCCTGTTGCAATTTGGCTTCGGCTTCTTCAAATTTGCCCATCTCGTAAAGCAGTTTGCCATCCCGAACCAGTGTGTCTGCGTCGGTCTTCTGATTGGCAATGGCCTGCGCCTGTTGAACCGTCGCGTCGTCCGGCACTTTCCCGCGCATCGCGGCAATCTTCTCGTCATTCTCCTTCTTGAAAGCGATGGCCGCGGGATTCTGTGGGTCTACCTTCAAAACGCGATTGACCTGCGTGTCGGCCTCCCGCAAATCGTCGCGCTGCTGCGCTTCCCGGGCCAGTTCCATTCTCACCGCTACCAGCCCGGAAATGGTTTCCGCGGATTCGTCCGAAATTCCGGAACCAATCGATTGCACCAGACTGTAGGCATCCTCGTAAAGCCGGGCGGCGACCGCCAGGTCACCACGGGCGGCAGCGTCCTTGGCTTGCACCAGCTTCTGACGCAGGACCACGGTGTTGGCCTGTCGTAACACCGCCTCGCTGACGGCCGTGTCAGCGACACTGTTTGTCTGGGCGGGCGACAAGAGGGTGCCGGCCGCTATGAAGAGGATCCCGAGTGAAACAGAAACTACTTTTGTCATGGATGAATTCGGGTTAGTCGGTGTCAGCATCTCTCGACGCTGGGATGGGTACTGGCCGCTTTCATTTGGAATTGTACGGTCGCGTTATCTTTTTCTGGTTCGATTTGGCGGATAGTACCACCTCGTTCTGGTTTATGGCAACGATAATGTAATCATCGCCCGCAAATTTTAGATCATCCCCCACACGCTGTCCTTCCCAGTTCCTTCCCTCGGGACTGTATTTCAAATCCGCCAGGTAGGCGTCCGCACGCCGGAAGGGTTTGTTCCTGGATAAGCTCACCGTCTCACCGGAATCCGTCAGCTGCAAAACCAATTGGGTCGGGTCCGCGGGCGGCCCCTGCACCGCGGTGATGGTGAAGGCGTCATTTTTTTCGCCGATGGAGGCGTAATGTTGCCGTTTCGCCCGCCGCCACGCCACCGGCTCGGCCTGGCGCTCCACGCCCACAATGTAGCGCGCGCCGAATTGATTGGTCTGCACCGAATCCAGTGTCAGGATGAAGTACAAGGGCGCAACCCGGGTCACGGCCACGGCATCGGGGCCGATCTCGTTGCCACTCTCAATCTTGATCAGGCTTCCGTCCACTGCTTTTTGCCACTCGACCGGATTGAAGAGCCGGTTGGTCGTCTCCAAATCGAGCCGGTAAGACAGTTGCAACCGCTGCATGGTGTTGCTCTCCGTCGTCAAATCCAACACCGGAAGCGGTTTGACCGGATGCCTGATGATGCCAGTGCGGGTTTCTTCCAGTTGGTTGCGGTCATGCAAAATCATGAACGGCAAAAACACCATGGCCCCCACCAAACCGAACAACACTACGCCCAGGAGAATTTTTTCGTAATGTTTTTTAAGGAAATCCATGCGCTTAGTTTCCCGACGTCAATTTCACTATTTCAACCTGCAAGGTGACGCTCAAAAGCTGCTCGTCGAGCACCGTCTGCAGGCCGCCCCTGCCCGGAGGTGCCGCAGGCCGACTGGCAGGCGCTGCCGGCCGTGCATAAGCAGGCACCTCAGGCTCGCCGAATGTAGGTGAGCCGGGAGACGGCGAAGTGGTGGTGGCGCCGGCCGCCGGTTGCACATTTATGGCTTTGACGATGAACCCATGCGGCGAGATCGCAAAGCTCGACAACACCTTCGCCAGGTCCTGACTGAAACAACGAAAGGTAACTTCATAAGGGGTAATAACGGCAAGCTCATTGGTTATTGTCGGGTGATCAGTATAATCGGCTTGCGGTCCGACCGCGTCATCATCCGAAGCCCGTACACGTCGAATCCCATCCAGCGCATTAATCCTCGCCGCATAAAGAAGTTCACAAATCATTTTTACCTCGCCCAGCTGTTGCGACAACGCGGTCAGGGTGCCAGGGGCGAATTTTACCGAGGTTCGTTCCGCTTCAAATGAGAAGCCATACTGGGGCGGCAAAGTGACACTGGCATTGTTCGCTTCCGCCTGCAACTGGCTGAGGATGTGATCGCGCGCGGCGGCAAATCTGGCATCGGTGATCGCGCCTTTCGCGGGATCCGGTATGGGTGGAATGGGCTGAAAATATTGCCCGGCTTGCTGGATCCATTGCTGCAACTGTTGTTGCTGCACTCGGGCGGCCTGGATGTTGTCAATCGTGTCATTGCCCGGCGATGGATTTTGGGCGCTCAACCTTTTCAACGTCTCATACGTTTGATTCAGCGCATCCAGTGCCGTGTTATTGCGTTGCCAGTTCTGGTAATCATAAACCCCCGCCGCCGCCAGCAAGCCCGCGGCAATGACAGCACCGACGACAAAAAACAAATTTCGTTTAATCCAGGCCATGCTACAAATTCAAAGGGTTGCGCAGCACCGCTGAAACTCCAAAGGTGAACGTGCCGGAGGCATCTTCCGGATTGATCTGACCGGTCAGTTGTGTCGTTTTGGGATCAAAAAGGGAACTCGTCTGCAATTCGTTCTCCAGCGTGTACGCGATGTCACTGTTCGCCGCCGGATCGACCTTGGACAAACTCACCGCCCGGCAAACCACGGAGATGGCGCCCGGCCTGGTGGATGAAGATTGGTTTTGCGCCGGGTTCATCGCTCCGCCGGCCAACTCGTTGTCCGACGGCACTCCGACCGGCATCCCCGGCCTGCCCGGGACGTTGGGCGCGGAGAGGGTTGTCCGCATGGTAATGAATTGTTCGATCCAAATTCCCGCCTGCACCCCCCCCCGCTGCGCAGACATTTTCTTTTGAACATCATTCTCAGCACGGATGAGCACCCGTCGCAAGTCCGCCAGGATATCACTCCAGTAATACCGATCGTTCATCCAGGCACTGATTTGTTCGGCTTGCTGCCGGGTGGCACCGACTTGCCCGTAAACCTTGTTGAACTGGTCGGCCTTGGTTTGCAGTTTTTGAACCTCCGGCTTGAGGCGTTCCAGCTCGTCCTCTTTCGATATGGCCAGTTTTTCGAAGAGGAACCCGACCGCAAACGCCACCGCCACCAGACTGAACACCGTTGCCGTGAAATACGGTTTCTTTTCGTTGAAAGTGCGCCAGCGCAGCGTGCTCTCCGGCATCAGGTTCATTTCCACCGGACAGTTCGCCAGATTGCGCAGGCCCAGGCCGACAACTTCCCCCAGAGAATGGGCGACGCGCGCCAGTTCCTCCAGGTTCACCGCCGGATCGATCTGCACATTACGGAAGGGATTGAAGTATTCGACCGGCGCGTTCAGTTTCTCAGCAAAAAATTGCGCCGTATACGGCATGATGGAAGCCCCGCCGGCCAGGAAGAGCCGTTGCGGTGCCGCTCCGCCCATCTGGCCGCGATAAAACTGAATCGTCTGGTTGACCTGAATGTGCAGCTTGGTCATGAACTGCCGGGCAATCTTGGAAATCGCCGCCTGATTGGGATTCTCCGGTTCTTCGTAGGCACCGCCCAGACTGACGAAACCTTCAGCCACTTTGATTTGCTCGGCGACTTCAAATCTCAGCTTCGCCTCGTTCGCAAAATCCTGGGTGATGGAATTGGCACCCAGGTTGATGCTGCGGGCAAACACTTTGCCTTTTTCGAAGAAGAGCAGGTTGCTGGTCTTGGCGCCGATGTCCAGCAACAGCGTGCAATCCTCCAGGTCCCCATAGTTGTAGCGAAATGCGTTGCAGAGCGCCGCCGGTGACACGTCGCACAATTGCAACCGCAACTTCGCCTCCTCGGCAATCCGGAACAATCCCTCCACAATCTCCGACTTGATGGCCACCAACAACACTTCCAGTTCCCCCGTCGGACTCGAACCCAGAATTTGGTAGTCCCACACCACTTCCGCCAGCGGGAACGGCACATTCTGTTGCGCCTCGTACTGGATGATTTGCGTCACCTTGCCCGCGTCCACCGGCGGGAGTTTGACGAATTTGGAAAACACCTGAAAACCGGGTGCGCAGACATTGATGTTCCGTGCTGCGCCGCCGGTTTCCGCCAGCGTTTCCCGCAGCACCTTGAGCAAGGCCGTTTCGCGCGAGGCGTCCGACGCCCCCTCCGGTCCCAATGACTTCAACTTGAAATTCTTCAGGCAGAGGATGCCGGCTTCGTTGATTTCAAAGATTGCCAGTTTGAGACTGCCGGCCCCGAAATCCACTGCCAAAAATGACTTTAAGTTAAGCATTGCTGTGTTTGCGCCGTGCACTGCCGACAAAAGGGCGCTTGAACTTTTACCGTCTATAAGTACAGCCCGTGTTCAGTACTGTAAATTTTCTGGACGGTCAAACACAAAACTTGGAAAATTGACTGTAGTAATTCTTGCAATAAAATATTGCGCCCCGGCGCAAGCTTTGGCTTTATCCCATCGTGTCGGGACAATCGCCGGTCGGCTGCCAAGCATGAAGCGATGCCGCATGTGTATTTTTTACTCAGGCCACGTGCAGGGTGTCGGTTTTCGTTATACGGCGAAAACGGTGGCTGCCGGATTTGAAGTGACCGGCACGGTGCGCAATCTGCCGGATGGCCTGGTGGAGTTGACCGCCGAAGGTGCACGCGCTGAGCTCGAAGCCTTCCGTACGGCCATTCGGGATGCGGGGCTGGCCGGGTTGATCCGGGACGAGGCCATCACCTGGAGTGACGCGCAAAATGTAATGCATGGATTTGAGATCGTTCGATAGACGCAAATGAAATTCGCCATTATCGCCGACATTCACGGCAATCTGGAAGCGTTCCGGACCGTCCTGGCGGACGCCGAGCAACAGAAGCCCACCCATTACGTCTGCCTGGGGGACGTCGTGGGTTACAACGCCAACCCCAAGGAGTGCCTCGAAATCGTCCGCAGCATGGATATCCCCTGCGTGAAGGGAAACCATGACGAATACTGCTCCACGGACGACCACCTGGAGGGATTCAATCCCAACGCCGCCGAAGCCGTGCGCTGGACGCGGGCGCAACTGTCCGACGAGGAACGCCAGTGGCTGCGCGACTTGAAATACACCAAACTGGTCAACAACTTTACCATCGTCCACGCCACGCTCGATGCGCCTCAGCGCTGGGGTTACGTCTTTGACAAACTGGCGGCCGCGGCCAGTTTTCCCTATCAAAACACCCAGCTCTGCTTCTTCGGCCACACGCATGTGCCGGTCGCCTTCATGCGCGACACCGTGGTGCGCGGCGGCACCTATTCCAAATTCAAAATTGACCCGGCCAAAAAATATTTCATCAACGTCGGCGCCGTCGGCCAGCCGCGCGACAACAATCCCAAGGCCGCCTATGTCATTTACGACGCGGACGCCGGCACCATCGAACTGCGCCGCCTGGAATACGATATCGCCACCGCGCAGAAAAAAATCCGGGCCGCCGGTTTACCCGAACGCCTCGCCGAAAGGCTCGAAGTGGGAAGGTGATTTTTCAATCAGGGCCACAGATAAACACAGATTCGCACAGATGATTTCGTTTTAGTTTTTATCTGTTTTGATCGGTGTCAATCTGTGGCTGCTAAAAATTGAAAATTCTCATCCTCAAACCCAGTTCGCTGGGCGATGTCGTCCAGGCACTGCCGGTTCTGCGGCTCCTCAAACACCATTTGCCCGCCAGTGAAATTTTTTGGTGGATTGATTCCAGTCTTGCTCCCCTGCTCGAGGAGGATTCCGACCTGACCGGGATCGTCCGCTTTGAACGCCAACGCTGGGCTGCGCCCCGGCATTGGCCGGAGATGCTTTACAGTGTCCACTGGATGCGGGAACAGCATTTCGACTGGGTGATTGACCTCCAATGTCTGGCGCGCAGCGGGGCGTTCGCCTGGCTGGCCAACGGGAAATTCCTCATCGGCCTCGACGAAGTGCGCGAAGGGGCGCGCGGTTTTTACGACGTGGCCGTTCGCCGCGCCTCGTTCCACACGCACGCCGTGGACTGGTATCTGGCGGTGCTGCCCCGACTCGGGGTGCCCGTTCACAACCATTTTACCTGGTTGCCGGAAAGCCCTGCCGTAGCTGAGGCCGTCAAATCCAGGTGGCGAACAGATGGCGGCCGTTGGATCGCGATTCAACCCGGGGCTCGGTGGCCCAACAAACGTTGGCCGGCGGAATATTTTTCCGGGCTCGTCCGGCAATTGGCCCTCAAATTTCCCGATGCCCGTTTTGCCATACTGGGCGACCGGAACGACAAACCATCGGGTGGCGTCATTGCTCAGGCTGAACCGGAACGTTGTATCAATTTGTGCGGCCAGACCTCGCTTCGGGAAATGGTCGAATGGATCCGGTTATGCACTCTGGTGATCACCAATGACACGGGTCCGATGCACGTCGCAGCGGCGTTGAGCAAACCATTGGTCGCCCTCTTTGGCCCGACCGAACCGCGCCGCACCGGTCCCTATGGACAACTTCACAATGTGCTGCGAATTGATTTGCCCTGCTCGCCTTGTCTCAAATCCTATTGCACCTACGCGAAGCCGAACGAGTGCCTGAAAGCCCTGGCGCCGGCGGAGGTTTTTAAGTTCGCGTCCAGAAAACTTGCGGGCTGAGCGGACTTGCGCTTTGGCGGGTTCGCATTACGCTCGCCGCCGGTGAGTACTTCCTCCTCAGCGACACCACCCGGAACCACTTCACCCGGGGACCCGCCTCCCGCACAGTCGGTGTTCGTCACCACCCATTGGTCGGTGGTGTTGACGGCAGCCCGCAGCGACACCACCCGGGCCCGCGCCGCCCTCGAAAATCTTTGCCAGACTTATTGGCCTCCGCTTTATGCTTACGTGCGCCGACGCGGTTATTCGCCGGAGGACGCCCAGGACCTCACCCAGGAATTTTTTGCACGATTGCTGGAGCGCAACGCCGTGGCCACGGTCGCGCCGGAAAAAGGGCGGTTCCGTTCCTTCCTGCTCGCGAGCCTGAATCATTTCCTGGCCGACGAGTGGGACAAGGCGCGTGCGCAAAAACGGGGCGGCGGAAAGGTGATTTCATTGGACCTCCAAAGCGCCGAAACGCGGCTGGGAGAAGCGCCGGTGGAAAAGTTCACGCCGGAGAAAGCCTTTGAACATCGCTGGGCCATCACCCTGCTCGAACAGGTCTACCGGCGCCTGGGAGAGGAATATCGACAACAGGACAAAGCGACGTTGTTCGATACGCTGCGAGTCACGCTGGCTGGAAAGAGTGAAGCGGCTCCTTACGCGGAACTGGCACGGCAATTGAAAATGAACGAAGGCGCCATAAAGGTGGCCGTGCACCGGCTGCGCCAGCGTTACCGGACCCTGCTGCGCGAGACCATCGCCGATACTGTGTCAGGTCCGGATGAAGTCGAAGATGAACTGCGTTATCTGTTCCGGACGCTGGCAGGGTAAAAGCGTTCAATTCGTTAAACCGTTAAATCGGCTACCTTCAAGAGTGAGCTTCAGTTTAACGATTCAACCATTTAACGATTTAACGGAAACCTGTAACCTTTGGCCAATTCTTCCGTTGTATGGGGTGAAAGCAGAATTATGGCCGACAACAAAACATGTCCACATTGCGGAAAACCGGTTCCCCCCACGGCCCTGGGAGATCTTTGCCCCGAATGCATGCTCAAGGCCGGTCTGGCCACCCAGACCGAGGGACCGGGCGCAGCGGGTGAAGCCGCCGGCCCGCGATTCGTCCCGCCGCCGGTCGGAGAAATCGCCCGGCTCTTTCCGCAACTGGAAATTCTCCGCCTCATCGGCCAGGGCGGAATGGGGGCCGTTTACAAGGCGCGGCAACCGGCCCTCGACCGTTTTGTCGCACTGAAGGTGTTGCCGCCGTCAACGGCCGGTGATCCGGGTTTTGCCGAGCGATTCAATCGGGAAGCGCGCGCCCTGGCCCGACTGAATCATCCCAACATTGTGGCGGTGCACGACTTCGGCAAAGCAGGCACACTGCATTACCTGGTCATGGAGTTTGTAGATGGCGCAAACCTGCGCGAGGTGGAACGGCTCGGAGAATTAACGCCGGAACAGGCCCTGGCCATCGTGCCGCAAATCTGCGAGGCGCTCCAATTTGCCCACAACGAAGGAATCGTCCACCGCGACATCAAGCCGGAAAATCTTCTATTGGACAAAAAAGGCCGGGTGAAAATCACCGACTTCGGCATCGCCAAGATGGTTGGCGTCGGCGCGAGCCCGCAGAATCTCACGGGGGCGAAGGACGTGGTGGGCACGCCGCATTACATGGCACCGGAGCAGATTGAAAAACCGCTGTCAGTGGACCATCGCGCGGACATCTATTCGCTCGGCGTCGTGTTCTACGAAATGCTCACCGGCGAACTGCCGCTGGGAAAATTCCAACCACCATCAAAGAAAGTTCAGATTGATGTGCGGCTGGATGAAGTGGTCCTGCACGCGCTGGAAAAGGAGCCGAATCGTCGTTACCAGCAGGCCAGCCAGGTCAAGACCGCCGTGGAGACGATCGTGACGACTCCAACCGGGGCAGGTCCCGTGTACCAAACGGAAGCAGTCACAACGGCGGCGCAGATCGAAGCGGTTCGCCAGCGCCTGAAAATTCCGGCACGCGGTTTGATTGCGGCCGGTGTGCTGCAAGTGCTTTTTGCCTTGGGGTTGCTGGTTGTCGCGATGCCGGCCATAGCCAGTGAGGGGGGCGGATTGGCCGGGTATGGCGCGGTCGGTTTCGGAGCCGCTTTGCTTGTGGTCGTGGCCTCGATCGTCTTCCTGGGCGCCAACTCCATGAAGAAGTTGCGGAATTATCCGTTCAGCGTAGCCACGGGGATTGTGGCAGCCGTCACCGGACCGGCCGCAATTCTTGGCCTGCCTTTTGGCATTTGGGCGTTGGTGATTTTATTCCGTCGCGATGTGCGCGCGGCATTCGAGGCGAATCGTCTAGCAGGAAATAAAGTAACCCTGCTATCCGATGAAAATCAGGGCCGGTTCATGTCGTCTGCCGTATCACCATTTCGTCGCGGGGTATTGGCCGGTCTTTGGGTTTTCGTTCTGAGTGTCTTGGCGACCTCAATAATCACTTTTCTTCTGCCAAAAGCTTACGTCGGCGATGCACGGGTAAAAATAATCTCCGCTCCACCTTTACAAGATTACAACCCTTACCTCGTCCAGAATGAAATCCAATTAATCCGTTCTATCGTGGTTCCCAAGGTTGCTGATGCTTTGAACCTATCCGAGCGATGGGGGAGGAGATTCGCGAACAGCCGAACCCTGACGCGCGACGAAACGTGGGGTTTGATGGAGCACAGCCTGGATATTGCGCCGGTCGGGAACACGATTTTGGTTGATGTGCGCTTTTACAGCCAATTCCCAAGGGAAGCGGCCGAGATCGCCAACAAAATTGCTGAAATTTACTGTACGCTTCCGCCGGGACATCGCGGAGAGATCGTGAGGCTGGCGGAACCCCCTTCCCGCCCCGTCAGACCGAATGTTCCGCTGAACATTTTAATCGGTGTCGTAACGGGCGGCGTCATCGGCATTTTCACCGGCATAGCAACCGGATTGGTGTCTTTCTGGCGGAGACGTCAGTTACCACCACCGGTTCACCAGCCCGATCGTTTCTGGCGGCGATTTGCCGTAACGGTGCTGGTCTTAATAATTTTAATTCCGGTTGCAATTACAGCCCTCCTCATCGTGCTTCAAATCGCCGCACAGTCTGTCATTAACCGATCAGCCGACAAACATAAACAGTCGATGAATGAACCGATCCGTTCCGACTACATCGGCCAAACCTGGTTTCCCCAGGGCGATTCGATTGAAATCACTTCGGTGGATCGAACGCCGGAAAAGATGGTGGTCAAAGGCCGTTACAACCTCGTCAGCCACGATAACGCCTTGCTGGCACTCTATATCACTACTTCAACCAATAAGCCTGTTCCTGAAGACGCAAGCCAGCGGATGCAAATTTCGAAAGGACAGGGTGATTTCGAATTGATTCATCCTTACCTTAAGAAAGCACTTCCGGGTTTGCCGCACGTTTCGATGTATGCCGACGGCCATCCCTTCGCCAGCCTCTATTTCGGCAACCAAGCCGAAGCACTGGAAGAAAGCAAGGCCGGTTGGGTCACAAATACGTCATCTGCTTCCACCCTCCAGTTTCGGCTTGTGCTTCCAACTGATTCAACCGAACCGGCAGACTCGTTACCGTTGGCTTCCGGGCACGAGCGGCTTCAAATCTCGCGCGAGGTCCTGCTCGATGACTTCGCCATTGCTCAGGCTGGCGTGGATTTCAGCCCGGACGGAACGCGGAAGATCGAAATCTGTTTCACCGACACCGGCGCAAAAGAGTTTGAAGCCATTACGGCGACCAACATTGGACACCAATTGGCGATTATCTTTCACGGCCGGGTACTGTCCGCCCCGGTGATTCAGTCGGTCATCACGGGAGGCCAATGTCAGGTAGATGGCTCAATGAATGCCAGCGAGATCGATCAAATCGTCGATTGCCTGAACCGGATTGCGACACCAACGGCCGAACCTCGGAATTTTTGTCCGGTTCACGAACAAATTCTCCCGTTCAATCCCCAACCGAAGGCCATGGTCAGCTGGCTGGATTTGGATTCGGGAGGGGTTTTTTTAACCAACCCAACGCTGGATTGGCAGAGCCGCTCCGGCCACGACTGGATCCAAGCCCGTGGCCTGGATGTCGTCACGACCGAATCCGCCAAACATTTCCCGACCTTGTTGGGCATTGACCTGATCATCGCACCTGTGCCGACCAATGGATGGGATATTACAACTCCCGCCGATGTGATTCACAACTGGACACTGCTGCGGGAGGAGCCTCGGCAAATGCAGGTCTTTAGCGCCATGCCGGGGCAATTCGATACGTTTTTGTTTCAAACCCGGGAAGGCGGAAAAGGCATTCTGCAAATTCTCGGTTCTGCCGACAACCCGCCTGGCGTGAAGGTCCGCTATAAGCTGGTGCAGGCAACTAAATCCCGTGAAGCCATCGATCCGGCGACCGGCTTGCCTGTTCTTCTGCACAACCCGCGGACCGATCCCAGCACCGGACTCCCACTTCCTGCGGGCGCAACCAACATCGCCATCGATTCCGCCACCGGTCTGCCCCTGTCTCCCGGCGAAACCGGAGCCATTGACCCTGTTATTGGACTCCCCGTAGCTCCTGCCGCAACGAAGGGGCAATAAACACCTTCATCGCAGAAAAGTGGCCGGCAATGACTGTCTACGGCGATGGAAATAGATGGTCATTGGCGCGCAGCGGAGTATTACATCAAATGATTCAGTCAACTTAAATATAAACCAAAGAACGAGTATGAAAGGTCCACTGCTGATTGCGTTTGTCACCGTCATCATCCTTCTGGCGGTCTGGGATGGCGTCTGGAAACTGATTGCCCTGTGGAAAAGCGCGCGCCACGACCAGTTGGCGTGGTTCATCTGCCTGGCCATCTTCAACACCGCCGGTATTTTGCCCATTCTTTACATTTTATTCTTTCAAAAAAATGGAACGCTATCACCGCCAATCCAGTATTCGAAGGGCGCAGCTTGACACTGCCCCCGATTCGGCCGCTGTAGTGGAGGAGCGCCGATCTACGATCCGGCGCCTTTCCGGGCAGTTTTTACCACCTGCCGGGTTGGAGACCGGCGCTCCAAGGCTAGTGTCAAGATGCGCCCATATTCGCAGAGAATGTAATTAAAAAGTTGACAGTTCGGCGTTATTTTGATAAAAAACGTCACGTCGGTTCGAAAGAACATCAATAATCGGGCAGATCGGATCTGCATAAAAACAAAGGGTTTACCATGAAAGTAACCATAAAGACTATCGCTGGTTTGACGGGTCTTGCGGGACTCTTAATCGGATATTCCGTATCAGCGGCCAACTTGATTCTCAATCCCGGATTCGAAACCGGTGATACGACCAGTTGGTCGGTGTTGGGTGCAAGCGATGGGTCTGCTTACGTTAACGTGCAGTCGCCCAACAACGGCCCGTCAGCGCCTGGAACGTACGACGCGTATATGTACAATGTGATCCCGGCCGCCAATCTTGCGCTCCAACAGAGTACAGCGCTGGGCGATGCCTCCCCAGGGTTGGTGAACTACTCATTTGATCTGAAGGTTGACAGTTCACTTAACGGTGGAGTGGTCTTCATTCATCTCTGGGACATCAATTCCACCGGCGGGGTGATCGATCAGGGACCGGGTCTGCTGGGCCCTTACTTCAATACCGGTTGGCAGACATATTCCGGTTCGTGGACCGCGCCGGCCAATGTAAATCACTTTGAAATCGAGTTTGATTGCACGACCGGCGCCGCCAGTGGCAGTGCCGAAGCCATTGAAGTTGACAATGTATCGCTGAGTCAGGTTCCCGAGCCGACGACCCTTGCTTTGGCGGCAATGGGGTTGCTTGGGGTCTGGACCTTTCGTCGCAGCCGGAAAGCCTGAGGCGCTTTGAAACCACTTAACAGATGGCAACCAGAGCCTGTCATTACAGGCTCTTTGCTTTTTTCCCGACTACCCGTCGGGTGCAGTTGAGGTAACAACCACTATGTATCCAATCGTTCGTGCAGCGCTCTGTCGGCGAGTCTTGGCGGGTGTCATGATGTTTATTCTTGGTACGGGCGTGGTCAACGCCCAGGTTCAGCTCCGGGTTCAGCCCGGAGTGCAGTTGAGCTGGCTCACGAACACGAAAGACACCTACCACCTGCAATGGTCGTCCAATCCCGTTGGTCTGTGGACGGATCTCATCGCGGTAACAGGCAATGGCACGACGAACACGGTTTTTGATCCCATCCCCGGCGGGACACGACTCTACCGGGTTTTGGACATTATTCCGGGTACCCCCGCAGTTCCTGGTAACCTGGTCACGAATGGAGGGTTTGAAAACGGAAGCGGGGCCAACGCGAGTAATTGGTCCGTGGATACGGCTGTTGGCGGTCCGGTGTATGGAGTTCGCACGAACAACAATCCGCACAGCGGTTCGTTTGACTTCCAGGTTTATCTGGCCAGCACCGGGGCCGGTCCAGTGGTTCAGTTTAACCAGTCCGGTATTCCCGTTACCGGGGGAACCACCTACCCGTTCACCTTCTACGCCAATGCCCTGACCGGCAGCGCGGGATATAACGCACAGTGGCGAATTCTGTGGAACGCCGGGGGAGACACCGGCTACCAAACTTTCAATCCTACAAACAACGCTTACGGCATGATCAGCAACTCCGTTACCACTCCCGCCGCCGCGACATCGGCGACGATCTACTTCCATTTTGCGGGCGCGGCGAGTCCGGGGGTGACATCCACGATTGACCTGGATGACGTCACACTCGGCAGCGGGAGTTCCAGTCCCGGAACCCCCGCAGTAACCAACATTTTACAGCCAGCCACATTGCCGGTCGCACAAATCATTTGGCCGAGCATGTCGGGCATTTCGTATTATCCTGAATCGACCACCAACCTTGCCGCGGGGACCTGGACGACCAACTTCCCCATGGTCATGGGAGATGGCAGTACCAAGTCGTTCCTGACTCCGATGATTCAGAGCGTAACTTTTTTCCGTTTGCGAATCCCACCGGTCGTTGTCCTGCCCCCGTCCAATCTGCAACAGGTTCCGTCGGGAACCACGAATGCCATCGGCCTGACCTGGAACGCCAGCACCTCGCCGGGTGTGACCGGCTACAAAATCTTCTACGTTGAGACTAACAGCACGACGACTAATTCGGTCAACGTCGGCCTGGTCACCAGTACCGTGATCCCGGGATTGACTCCTGGCGATACGTATTCGGTATGGATTATTACCCTGAGCTCCAATGGTCCGAGTAATCCGTCCACCGCCATCCAGGTTCAGGTGACCAACAACAGCGGTGGCGTCGTGTGGTCAGACGAGTTCAACGGCTCTGCGGTCGATTCCGGCACATGGACTTATGACGTTGGCAATCAGGGTTGGGGCAATGGCCAATTGGAGTATGACACCGCGCAACACGAGAATACTTACACGACGAATGGAAATCTGGTGATTGAGGCCGACCGCACGAATTATTGGGGGAACTCATTCACGTCCGCGCGCATTCGCACCCAGGGACGATTCGCATTCAAGTACGGCACAATTGAAGCCCGCATCAAGATGCCGAATACAGCCAACGGCTTATGGCCGGCGTTTTGGATGATGGGCAATAACGCCGGGGCCATCACCTGGCCAGGCTGTGGAGAAGTCGACATCGTCGAGTTGGGCTCCGCCGCCGGTATCGCTGCGGGGACTCAACAGAAACTGATCGACTCAGCCGTGCATTACTCGAATGCCGCCGGGACCTATAGCAACTATGTTACCTGGGTGACGGCACCGGTTGACCTGAGCCTCGATTATCACCTTTATAAGATGTCCTGGACGCCGACGACCATCACGTTTTATCTCGATGGTGCCGCCATCGGATCACTCGACATCACGGCGGATTATCTCAGCGAGTTTCATCAGCCGATGTTTCCGATCCTCAACATTGCCATCGGCGGCTATGACCCCTCGTACACCGGGGTGTACAGCCCCGGCGCCGTGACGGCGACGTTTCCGGCGAGGATGTCTGTGGATTACATCCGGGTTACGGACAATGGGTATACGCAACTTTATTTCGGAGATAATTACGCGGAAAACGGCAGCTTTGGGGTTCTTACCGAAACCACGCCAGTCAACGACTCCCTGACCTACAGAACCGGTTTGGAACCAAACTTTGCCTACGGAACCAATGCGGCCCTGTACATCTGGAACAACATGACCCCGAGCGCCAATCCGCCAGCTCCTTCCGAGGGAACCAACTCCTGGTCGTTCGATATCGCCGCCGGTAATTGGTTTGGCATGGGAGTTTTTCTGCCGAATTATCGCAATATGAAGAACTACTCCGACGGGTACCTTCACTTTGACATTCGCACCACCGCGGGGGACGCGACGCCCCTGCAAGTGGGAATCCAAAGTTGTGTGAGCGGACAATTGGCCGGTGATGCCGCCAACTTCTGGCTGCCGTTGGGAGCGGACCCGACATCGGAGTTCGGGTTTGCCCATGATGGCCAATGGCATTCGTTGAAAATCCCCTTAAACCGGTTCGCCAACGTCGATTTCCGCACAGTGAATCAGTTGTTCCAGATTTCAAGTGTCGTTAACCCGGCTTCGGCATTGAACCTGTCCATCGACAATGTCTGGTGGGAACCCAGCGCCACCCGGGTGAACCCTCAGAATGGAGATTTCGGGGTCTTCACCGAGACGCCGTCACACCAGAGCGCGGGTGCATTCGCCCTGGGTGTTCAAGGCAACTTTTTCGTCTGGGCGAACACAATGGTGCCCGCCACCCGACAGCCTTATGAGGGCACCAACGATATCAGTCTTGCCTCAGCCGGGGCCGGTTGGACGGGAATGGCCTTCACGCCGAACATTAAATACAATCTGACCGCCTTTAGTTACCCCGGCTGCAATCTGGAATTTACCATGAAGACCACCTCCGGTACCCCGTTCATGATCGGCATGAAGAGCGGCAACCTCGATGGGGTTGGACAGAAATGGATCACATTTCCGGGACCGGGCAGCGACCCATACGGATTCGTTCGGAACGGCCAGTGGCATGTGGTGGACATTCCAATGTCCGATTTCGGCCCGGAAGTTGATCTCTCCGCAGTCAGCCAGTTCTTTGAGATTTTGAGTCAGTCGGCGGCAATCTCTAATATCGAGCTGGACGATATCCACTTCACGAACGGCGGAGAGGCGTCACCACCCGACTGATAAATGGCGTCGCCCCCGCGGGACGATGACCGTCGGCATTTTGCCCATTCCTTATACCCTGCGCTTCCAAAAAGACGACGCGCCGACACCTGCGCCATAATCGTGAGGCGCCTGTCTCTCGCTTGCGCTTTTCCCCGGTTGAGCTACGCTCGCCGTCGGTGAGCACTTCAACCCCAGCGACGCCGTCGGAATCCACTCCACCCGAAAACGTTGCGTCCCGGCAGCCGGTGTTCGTCACCACCCACTGGTCGGTCGTACTGACCGCCGGACGAACGGACACCACCCGCGCCCGGGCCGCGCTGGAACGGCTTTGCCAGACCTACTGGTATCCCCTTTACGCCTACGTGCGGCGGCGGGGAAATTCACCGGAGGATGCCCAGGACCTGACGCAGGAATTTTTCGCGCGCCTCCTGGAAAAGAATTGGATCGGCCGGGCCGACCAGCAACGGGGGCGGTTCCGTTCTTTCCTGTTGTCCGCCATGAACCATTTTCTGTCCGACGAATGGGACAAGGCCCGGGCGCAAAAACGCGGCGGGAATTTCGCCCACGTACCACTCGAGTTTGAAGTGGCGGAGACCCGTTACAGCCACGAACCGGTCGACCCCATCACGCCGGAACAGAATTACGAACGCCGCTGGGCCCTGACCCTGCTAGACGAAGTCCTGCGGCGGTTGCGTTCGGAGTTCGAACAGGACGGTCGGGGCGAGCTCTTTGCCACCTTACACCCTTGCCTCGTGGGCGACCGGAGTTCCCAGCCCTACGCTGAACTGGCCGTGAAACTGGGCATCAGCGAAGGCACCGTGAAGTCCGCCGTCCATCGTCTCCGCCAGCGTTATCGCCAGTTGTTGCGTGATGAAATTGCGCAAACCGTGGCCGTCCCCGGCGAAGTGGATGAGGAATTGCGGCATCTGTTCGTCGTGCTGGCAAGATAG
>JBGPDH010000002.1:0-41895 GCA_041482195.1 Verrucomicrobiia bacterium
AACCGGGTCAGCACTGTTTTACCGACGCCGGTGTCCGTTCCGGTGATAAAGAATGTGGTTCGCCGCATTCCGGGCAATATCAAAGCTGAAATGATGTGAAATCACAATGGCCTTGAAATTAATTGTTGGAAGACTGAGCATGGAAACATAGTCAAATCAGCAAGAACAACGTTATGAACAAGTATTCCAAACGAATCTTTTTATTCACAGCAATCGCACTGACGATATATGTAGGTTCTTATTTTCTGATTTCTCGTATGGCGTTGGGGTACATGAAGGCTGCGGGATCGAACCTGAACTGCTTTTTGTATGTTCCGTGTCCAGTCGAAACAATCGTTAAAAGTCCAACACTTCAGCGGGTTCATTGGTTCGGATATTATTTTTATTATCCGATTTGGTATGTGGACTATTCATTGGGTGGCCCTGGTGTTTCCGACGTTCCTTCAGGCTGAATGACTGGACCTCAGTCTGGCAAGTAATCAAAGCAGTAAGCCATTAAAACCGTTGACGTTCCCGGCGGTTCACGTAAGCTGCAGGGCTCGCTGACAATCGAATTTAATTGTGAACGTCACTGTCGAAAATCTGGCCCCGTGCAAAAAATTGTTGCGGGTGGAAGTGGACGTCAAGGCCGTCGATGAGGCCTTTGATTCCACGACAAAGGAATTTCAAAAACAGGCGTCCCTGCCTGGTTTTCGCCCCGGCAAGGCGCCGCGCACCATGGTGCTCAAAAAATACGAGGCGGACATCAAAGACGAGGTCAAACGCAAGCTCATCGGCGATGCCTACCGTAAGGCAGTGGACGAAAAGAAAATCGACGTGGTTGGCCAACCGGACATCGAGGAAATCCAGTTTGGCCCTGGCCAACCGCTGCAATTTGCCGCCACGATTGAGACCGCGCCGGAATTCCAGTTGCCGGAGTACAAGGGCCTGCCCGCGAAGCGCGAGGTGAAGTCGGTCACGGACGCGGACGTGGAGCATGCGCTCCAGCTGCTCGCGCAGCAGCACATCAAGTTCGAAACGGCCGCGCGCGAATTGCGCCTGGGCGACATCGCGGTGGTGAACTACACCGGCACGTATGACGGCAAGCCCATGACGGAAATCGCGCCGACGGCCAAAGGGCTGGCGGAACAGAAAAATTTCTGGGTGGATGTCGGGCCGGAAACCTTTCTGCCGGGTTTTGCCGATCAGCTCCTTGGCGCCAAAGCGGGTGACCGTCGCACGGTCAACACGGATTTTCCCAATGATTTTGCCACCAGGGAACTCGCAGGCAAAAAAGGCGTCTTCGACGTGGAACTGGTCGAGGTGAAGGAAAAGCTTTTGCCGGCCATGGACGACGCGTTCGCCAAAAAATATGGCGCGGAGGACCTGGAAAAACTACGGGCCGGCGTGCGCCGGGACCTGGAAAACGAGCTGGCCTACTCGCAGACCCGGACGGTGCGCAACCAGATTGTTCGCGGCCTGCTCGACCGGGTGAATTTTGAACTGCCGGAGACGGCGGTCGCCCACGAAACGCGCAATGTGGTTTATGACATTGTGCGGGAAAATTCGAAGCGCGGTGTGGCGCGCGATATGATTGAAAAGCAGAAGGACGAAATATATTCCGCCGCGACGCGGAGTGCGAAGGAACGGGTGAAACTGGCGTTTCTGGTCCAGCGCATTGCCGAGAAGGAAGATATCAAGGTGTTGCAGGAGGACGTGCTGCGCCGGGCGCAGACGCTGGCGGCGATGTATCAAATCCCGCCGGACAAATTCATCAAGGATTTGCAGAAACGCAATGGCGTGATTGAATTGTACGACCAGGTGGCGCACGAAAAGGTGCTGGCTTTCCTGGAACAAAACGCCAGAATTGAAGACGTGTCCCCGGCCCCGGTTGGGGCGGGCGCCACGCCGAATTAACTGATTGGTTACCTCCGGCCCTGCCGGAGCGTCTCTGGTTAAGGTGCCCGGCAAAGCTGCAACTTTGACCTTGATGTGGAGTTTATTGAGATGGCGCGGACAACCGCGCTTTTTTTTGGCAAGATGAAAAGTTTTAGAGTTTTCTCGTTTTTTTTCTTCGTGGCCCTGACGGCCGCCGCCCAAACCAGCACCGATACGGTCGCCGGTCGTCCTATGTCCCTGCTGGATTGCATCCGGGAATCGTTGGCGCACAACTTCGACGTGCAAATCGAACGTTATAACCCTCAGATCGCGCTTTATGTTCTGAATGCAACTTACAGCGGCTACGACCCGACCTTCAACTTCACGGGCCAGCATAACTACAACAATAGCGGTCCCCGATACGAGAACGGCCAACTCATCCTTGGGTCGGTGTCCGAACAGGACAATTTTAATTCGGGCTTTACCGGCGGAACCCCCTGGGGGATGACCTATAATCTCAGTGGCAACATTTCGGATAGTAACATCGGGACCAACAATAACTTCGGGCTGCATAACAACTTCGGGGCGATCTCGCTCCAAGCCAGCCAGCCGTTGTTGAAGAATTTCTGGATTGATTCCACACGCCTGAACATTCGCGTGGCCAAGAACCGGCTGAAATTTTCCGAGCAAGGGCTGCGCCTGCAGCTTATCACCTCCGTCACCGCGATCATCAATGCGTATTTCGAACTCATCTTTGCGGAGCAAAATGTGCAGGTGCAGCAAGAAGCGTTAAACCTGGCCCAGACGCAGCTCGACCAGGACAAGCAACGCGTGCAGATCGGCACACTCGCCATTTTGAGCGTGCAGCAGGACGAGTCGCAATTAGCCCAGAGCAAAGCTGCTTTAATCTCCGCACAAAGCACACTCGACACGGACGAAAACGCCCTCAAAAACCTGCTGACCGACAGTTATTCCCAATGGCACGATGTAAACATTCAGCCCACGGCCACGCTGGAGGCGACACCACAATCGTTTGATTTGCAGAACAGCTGGAATGCGGGCCTGAATCAGCGTCCCGACCTGTTGCAGGCCAAGCTGAATGTGGAAGCGCAGGGCATCCAGTTGAAGTACTACCGCAACCAACTATTCCCGGAGATTAACCTGATTGGGACCTATGGTTTCAACGGTTCTGGCGGACTATCCAGCGATTACAATGGCACCTTAAACCAGTTCGGACAGGGTAATTCGCCGTTTTACAGTTACGGCGCCGCGTTGACGATGCCGTTGAGCAACGTCGGACCGCGCAACCAATATAAATCCACCAAGGCGACGTTGCAGCAGGTCTTGTTGCAGCTCAAGCAGTTCGAACAAAATGTCATGGTGGAAATTGACAACGCGGTGAAGACGGCGCAATCCAAGTACGAAAGTGTGCAGGCCACGCGGCAAGCAAGGATTTACGCCGAGATCGCACTCGATGCCCAACAGAAAACCTACGCGGTCGGCAAGGCCACCACCTTCGAGGTGTTGACATATCAAAACAACCTGACCGCCGCCCGTTCGGCGGAAATCCGGGCGCTCGCTGATTATAACGAGGCGCTCGCCACTCTGGCACAGCAGCAGGGTACGACCCTGGAACAGTACAACGTCAATCTCGAGGCGAAGTAATTTTATTTTCCTCGTCTTTTCGTCCTCGACCGCGAAAAGTCGAATTCGATAACGAGAACGAGGAGGACGACGAGGAGTATTCGGAATCACCAGAACTGCCACGCCCCGCGCCAGATCACCCAGGCACCCAACAGAAAATTGGTAATCGCGTGCGCCGTCATGGCATCGCCCAGCCGGTTCTTGCGCAGCACCAGCCATTGATAGGTCATGCCGCACAGGATGCCGGCCAGCCATTGAAAATGGGAAAGGCCGAACACGGCCGCCGTCACCAAAAATGGTATCGGCAGAAACCGGTTGAGCGGAACGGACAGAAAATCCGGCTTGTTGAGGTAGCGATACAAAAACGAACGGTAAAATGCTTCCTCCAGCGGAGGTACCACCAGAGTGGAGCCGAGAATCCGGGTCACAATCATCAGCCACGCCAATTCGGAATTTTGGCCAAATTGCAGGTGAGGATTCCAAACCGCTCCGCTCTTCATGAATTTCGGATAAAACGGGTCCAATCCGACCCACATGACAAACACACCTATGCCGACAACGACCGCTTCCCAGCTCAGGGTCCAGCGCATTTCGGAAACGAACGGGCGCATTGCCCAAATCAACCAGATGGCGATCAGAGTCTTGGCCAGGTAAAACCAGTACGCTGAGGCTGCGCCGAATTGGCCCTGACAGGATGTCAAGGCGAGGAAAATGATGAACGGTGCCACCCGGGCCGCCAGAGGCGATTTCCCCAGGAAATTCTTCAGGAATTGCACGCAGTACAATGACCTGAACTCTACCACCGACTCAAGCTCAGAACTTTTGTTTCCGTGTCACTTCGAAGGGTGACCGAGTTCTTTGATATGGCAACCACCCGCAGCCCGGATACCTGGTCCCCGACAAAGACGGTCTTGCCGTCCACAATCGCGCTGGGGCGTGTCGCCGTCAATAAGATGCCCTGCAGCTTAGGCTCCGACCTGGGTGCATCTGTGACGACGGTATTTGTATTTGACTGCGACGTTTTGGTTGCCACCCGCTGAGAGGTGGTGACCGGTTTCACTTGTGAGACCGCGGCCACGGACAGTGAATGTCGGGACAGCGATAGTCCAACGAAAATTCCGGTGGCAGCGAATAATAAAATAATCAGCACTGGTGCCAGCCATTTTCCGCCTCCCGACGTGGCCGTCTCGACCAGCGACATCGATGGCGGCTGGGACGGCGGAGTCTGTGGCTGCGATTGTTTGGTTTGTTTGAGGGCGTCGTTAATCAGGCTCATACATGTATGTCTCCTTCAAGTTCGCGGATGGCTCGGTTAATCATCCGGTAGTTGATTCGTTCGGTTTGTTCGCAAAAACCGGCCAGGAGCGCTTTGTCACAAACGGCGTTGACCAGCCGTGGGATGCCCCCGGTGTAATGGAAGAGGCGCCAGAACGCGGGATGCGTGAATTGCGGGGTGCCATCCGAGCCGGCGAGCTCCAGCCGGTGCTGGACATATTGGCTGACCTCGGCGCGGGTCAGCGGCGCAAGATGGTAACGCACGGTGATGCGCTGGCGAAGCTGCCGCAGGCGCGGGTTGTTCAGACGGTCGCGCAATTCCGGCTGACCGAGCAATACAATTTGCAACAGCTTGCGATCGTCCAGTTCGATGTTGGAAAGCAGCCGCACCTGTTCGAGCAGGTCGTCGGTTAAATCCTGTGCCTCGTCAATGATGAGGACGCAGTCCCGGCCGTTTTGCACCTGTTGCAGTAAATGTTCGTTGATGGTCGCTATGGTTTCCAGACGATCACGGCCCGTTATATTCAGGCCGAATTCGGCAGCGACGGCCCGCACCAGTTCTTCCGCGCTCATCACGGGATTCAGAATCAGCGCCGTGGAAAAGCGGTCGTCCAGCTGTTCCAGCAGCGCGCGACACAATGTCGTCTTGCCGGCACCGACCTCGCCGGTCAGTTGAACGAAACCTTTGCGTTCGCGGATGCCGTAAAGTAAATGATTGATCGCCTCCTGGTGCTTCGTGCTGTGAAACAGGAACCGTGGGTTCGGGCTAATATCGAACGGCGCCTGTGTCAGACCATAATAATCCAGGTACATGCCCGGTTATCAGCAGAAACCGTGCTCAGCGGGGAACGCGAAATTTAACCTTAAATAAGGCTAATTGCGCAAAATTCGACGCACCGCAGCCACCAGGGCAGCCGCCTCTGCCGGCGTACCAATCGTGATGCGCAGGTAGCTCTTAACCTCCGGGAAATTGAACCAGCGGACGAGGATTTTCTGCCCGCGCAACCGGTGTTGCCACTCGTGCGCAGGGAAACGCAATGGCTGAACGAGGGTGAAATTGGTCTGGCTCGGAAACGCCCGGAAGCCCGACCTGGTCAGCTCGCGGCTCAACCAGTCGCGCGTGGCGAGGATCTTTTTGAAATTGGCGCGGTAATATTTCAGGTCGTTCAAAGTGGCCACGGCACCAGCCTGGCCCAGGCCGTTCACGTTGTAACTGTCGCGGATTTTATGCAGAGCGGCGATGAGGTCGTGGTGTCCGATAAAATAACCGATGCGCTGGAAGCAAAGCGAGTAGGCCTTGGAAAACGTACGGGCGACGAGTACGTGAGGGTATTTCAGAGCCAGCCTCATCGCGTTCTCTTTTGCAAAATCAACGTAAGCCTCGTCGAGAATGACCAGGCCCTGCTGTGCGCGACAAAGTTTTTCCAATTCGGACGTCTGGTAACCACGTCCGCTCGGCGCGTTCGGAGTCGTTACAAAAGTTAACGCGGCGTCGAATTTCCAAATCCCGGTGCGTTTCAGTTCGGCGACCGTCGGCAGGGAGAAATCCGGTTTGAGCGGCACCCCATTCTTCGCCGCGCCGTGAATATCAGCCAGTACCGGGTACAACGAATAACTCGGTGTGAAGTATTGAACAACTTCGGGGGGGCGAGCTCTGCAAGTCCCTGACTTTTTTTGAATTGGGACTCGTATAACGCGTCCCTCCGGAACCGGCTCCACAAAACACCGCGTCGCCAGCGCCAATAACTCATCCGAACCGTTGCCCACGATGATGTTATCCGCGTGACAGCCGTGCAGCTTTGCCAGTTTCTCACGCAGCAGCTGGGCCGTTGGACTGGGGTACAATCGCAGCCGCCCGTCCACAGCCGCCTGGATAGCCGTCAGCACCTTCGGTGATGGCGGATAAGGGTTCTCGTTCGTGTTGAGCTTGATGAGCCCCTTGATCTTCGGTTGCTCACCATAAACGTAAGGATGCAACTCGCGCACCAGCGGGCGAATCAATCGCTTCGGGCTCTTCATTTTGCGGAACGAATTTCGGCAGAACGCCGATGGGCGCCCAGGCCTTCCAGTTCGGCGAATTTTTCCACCGTCGGCAGCGCTTTTTTAAGCGAAGCGCGGTTATATTCCACCACGCTGGTGCGGCGTTGGAATTGGTCCACGGTCAGCCCGGCAAACGACGCACCGGCGCCGCCCGTCGGCAACGTGTGGCTCGGTCCGGCCACGTAATCGCCCAGCACCGTCGGCGACCACGGCCCGAGAAAAATCGCGCCGGCCGTGAGTATGCCTTTGGAAACTTTGCGCGGATTGCGGGTCACGACTTCGCAGTGCTCCGGCGCGAGCCGGTTGGCCAGCACCACGCCGTCATCCAGCGTCTTCACCTGAATCAGCCACCCATTGTTTTGCAAGGCACGCTGGATGAATTCCCGCCGGGCGAGCTTCGGCAGTTGCCGCGCCATTTCGCTTTCGACCGTCTTCAATATCTTTGCCGAGGTGGTCACGAGCCAGACGCGCTCGTGACCGGAGCCGTGCTCGGCCTGGGCGAGCAGGTCGGCGGCAATAAATCCCGAATTCGCGGTGTCGTCGGCCAGCACCAGCAGTTCGCTGGGGCCCGGCAGCAAATCAATCGCCACGTGGCCCACGAGCAAACGTTTGGCCGTAACAACATAAACGTTGCCCGGGCCAAATATTTTCTGAACCGGGCGGATGGCGCTTGTGCCGTAGGCCAGCGCCGCAATCGCCTGCGCCCCGCCGGCTTTGTAAATTTCCGTGGCGCCGGCCGCTCGCGCCGCAAACAACAGGCCGGGGTTGATCCCCCCGTCCCGGCCGCAGGGTGTACAAACTACGATTTCCGGGCAACCGGCGACCCGAGCCAGCGTGATCGTCATCAAGGCTGTCGAAACCAGCGGCGCGGTGCCGCCGGGGATGTAAACACCCACACGCTGGAACGGATCGAATTTTTCGCCCACGCTCGCGCCGTGCGAATTTTTCGTCTGCCAGTCCCGGCGTAGCGATTTTTTGGCAAAGCTGGCAATGTTATGCTCCGCTTCAGCAATGGCTTTGCGTAACGATTCATCCGCTTTAAGCGACGCGGTCATGAGCTCGGCGTGAGTCACGGCAAGTCGGTCAGCCGTCAACTTCGCGCCGTCAAATTTTTCGGTGAACTCCAGCAACGCGCTGTCGCCGCGTACATAAACTTCTTGCAGAATGGCACTTGTGCGCGCTTCGATTTCCGGGTCGAACAGGCTGGAAGCCGCCGTCACGGCACGGAGTTGATCGGCAAAATTCGCGTCGGTGTGGCGAATTACTTTCATACCGAAACAGGCTAGAACAAAGCGAAGAAAGAAGGAAGCAGATTGAACAGGCATGGCATAGCGCCCGGTCGGTTTGTTCAAAAAAATATTCGCTGCCGGAGCAAGAAATTGTTTTTCTGGGAGTGGAATTAATGTAATCTGTCGCTTGCATGGCACGTAATCCGATCATTGCCGCCCTGGATGTGCCGACGATCGAGGCCGCCCTGGAGCTGGCCAAGAAAATTGCGCCGGTCGTTGGTGGTTTCAAAATAGGGAGTGAACTGTTCACCGCCGCCGGACCAGAGATTGTCCGCCGGATCCGCGCAACCGGCGCAGCGGTGTTTCTGGACATGAAATTCCATGACATCCCGAACACGGTGGCCGGAGCCGTGGCTTCAGCCGTACGGCTGGACGTGCAAATGCTCACAGTCCATGCCGCCGGCGGGGTGGACATGCTTAAGGCCGCCGAACAATCCGCGCAGGAAACTGCCTGGGAGCTCGGCCACGCCCCACCGCTCGTGCTGGGGGTGACCGTGTTAACGAGCCTCGACAGCCAGGCGTTAAGCGAGATTGGTCTGGATCCGAATGTCACTCGCCAGGTGCGTCGCCTGGCCAACATGGCCGCCAAATCCGGTCTGCGCGGCCTGGTCTGTTCGCCGCTGGAAGTGGCCGAGCTCCGTCAAATATTGACCGCTGGCGTGCAACTGGTGACGCCGGGCATCCGGCCCGAGACCCATGCCGCCGATGATCAAAAGCGCACGCTCACTCCCCGCGAAGCCATTGCGGCCGGTGCCAACTGGCTGGTGATTGGCCGTCCCATTTGCGCCGCTCCCGACCCGCGCGCCGCGGCAGAGAAAATTCTGGAATCACTGACGCAGGTCCGGCATCTGGTCTGACCCAAATTCCGGTGAGGTGCTAACCGGCAAATTTCTTGGCCGCGATGCTGGCGTTGTGGCCGCCGAAACCGAAGGAATTGTTGATGACGGCGTTGATCTTCAACTCGCGCGCCGTGTTGGGCACGTAATCCAGATCGCATTCTGGATCGGGCACCTGATAATTGAGGGTCGGCGGGGCAATACTATGTTTGATGGCCAGTGCACAGACGGCCATTTCCACCGCACCCGCCGCGCCGAGCATGTGGCCGGTCGCACCTTTGGTCGAACTGACGGCGATTTTTTTCGCGCGTTCACCAAAGACGGTCTTGATGGCCTGTGTCTCGCAAACATCACCCTGGGGCGTGGAAGTGCCGTGGGCGTTGATATAGGAAACGTCCTCGGGCCTTAACCGGCCGTTATTCAAGGCCATCTTCATACAACGCACCGCGCCTTCGCCCTCCGGTGCCGGCGCGGTCAGATGGTAGGCATCGGCGGTGTTCCCGTAGCCAACGACTTCACAATAGATTTTCGCACTGCGCTTTTTGGCGTGCTCCAATTCCTCGAGCACGATGACGCCCGCGCCTTCGCCCATGATGAAACCGTCGCGTTCCTTGTCGAACGGGCGGGAGGCATGCTGGGGGTCCTCGTTGCGCCGGCTCATCGCCCTCATCGCGCAAAAGCCGCCGATGCCGATGGGCACGATGGCCGCCTCCGCACCGCCGGCGAACATGATCTGCGCGTCGCCCATCTTGATGGCGCGCCAGGCCTCGCCGATGGCGTGGTTGGCCGTGGCACAGGCGGAGCAGGTGGCAAAGTTGGGACCACGTAAATTGTAATACATCGAGAACAAGCCCGACGCCATGTTGCTGATGAGCATCGGGATCATGAACGGCGACAGCCGGCCCGCCCCGCGGTCACGCAAAATCTCGAGCTGTCCGGTGGTGGTGGACAGGCCACCGATGCCCGAGCCGATAATGACGCCGATTTCGTCGCGGTTTTCCTTTTCCAGGTCAAGGCCGGCATCGAGCAGGGCCTGGTATCCGGCATAAACACCAAATTGCGAATACCGGTCTGTCCGCCGGATTTCCTTGGGTGAGGGGAATGCGGGTACCGGATCAAAATCCTTCACCTCGCCGGCAATCTGGGTATCGAACGGCGTCGGATCAAAACTCTTTATCCGGTCAAGGCCACACCGCCCGGCGATGAGGTCTTTCCAGAAAGCGCCGAGTTGATGTCCCAGCGGCGTCACCACGCCCAGGCCGGTAATGACGACACGGCGGTCTGTCCAGTTATTTGCCATAAAATTAAAGGGGGCAGTTCAAGCTGAATTCAGCCGAAACTGCCCCGAAGCCTTCAAAGGTGCAACTATTTTTGCTGATGTTCTTCGATGTACTTGACCACGTCGCCGACGGTCAGGAGTTTTTCCGCCTGTTCGTCCGGCACCTCGATGCCGAACTCCTCCTCCAGCGCCATGATCAGCTCGACCGTGTCGAGCGAATCCGCCCCGAGGTCCTCGATGAATTTGGCCTCCGGGGTGACCTGGTCCGGCTTGACGCCGAGTTGTTCAACAATAATGTCCCTTACACGTTGGTCTATAGGTTTGTCAGCCATAATTTAAATTTTGCCCAGTCTCTATGCCATGAATGGCAGAATCGTCAAGCTCCAATCACAAAATTTTTCTGCGTCAAAATTGTGTAAAAGCGACATTTGAACATTTTACATCACCATGCCGCCGTCCACGGCCAGGACCTGGCCCGTGATGTAACGGGCCGCCGGGCCGGCCAGGAACACCGCCGCGCCCGCAATGTCGTCGGGCTGCCCGAAATTGCCCAACGGAATTTGCTTCAGCACCGTGGCGCGAAACTCCTCCTTTAAGCCCGCGGTCATGTCCGTTTCGATAAATCCCGGGGCCAGTGCATTCACCGTGATGCCGCGGGAAGCCATCTCGCGCGCCACCGACTTCGTAAAGCCAATCAACCCGGCCTTGCTCGCCGCGTAATTACACTGGCCTGCGTTGCCGATCAAACCGATGACCGAGGCCACATTGATGATGCGTCCGGAACGCTGCTTGAGCAGCGCCCGGCTGAACGCCTTCGTAAACAGAAAGGCGCCTTTCAAATTCGTGTCCAGCACCGCGTCCCAGTCCGCCTCGCTCATGCGCATCAGCAAATCATCCCGCGTCACCCCGGCGTTGTTTACCAGGATATCCACCCGGCCGCAGTCGGTCAGGATTTTTTCGGCAGCAGCACTGACGGCAGCAGCGTCCGCTACATCCACGGCATGCGCCCAGGCTTTGCGGCCCAGGGCGCGGATTTCTCCGGACACCTTTTCGGAGTTTTCCTGCGTGCGCGAAACGGAGGCGACATCCGCCCCTTCGGCGGCAAATTTCAACGCGATGGCGCGGCCAATGCCCCGGCCCGCGCCGGTGACGACAGCGATTTGGTTGGCAAGTTGACTCATGTTTGAAATTGAGTGAGTAGGTTGTAGTGGGGAGTCAGTAGAAAGACCAGACGAAACGCAACCACTACTGACCACTGGCTACAAGCTACTAACTTGCCAATGCCTTGGCAGTGGCTTCCAAACTCGCCACGTCCGCCACGTTCAACATCTGTACTTTTTTGTCAATCCGCTTCATAAAACCGCTCAACGCCGTGCCGGGACCGAGTTCGATGAAGCACGTGAACTCCTGGGCCAGCAGCGTGCGCATCGATTGTTCCCAGAGCACCGGTGACGTGACCTGCTCGACCAATCGCTCCCGGATGCCGCTCGGTCGGCCATGCGGCAGCGCGGTCACGTTTGAGATCACCGGCACATTCGGAGCTGCAAGGTTGATTTTCTCCAGTTCGGTTTGCAACTTTGGCCGGGCGCCGGCCATGAGGGGCGAATGATAAGCACCGGCGACGGGCAGCGGAATCGCGCGCTTGGCACCCCGGGCTTTGGCCAGATCAACGGCTTTGGTGATTTTGTCTGCTTCGCCTGAGATCACCAGCTGGCCCGGACAATTGAGGTTCGCCAAAACGACACCGGCTTCGGCGCAAACTTCACGTGTCGGCGCCACATCCAGGCCGATGACCGCCGCCATGCCGCCGCGCGTGACGTCACAGGCTTCCTGCATAAATTGACCGCGCTGGCGCACCACCCGCAGGCCGTCCTCAAAACTCATCGCCCCCGCAGCCGCGAGCGCCGTGAATTCACCGAGCGACAATCCGGCGGTCGCCTCAAATTTCAAATCAGGCACTTGTTCCTTGAGCAGCTCAAACGCAATCCAACTGGCGAGAAAAATACCCGGTTGCGCGTTCCCGGTTTTGGTCAGTTCCGGTTCCGGCCCGTTAAAGCAAATACCAGCAAGGTCATAACCCAGGACGGTGTTGGCGCGGTCGAACCACGCTCGGGCGGAGGGAAATTTTTCCGCAAGGTCCCTGCCCATGCCGACAACCTGCGCGCCCTGTCCGGCAAAGAGAAGTGCGGTTTTGCTCATTGAGTGCGCGAACTAAACACCAATTTGGGTCCCGATGAAAGCAGAGAATATTCGGGATTTGTTTGACATTAGTTCAGCTGGTGATTATTCTAAATTATTGAATAAGACTTATGATTGTGCGGTCTTATAAATTCGCCCCGGTCGCCAGCTTGTTGATTTTTTTGGCCAACGCCCAGAGTCTCGCAGCAGACCAGATCGTTCTCCAATACTATCCTGCCGGGTCACAGGGAACGCTTGCCTTGCATTCGACTCTGGATTTGCCGGTGAGCGGGATGTATCCCGAATACACGATTCTACGCAGTACCAACCTGCAGACCTGGGAATCTGTTGCCGGCCCCGTGAGCGGCGGGGTCGGGGTGTCTGACGAATTACTGCGTTGCGCGGTGCCGCTGGCTGGCGAGCAGGCGTTCTATCGCGTCGTCGCGAACATAAAAGTCGCCTCACCGGAAAGCAGCCGGCTGGGAGACGTTATTTATGGTTATGGCACCGAGTTCGGTCGTCAGATCCAGCAAGTCGGACAGCTTCCGCTCAATGATTTCGTCAGCCTTTACGCGCCAACAAACCTGTATCTTCAACAAATCTCCTTCGACCCGACCTCCGTGGAGTATTGGACTCCTTTCAATCTCCATTTTCCATTGAACACGAATGAGCTCACCGTTTTTCAAACAAACGGTTTTGTCGTGAGCGGTCGGTTGGGTACTTATAGTTTCGCGGATTCTTTCTACAAAGTGTTCACCGCTGATCTCCCGGTTTTCTTTTCCGGTGATGCCGCGCTGCATGCCTGGCACCGATCGTACGAAACAATGCTGGAGGAACTCGAAGAAACGTATCTTGCTCCGACCCTGCAATCGGTCATTGAAGGCATGAGCGGGCAGGTGTCGAGCCTTTCGTCCCAGTCGTCAGGCACCGCTTTGGACGATGGCGTGTGGTACGCGGATTATTTTCTGGCGGTCGCGCGTTCACTCATCACGGGCACAAACTATTACGGGTCGCTTGGTCAAAATGCGGACATCCAGGCGACGCTCACCGCCATCAGCAATCAACTGCCGGCGACTTCTATCCCCCTGTTTGATACCAATCGCATCGTGGACTGCTCTCAATTCACAGTGCGCGGCCATTACGAAACGTCCCCGCGGCTTCAGAGATATTTTCGGGCGATGATGTGGTGCGGATTGATTGACTTCCGTTTCACCGGCTCAACCAACGACAATTCCCTCCGCGAATTGTCCGGCGCGGTGGCCATGCACCTGTTGATGAAAAACTCCGGCCAATTCACCAACTGGCAGAAGATTGATAACGTTGTCCAGATGTTCGTCGGCCTGCCGGATTCCATGAATTTTGCACAGCTGGGCGACCTGATGACGGCGGCGAACATTCAGTCGCCCTCCAGCCTGCCGAACACTGCATCGCTGGTGAACCTGCAATCTAATATCATGGCTGGCCAGTTGGGTGTGCAGAACATTCAGAGCGGCTATTTTTTCTCGCCATGGTCACGGCAGCAAATCAAGCTCCCACGGTCCTTTACCGTTTTGGGCCAGCGTTTTGTGCTGGATGCGTGGGCGATGAACCAGTGTGTTTTCGACCGCATCGTCTGGGACACAAACGGCATCCCGGAGTTTGAAGACAAGGTGATGCGGCGCGTGCCCAGCGCTTTGGATATCGCCTTCTCAGTCCTCGGAAACGACCAGACCGTGCCGCAGATCACATCGCGCATTGCCAACACCAATGGCCTGCCCTGGCGCGACGGTTATCCGTATCAACATAACCTGACCGCAGTCCGACGGGTGATTGACGCGCAAGATCCTTCTGTCTGGACCAACAACATTTACTTTTACTGGCTCGCCAGCTTGCGAGAACTATCCGCACCCACGACCGATCCGGCTTACCCGGATGCCATGCGCACCACGGCGTGGGCCATGAAAACACTGAATACGCAACTCGCCTCATGGACGGAACTGCGTCATGACACCGTGCTCTACGTCAAGCAGCCCTACACCGGACAGATTTTGTGTTCTTATCCGGATGGTTTCATTGAACCAAGGGTCAGCTTCTGGCAGCGCATGAGTGATATGGCGCTGCGCACGAAGGATTTGATGGCCACCCTTCCCAACACCGGGCAGTTTGTATTCGAACCCAATAATGCCTCTGATACAGCTTTCACGTATTCGATCGGTGACATTTACACAAATCGGATGCAATTCCTTGACAACTTCGCGACACAAATGACCATGCTGCGGGGCATATCGGCAAAGGAGTTGAGCCGCCAACCGCTGACCAGCAACGAAGTCTTTTTCATTCAAAGCCTGATTGAGAATCCAAACAATTACGGCGGCGCGCGCTCCTTTAGCGGCTGGTATCCACATATTTTTTATTACAACGCCCGGGCGCAGCGGTCGCTCCTTCCACCGTGCGACATGTGGGATGCGCTGGTCACGGACGTGCATACCGACCCAACGGAGCCTCTGGTCGGCGACCCGGGATGCATTCTGCACGAAGGCGTGGGAAATATTAATCTCCTGGTGATTGCCGTGAACTGGGGAACGAACGACGCTGCCGTTTATGCCGGACCGGTGATGAGCCACTATGAATTTGAACTCGGCCCGGCCACCCGAGAAACCGATTCGCAATGGAAAACCGATGCCCGCGCCGGGAACCTGCCACCACAACCAGATTGGACCGATTCGTATCTGATTCCCGGCACATTTACTTTTCCGCCCGGGATTTACTGAACCGCACTCATTGCCTCTGATACATGCCCATTAATCGGCCTTCTCCAAGAACATGGCCTTCCATCGCGTTGAGCACCTCTCTTTTGGTCGCGCCGGATTTCAAATTGAGCATCGTGTCGAGCGCGTAGATTTTGAAAAAGTAACGATGGGGCTTGCCGGGAGGTGGGCAGGGACCGCCGTAACCGGGTTGTCGGAAATCGTTGATGCCCTGTTTCGAGCCGTCTGGAAGTTCCGGCGACGACGGAAAATTCTCCGCGAGTGCCATCGTGGCCGGAGGCAGGTTGTAAAGCACCCAATGCACCCAGGTACCTGCCGGTGCATCGGGATCATCGGCGATGAGCGCGAAACTTTTGACGCCGGCGGGTGCGTTGGCCCATTGCAATGGCGTTGAAATGTTCGGTCCGGCACAGGTGTATTTATCGGGAATCGTCCGGCCTTCGGCAAATGCGGTGCTGGTAACATGCATGTTCATAACTGGCTCCTTGGCGGTTTTGGATTCATCCGCACAACTGGCCGCGACCAGAGAAAACCACGCCGCGGCAAACAAGAAACTCATTCGCGTGCTCATGCCTTCATACTGGCGCGCGTGTGACACTTGTTCAAGCGCGCCGTTTCAGTTTAAGCTGGCCGCGTGACCGTCCTCGAAGCGATTCAGAAAAGCACGGAATTTCTGGCCAAAAAAGGCTGCGAATCGCCGCGCCTGCAGACCGAATGGCTGTTGGCACATCTCCTCCAAATGCCGCGCATGAAGTTGTATCTGAACTTTGAACGCGGGCTGACCGTGGCGGAGACGGACGCGTTGCGTGAACTCGTCAAACGCCGCGGCCAACATGAACCCCTGCAACACCTTACCGGTTCAACTTCGTTTTGCGGACTGGAAATTCTCGTGAACCGTCATGCCCTGGTGCCGCGACCGGAAACAGAATTGCTCGCCGAAGAAGGCTGGCAATTCCTGAATGGTCTATCGGCGGGGCGAGTTACACGAGTTCCTGAAATCCAAAGAGGAGTTGGAGACTCGCAGAGCTCGCCCCTCCGGGTGTTGGACCTCGGCACCGGCACCGGGTGCATCGCCATTGCCCTGGCGGTCAAATGTCCCGACACGAAAATTATAGCTACCGACCTCTCGTCGGACGCACTGGCACTGGCCAGGGAAAACGCGGCACGCCATGGGGTTGCCGGGCGCATTCAGTTCTTACAGGGTGACGGCTTTGCCGCACTTGAATCGGAAGGACGAGTTACACGAGTCCCGGAATCAAACCTGGACATTGGGGACTCGCTGAGTTCGTCCCTCCGAAAATATGATCTGATTGTCAGCAATCCACCCTACATTCCGTCCGTTGAAATCAACTCATTGCAACCGGAAGTGCGGGATTTTGACCCGCACGCCGCACTGGACGGCGGGGCGGATGGTCTCAATTTTTATCGGATGTTTTCGTCACAGGCGCAATCGTTTTTAAAGCCGGGTGGCAAGCTCATGCTGGAATTCGGCGACGGCCAGGCGGAAGCCATCCGACGGATTTTTGAGACGGAAAAGTGGATTGTCGAAGCCATGAAGGAAGACTACTCTCACCGCGCCAGAATCCTGATCGCCAAATCGTCCTCGTCATCGTCCTCGTCATCGGAAGATTGAAACCGAGGAGGAGGAGGACGAGAACGAGAAATATATCATGGAAAGTTTTTTGATCAAAGGCGGCGTGCCCCTGCACGGTGAAGTCGCCATCAGCGGCAGCAAAAACGCCGCGCTGCCCATCATGGCGGCGGCGCTGTTGACCGGCGAACCGTGCGTCATCCGGCGCGTGCCGGATTTGAGCGACACCCGTTTCATGACCCGGATTCTCGAATCCCTGGGCGCGGAGACCAGGTTTGAACGCGGCACGTTGACGGTGTGCGCACGAAAGATTCGCGGCTACGCGGATTACGAACTGGTCCGCAAAATGCGCGGCTCGATTTGCATCATGGGACCGCTGTTGGGGCGGTTAAAAACCGCACGGGTATCCCTTCCAGGCGGCTGTATCATCGGCGCGCGGCCGATCAACCTGCATCGGAAGGGATTCGAGGCGTTGGGCGCCAGGATCAAAGTTGAAGGCGGCTATATTGACGCCACGGCAAAGCAACTGGGCGGAACGATTACATTCCTGGGTGGCCGTTCCGGTTCGACGGTACTCGGCACGGCGAACGTCATGATGGCGGCCACGCTGGCGACCGGGGTAACGGTGATCGAAAGCGCCGCCTGCGAACCGGAGGTCGCGGACCTGGCGAAGTTCCTGAATGCCATGGGCGCAAAGATCTCCGGCGCGGGCAGCCCCACCATCACCATCACGGGTGTTTCGAAACTGCATGGAGCAGAACACGAAGTGATTCCCGACCGGGTTGAAGCGGCCACGTTTGCCATTGCGGCCGCGGCGACGAACGGTGAGGTGATCCTGAAAGGAGCGCGGGCAGATCATCTGCATGCCGTAACCGACAAGTTAAGCGAGGCGGGTGTGGCGATCGAACGGCGCGGTGGAAACCTGATGGCGCGCCGCCGCGGGCACTTAAAAGCAGTCGACGTGACGACTTTGCCGTATCCCGGTTTTCCCACGGATGTGCAGGCGCAGATGATGTCGCTGCTGACGCTGGCGCCGGGCATCAGCATAATCACCGAGCGGATTTTTGAATCACGCTTCATGCATGTCAGCGAACTGGCGCGGTTCGGGGCGGACATCGAAATCGAGGGCCCCAGCGCCATCGTGAAGGGCGGGCGGCCCCTGAGCGGTGCGCCGGTGATGGCGAGCGATTTGCGCGCATCCGCAGCGCTGGTGATTGCCGGACTCGCCGCCAAAGGGACCACGCAGGTAAACCGCATTTACCATCTGGACCGCGGTTACGAACGAATGGATGCAAAGCTCCAGAAACTCGGCGCGCGGATTCAGCGCGTCGAGGAAAAGTGATTAGAGCCGTTTCAAAAATTCTGTGACCCCCAAGAGGCTTGATCCCGTGAAACAGCGCCAGCGTCCTGGACTGCGGCAGTCCCCTGCCGCTTTCCAACGCGTCGTGATTTCCAAAAGCGGCGGAGGACCGCCGCAGTCCAAAACCTCGCGGAATTTACTGGCCGCACTTCCGAAGCTGGCTGCGGTTTTATTGAAGATGCTCCAAAAGGCGGGAACGGTTGGCGCGCACCCACAAATTCGGATGCGAACTGCACCGTTCCCGCCAGTTTAATTTCCCCACAAAATAAAAGAGCGCGACGGGCGGCCGTTGACACGGGTGTCCCGCATTGCGGGATTCACACCGGTGTCAACGGCTGCCCGCGCGCCCGTGCCCCACTTCAAGCTGATGCGACGGGTTCATACGCCGAGCAGTTCGCGGCTGGCGGCATAAATGCGCGCCTGACGCTCGGTCCGGTGCACCGCCGTCGCGGCTTTCTCCTCGAACAGGACCGGGAACACCAGCAAGGGGTAATACGTGACCCAGGCGAGCGCCGCGGCTTCGTTGGCCGCGCGCCGCAGCGGCGTGTTCAATTCCGGCTTGGCCAGTCCGGCCAATTGCGTTGTGAGCAACCGGCTTTTAAGCCGTTCAAACTCATTTTCCTGGGTGGCCCGAAATGGCAACGGCGGTCCGGCCTGTAATTCGAACCGGGTTTCGGGGGCGAACCGGGTCGCCACTCGTGTTTGATTTTTGTTCATGTTCTGCCTTTCGTTATCAGTTTTGGTCCAGCAAACAGAAAACCCGCGATTGACGGGCAATCGCGGGTTTCTGGTAAATCGGTTACGGTTCTTATCTATTGCTTCCCACGATGCCAAAACCAAAGCAATTGCGCTGCCAAATGGACATGCGACCATCGGCCGGCGAATGCTTCAGAGTTGAAACCATCGTGGTTTTCATATTCAACGGCAGAAAGAGACACCATTTTGGAACGTTTGTCAAAAGGTTTTTAACCCGGCAAATGCTGATTCTCGAAGCTTGTCGATTGGCGGGGTGGTGGTAAATTGGCTTCAGGCATGAGCGAACAACTCCGCATGGTCACATGCAGCTGGTGCGAGACGAAGGTATTCATCCCCGGCGATTTGCCCCCGCTCGGCACCGTGCCCTGCAGCAAATGCGGGCATCCGATCATGATGCCCATGCAGTTGCGGCAGTTTGAGTTACGCGCTGTCATCGGGTCCGGTGGCATGGGCAACGTTTATCGTGCCTGGGATACAACGCTGGAACGCATGGTGGCGGTTAAACTGATGAAAAAGGAGCTGCTCGAGGACGCAAAAGCCCTGGAGAGTTTCTACCGGGAAGCCCGTGCCTGCGCCCGCCTTAACCACACGAACATCGTCCACATCTACACGTTCGACGAGGCGGAAGGCCAATATTATCTGGTCATGGAACTGGCCGACCGTGGCAGTCTGGACCAGCGCATCGAGAAATTGCGCGCGCTGCCGGAGCTCGATGTGCTCGACATCGGCATCAAAATCGCCTCCGCGCTCGACATGGCGCTCAAACATGATTTGCTCCACCGCGACATTAAACCGGGCAACATCCTGTTTAATGCCGACCACGAACCCAAGCTGGTGGACTTTGGCCTCGCGCAAAAAACCGACGCCGAACAGGAATCGGAGGACGTGACCTGGGGCACACCGTATTATGTGGCACCGGAGAAAATCAAACGGGAGCCGGAAACATTTTTGTCCGACATGTACAGCCTCGGCGCCACACTTTATCATGCACTGATCGGGCGGGTTCCGTTCGACGCCCCGACGGCCGAAGAGGTGGTCGTGGCCCAGGTGCAAACGCCATTGACGCCGCCCAACCTGGCCGTACCGGAAATTACCCAACCCACGAGCGATGCCCTGGTGCGGGCGCTGGCCAAGAATCCGGCGAACCGCTTCTTAAGCTACGACGAACTCCGGATGGCACTGGAAGCGGCGCGAAGTCAGCTGCTCGTTAAACAATACCAAGGGATACCGCAAAAAACCAAAAGCCTGACCAGCTGGTGGAAACGGTAAATAAAAAGGCGGGCGTCACCGCCCGCCCGCAACGAGTCCCGTCCGGAGGATTAATTTTCTTTTGACGGTTCCGGCTTCGGTTTTTCACCGGTCTTGGCGCCAAAATGTACGGTCACGGCCTCCAGTTTTCCGTTTTCGGTTTTCTGATAGGTACCGCGCACCGGTTCCCCCGCCTTGCCATCCGACAAAGTTGCCGGTTCGTCGTTATTGAAGATCTTCGTTGTGGCAGTCACTTCAAAAGTACGGGAGCCCACCGTCAGGGTCTTGCCGCTGGTATCGACCGCACTCAGTTTGCCATGAAACGGGATCGCCCCATGCGTTTTAGGCTTGGTGGTTGTGGTTTGATCCGAGGCCGGCGGGGCGCCGGTGTTCGCCTCCTGAGCGCGGACCAGGGCCGGCATGGCCAACAGAGCGGCTGCAAATAAACTCAGGTGGATGACTTTAGAGATATGATTTTTCATTGGTTGATTAGTTTTTATTGTTTGTTTACTCCGATGAAACAGGCGTAAGAATACAACTCTGCGGCAACCAAACAACATTTTTTTACCACGTTCCTTCGGTCAATAGCCCGGTGATGTTCCGCGCCAGATCTTGCGCGAGCAACGGAAGCGCCTGCCGTTCCGCGTCTGACAGGTCGCTGGTGACGGGTACGAGCGTCTGGCCGGTTACATTTTTATCGAGTAACAACTTGCCCGAGGCGCGTTCACGCGCGGTGACGTGCGCGATCACATCAATGCGATAATCCTGCGGCGTGGCGGCATCGGCGCTCAAAAAACTTACCCCGCTGCGGCTGTAACTCGTGACGACACCGCTCACCACCACGTCGCCGGGATCGCGCCCGGTGAGACGGAACGTGCCATCGGTCTGCAGCTGTTCCCGCAACGCCTGGGTCAACGCGTCGCCCAGGCGGGGTTGGAGGGTCTGATTGTTGAAGGGCAGTACTTCGATGGATTTCCCGCCGGCCACCGCACCGTTGGCCGGCCCCAACTGATATCCGGCGCAGCCGGCGAATAAACACAGGACCAAAACGCAAGCGACGGAAAACAGGATCGGACGCATCTCAGTCGGTGGACGTTTGCAGGCGGGGCTTGAGGACCTCGATGCGCTGGCGGGCCAAAGTGGCATAATGCGAATTGGGGTCGAGTTGCAGCACTTCATTATAATAAATCACCGCCCCGTCCCATTTCTTGTAGAATTCATAAAACTGCGCAATCTTGAAATTCCCTTTCACTTGTTGGGCCTTGAGGGCGGCGATGATCCTTTGGGCCTGCGGAGCCCGCCGGTCGTCCGGATAAAGCGTAATGAAATCGGTGAAGGTCGCGATGGCTTCCGAGGCGGTATTCTGGTCGTATTCGGCCGTTTGGGCCTCTTTCGCGTACGAAATACCCTGCCGATAGAGTGCGTCCGCAACAATCACCGGCTGGTCCTGATAACGGTCTGCGGCAACTTCGTAGGCTTTGACTGCCGACGGATAATCTTTCTGTTGCTCGCGGGCAGCACCGATGCGCAATTGTGCATGCGGAGCGACATCGCTATACGGGCCGCTCTTGACGATTTTGCCGAACATGTCGGCCGGCAGGTCCATCGAAGGAGGGTAGGGGACGTAACCCCAGAGTTTTGGCCATTCGCCCTTCAGGAAAAGCGTGGCGATGGTGTACTGGCGCCAGAGAACATTCTCGTACTCCGCGCTTTTGGGATATTGGTCGATCAGCACCTGATACGCATCAAATGCCATCTCGCTCTTGCCCACGGCTTCGAGCGAATGCCCCACCAGATACTGTGCATGCGGCGCATAATCGGACAGCGGCCACATCCGGACCACGCGGCGCGCGGCGCGAAGCGCCAGCCGATAATTCTGAGTGTCGAAGGCCCGCTGCGCGACATCCAGCTGGTCTTTGGCGCGCGTCCGCTGCCAACCGGTGTCTTCCCCATAGGGAACGTAGGTCCACCCTTCACCCGGGGTATAAGTCGCCGGCGCCGGCGACCGGAACGGGAACAACGCCACGGCCGCGGCTGTGACCAGCAATAAAATAATCCGGCGATTCATACGGCGACACTATCCATCCGAAATCAGCAAGTCAAGGCACGCTCAGGGGACCGGCCATTAAAGTCCCTCCAGGAATTTTTTGACATAGACAAAGGCCCTGGCCATAACCCCCAGGTAAATGGCCGCCAGAATGGAAATAATCAGGATGACGCACAACAATTCCGTGAGACTCCACGCGGTGATTCGGTGAACGGTTTTTATACTCATACCGCAACCGGGTTCAACCGCGGTAAAGAATCAGCAGGCCAAAATCCGTCAACGTCTTTTGAGAGGCGATGTCCACGTACGTGTAGTTTACGGTATGAATGCCGATGAGATTGGCCTCGCCGACTTCGGTCAGGAATTCCGTCACCTTGTCGTCGAACCGGTCGTGGCCGGATTCGAAGCAGGTTGCGTGGCGAATGGTGTGGAGGCGGACTTTTTTCGCGGCGCCCTTGGTCACCACTTCCATCGGCGCATCGGTCTTTTTGATCAGCAGTTCACTCGGTCTATCATGCACCGGTACCTTCAGGTGCTTCTCTATTTTGGCAGCCGCAGAGGCGGCGATGGGATTGATCGGCTGGCCTCCGGCCGGGACAGCTGCTTCCGACGCCGCCTTGGTGGATTGCCGCGGGATGGTGATGGTTTCGCCACAGGCCGGACAGTCAATTTCCGTACCCGCACCGGCGCTGTCCACGACCAGTTCCTGTTGGCAATTGGGGCAGTCAAAGATGATATCCATAATCGGTAATGGGTTGACGGCACCATGAGTTTAGCTCCGTGTTACGCTCAAACCAACAAAAAAAATCTCACTCCCACTCAATCGTCCCCGGTGGCTTGCTGGTGATGTCGAACACGCAACGGTTTACGCCCTTGACTTCGTTGACAATGCGGCTGGCGAGTTTTTCCAACAAGGCATACGGCAGTTTCACCCAGTCCGCCGTCATGCCGTCCTGGGATTCCACGGCGCGAATGGCAATCGTGTAATCGTAAGTCCGTTCATCGCCCATCACGCCCACGCTGCGCACCGGCAGCAGCACGGCGAAACTCTGCCAGATTTTGTAGTACCAGCCGGTGCTTTTCATCTCATTGACGACAATGGCATCGGCGTTGCGCAGGATGGCCAGCCGTTCCGGTGTCACCTCGCCCAGGATGCGAACGGCCAGGCCGGGACCCGGGAAGGGCTGGCGGAAGACGATTTCCTTCGGCAAACCCAGTTCGAGCCCGAGCTGGCGGACTTCATCCTTGAACAGACATTTCAACGGTTCGACCAGCTTAAACTTCATCCGCTTCGGCAGCCCGCCGACATTGTGATGGCTCTTGATCATGGCGGCCGGATTGCCGCCGATGGGCACGGATTCGATCACGTCGGGATAGAGCGTGCCCTGCGCGAGGAATCTGGCCTTGCCGACGCGCCGCGTAGCGGCGTTGAAAGCCTCGATGAATGTCCGGCCGATGACCTTCCGTTTGCGCTCCGGGTCGGTGACGCCTTTCAGCCGGCGCAAAAAAAGTTTCGAGGTGTTTTCATACTGCAATTTGATCCGGAAATGCCGCCCGAAGACTTCACGCACCACCTCCGCCTCGCGCCCGCGCAGCACACCATTATTAACAAAGATGCAGGTAAGCTGGTCGCCGACCGCTTTATGAATCAGCGCTGCTGCCACACTCGAATCCACACCACCGCTCAAGCCCAGGATGACCTTTTCCTTCCCGACCTGGGCGCGGATCTGTTCGACGGCCTGGTCGATGTAACTCCGCATCGTCCAGCGTTTGCCGCAACCGCAAATCTTATGGACAAAATTGGCAATGATTTCCCGCCCACGCGGTGTATGGGCGACTTCGGGATGAAACTGAAGGCCGAAGAATCTTCGCGCGCGGTTTTCCACCGCCGCGAATTCGGAATTGTCCGTGACGGCGACGGGTTTAAAATGGCGGGGCAGCCGGGTTAATTTGTCGCCGTGCGAATTCCAGACCTGCAGTTTCCGGGGTAAATTCCGGAACAAGGCACACGCCGGGTCCTTTACGGTGAGTGTGCCCTTGCCATATTCACGTTTCCGGCCTTTCTCGACTCTGCCCCCGAGAAATTGCGCGAATAATTGCACCCCGTAACAGATGCCCAGGACGGGAACGCCCAGTTCAAAAATTCTCCGGCCCGGCAGCGGCGCTTTGGGGTCATAGACACTGTTGGGGCCGCCGGACAAAATCAGGCCGCGGGGCTTGAGCCTCGCCAGTTCGCGCGCCGGAGTGTCGTAACGCAGGATTTGTGAATACACGTTGCCTTCGCGAACCCGGCGGGCGATGACCTGGGTGTACTGCGATCCGAAATCAAGAATGATGATTTGCTCGGTCATGAATTAAAAATCAAGACTCACGGTTTGCCTGTCGGAATCTGATTTGGCGAGTTAAAAACGCAAAAACCGGACGACCCTGGGCCATCCGGCGTAATGGTGGTGCCTCGATTTTATTTAGGAACCACCTTCACCGTGCCGGTGCCCGGATCATAATCCAGCTTTGAACCGTAGGGCGCGTCCGGCACCTTGCCGATATAATTGGGCACCATTTCCTGCAGGCTTTTGGGATAGCGACCCTCCGAAACGTTGAACTGTTCGATGGCCTGGTGCAGGTAGGCCAGGTCTATCTGTTTGACCGAGTATTTCTGCGCCTGCCCGACCACACCGATGTAGTCCGGCACGGCGGTAAGGGGATTACCGTTGGCGAAGTTCGTGGCGGTGTTGGTCGCAGCCGGTTGGTTGGTGGAACTGGAACCACCACAGCCGGTCAGAAGCAAGCCGCCCCCTATTGCGAATAAGGCTAATATAACTCTCATAGCGCAATTTAATCCAAGCCGCAAAAATTCCCAGCGCCAATCGCAGATTTGTATATCGGCACTGAAATCAAACCCCTTTGCCGCGCGCGCGCGACAAACCGCACTGCGCGATTACTGCGCGGGTGCGTTCGTGGAGGGCGCGTTGGTCGACGGCGCTTCCGGCGCAGACGTCGTATCCGACGCTTTCTGGCAACCGGTCAGCAAACCGAAAGAAACGAGCCCCAATGCGAGAACCAAATAGACTAATTTTTTCATACGCGGCTCAACTAACCCGAAAATCGTTCTGTGCCGCAAGCACAATTTTTAGATTTTTTCAAACGCGGTGACCGGAGTCCGGGTTACCAGGGCCCGCGCCTGGCGGATCAAATCCAGATCGTCTGCCAGGTTGCCGAAACGAAAACGCGGCAAGCCGCTCTGCCGCTGCCCCAGCAATTCGCCCGGCCCGCGCAACCGCAAATCCATTTCGGCGATGCGAAAGCCGTCCGTGGTCTCCGCCAGCACCCGGAGCCGGGCGCGGGCCTCGTCGGTTCTGGCATCGGAAATCAAAATGCAAAAGCTCGCGTGGGCACCCCGCCCGATGCGCCCGCGCAACTGATGCAACTGCGCCAGACCGAATTGCTCGGCATTTTCAACCAGCAGAAGCGTGGCGTTCGGCACGTCCAGCCCCACCTCAATCAATGCCGTGGCGACCAACGCCTGGACGTGGTTGGTACGGAAGGCCGCCATCACTTCCTCCTTTTGCCGGCCAGGCAAACGCCCATGCAACAATCCGGCACGATAGGGGGCAAGCGTGCGTTGGATGTTCTCGAATTCCCGGGTCACTGCCTTGATGTCGCCGGCTGTGTCCTGTTCCTCAACGCGCGGATAAACCACATAGACCTGACGGCCGGCGGCCAGTTTTTCACGGACAAATTCCCAGACCTGCGGAAGCTTGTCGGTTCCCCGCACGAACGTCTTCACGCGTCCGCGTCCGGCCGGGAGTTCATCGATTACCGAAACATCCAAATCGCCATACAGCGTCAACCCCAGCGTGCGTGGAATCGGGGTGGCCGTCAGCACCAGCAGGTGGGGATAATTTCCTTTTCGGAGCAATTGTTCGCGTTGCACCACGCCGAATTTGTGCTGCTCGTCAATGATGACCAGGCCGAGTCCTGGCAGGACGAAGTCGCCGGTGAGCAATGCATGCGTGCCGATGAAAAGGTTGACCGGTGACGAGTGACGGGTGACATGATTTGCCGGTGGGGAGTTCTGGTCACTTGTCACAGGCCACTGGTCATCAGCTGTCTTGTGGCTTCCGGTCTGGAGTTCAACCCGGATCTCCAGCGGTTCAAACCACTTTTGGAAATTGCGGAAATGCTGTTCGGCCAGGATTTCCGTCGGCGCCATGAGCGCCACGTTGTAACCGCTTTCCAGCGCCATCAAAGCCGTGCAGCCGGCCACAACGGTCTTCCCCGACCCGACGTCTCCTTGCAGCAGGCGACGCATCGGGTGCGCACCCCTCATGTCCGCGCGGATTTCGCGGAGCACGCCCGTCTGCGCACGGGTGAGCTGGAAAGCGAGCCGGGTGAGAAATGGTTTCATCAGGCGGTTATTGCCGCCGCAAGGCAGTCCGCGCGCTTTCGCCTCAAAATGTTTCCGGCGTGACCGGATTTCGAGTTGTAGCGCGATAAATTCATCCAGCGCCAGGCGTCGCCGCGCGATTTCCAGATCGGTCAATTCTTCGGGAAAATGCACCATCCGGATCGCGTTGGCGCGGGCGGGAAAAAGCTTCGGGTCGGGCGCCGGTTTCGGTTCGGCAATTTGCGATTGAAATGTTTCCAGCGTCCGCCAGATGAACCCGCGCAGCCAGCGTTGGGGCAGACCTTCTGTCAGCGGATAAATCGGTGCGATGCGATTGATGTGGATGAAGTTTTCTCCGCCGCCTTCGACGACTTCGGTTTCGGGGTGATCCATCGTGCGCGGTTTGGTTTCGACGAGCTTGCCGAAAACAAAAACCTCGTCGCCCACCGCGAAAAACTTCTCCATGAACGGCAGGTTCCACCAGCGGCAATGCAGTCGCGCCGAACCGTCATCGAGAACAAATTCAAAAACGGACTTCCTTCCGCCGCGAAAACGCCTGAGTCCCTGGGCGACGATCGTGCCGCGGGCCGTGGCCGCTTCCTCGCGGCTCAATTCGGCAATGACGCGGAAATGCCGGCGGTCCTCATAACGTCGGGGGCGGTGCAGCAGTACATCCTCGATGGTATGAATTTCCAGGCGCGCGAACTGGGCGGCCCGTTCTGCGCCGACGCCCCGGAGCGAAGTGACCGGCCTGCGCAACGCGGGCGTGGCTTCGTCCCGGCTGGGCGGGACTGCCAGCGGTGCATTTGTGGATTCCAACGGCGCCATCGGACGCACGATACAAACCGTTCAGCGCGGCTTCAACGGGAAAGGAACAGGCGAACCGGCTGCTCCGCCCGGCCACCATTAAACTTCAATCACGGTGACTTCCGGACGGCAATTAAACCGCAGGTCGAAATAATACCAGCCGATGCCCGGATTTACATGAAGCGGGCCGGAGGGAGTTTGAAACAGACCAAGATCATACTGGTCCACGCCGTACGGCAGTGCCAGGGCCCCATAAAACGGGACGCGCACCTGCCCGCCGTGCGAATGACCGGCCAGCACCAGATCGAACCGGCGGTCACCCTGCTGCTTTATCCATGCCGGATAGTGCATCAGCAAAACGGTTTTGGCATCGGGATTCAAGGGTGGAGGAACGTCGTAAATAGTCCGGCAGGTCATGCCCACCAGATTGATTTTCCCGCCGGCCACGGTCTGTTGCTCATCGAGTAACCAGGCACCACCGTTAGCCGCAAAGGCCTGGCCGATGGCCGCAAACGACGCGCCGCTCCAGTAATCATGATTCCCGGGCACGCCAAACAGCGGCGATTGGATGCCGGAAAGAATTTCCAGCGCCTCCGGCAGGAACCGGGCGTTTTCGATTATATCGCCCGTGAAGCAGACCAGGTCCGGCGAGAAGGAGTTGATGATTTGCACGACCGATTCCGCATAGGCGCGGTCACCCTTGTAATGCAAATCAGTGAAATGAACGAGGCGGACAACGGGCGGGCCGTCGCCAATCCGCAGGTGCCGGACTTTCAACCAGGTGGGTTCAAGCCAACTGGCATCCGCCACGGTGGCCAACGGCGCCCCGGCGCAGGCCGCACCGAGCGTCAGCAGGAAGCGGCGGCGGCTGAATCTGGTCAATTTCATTGGTGCTTTTGACGCCTCGACCAAAGTCACCTGTCGGCGGGAATTGCGCCTGGCATCGTTTCGCGTTAGCTTGGACGCCGTGCCCGGGAATTCCGTTCAACCCAGAACTTCGCCGCTGCTGCTGCTGTTGCGGGTCAATATGCTTCAAACCTGGCGGCGGCTGTTGTCATTGCGGAACCAATCGCAGTTGCTCACGAGTGTCATCGTTTTCTTTGTCGTCGGTTATCTCGTGTTGTCGTTCTGGCTGTTTTATCACGCGTTGTGGTTTGTCGCCCGGTTCCCCGGTTTGGGCGCGGTGCTGACCGAACGTTTGATGTACACCTTGTTCGCCTTTCTCTTCGCGTTGTTGCTGTTGAGCAACCTGGTGATCAGCTACACCAACCTGTTCCGCAATCGTGAAACCCTCTTCTTGCTCACACTGCCGGTCCCGACCCAGACCATCTTCCGCTGGAAATTTATTGAATCGGTGCTGTTGGCGTCCTGGGCATTTATCTTTCTGATTGCGCCGTTACTGGTGGCGTTCGGACTGGTACGCGGCGCGCCGTGGCATTTTTATGCCATCACCCTGGTGCTGATTGTATTGTTCATTGTATTACCGGGGGTCGCCGGTGCCTGGCTGGCAATTCTGGTGGGACGATTTCTGGATCGCCGCAGTTTTCAAATAACGATTGTGACCACGGGCATCGTCCTGCTGGCGGTGGTTGCGTTCTGGTGGAAGGCGCAACCGGCCACGAATGCCTTGCTCGGGGAGCGGACCCTCGTGGCGTTGGATCAATTGCTGGCGAAGACCCGCTTCACCATGTTTCCGTTCCTGCCCAGCTACTGGCTGTCGGCGGCCGTTCTGCAATGGGCGGAAGGCATCCCGCGCGGCGCCGTGTTCTTCGCACTGGTCCTGTTGAGCTACACCCTCTTCTTCGGCAGCCTGGCTTTCACCCGGCTGGGCGACGTCTTTTACAACACCGCGTCTGCCGTTCAAAGCCGGGCGCAGCGAGGGAGCCAGGGCGGCTTGGTTCGACTTCAACCCGGATCGGTCAATGCGCCGGGCTGGCTGGAAAAATTGTTGGGCCTGCTCTTCTGGCTCAGCCGGGACGGCCGTGCCGTGGCCATTAAAGACATCCGCATGTTCTGGCGCGACACAACACAATGGGGGCAATCGGTGATGCTGTTCGGACTCCTGGGCGTGTATATTATCAACCTCCGGAATTTTACCCACGAGTTGAACAGCGCCTTTTGGATCAACCTCATCGCCTTCCTGAATCTGGGGGTTTGCGCGTTAAACCTTGCTTCCGTGACCACCCGGTTTGTATTCCCGCAATTTTCGCTCGAAGGCCGACGCCTTTGGATCGTCGGCATGGCCCCCATGGGCCTGCAACGCGTGGTCATTACCAAATTCTGGCTGGCCGGCGCGCTCTCGTTCGTGGTGACCTCGGGCCTGATCATGCTTTCCTGTTATCTGCTGAAAATGAGCTGGGACCGGGTGGCCTTTTTCGGCGCGGTGGCCACCATCATGACCTTCGCCCTCAACGGCCTGGCGGTCGGATTGGGTGTGTTGTTTCCGAATTTGAAAGAGGCCAATCCCAACAAGATTGTCAGCGGCTTTGGCGGCACGCTCTGTTTCGTGTTGAGTTCCGTCTATATCCTCGCCTCCGTGCTGTTGCTGGTTTTTGCCGCCAGCGGCTGGCACGGGCGGGCGATCTGGACCACCGAAGGCATCAGTGCCTTCGTGTTGCTGTCCTTTCTGATCGGCTGGCTCCCGCTGAAATTAGGCCTGCGGCAACTGAAGAACTTCGAAGTGTGACCGGGTTGCTCAAACGGACCGTTCAGGCCAGCGCCAGCTTTTCCAGCGCATCAAACAGCTTCGGCGGGTCCGCCAGATGCACATGACTGCCGCGGGTGACCAACCCGAAACCTTCCCCGTAGGCCGGGCCGTTCGCCACACACGCATCCGTCAGGCACCGGGTGAGTTGTTGTTGGGCCGCGCGAACCGCCTCCGGACGCTTGCCGTCCGCTTCAAATTTCCAGCCCACCAGCCGGGCGGACGGGAACCAGGCGCGCAGTTCGGCGATGATTTTTGGCGTTGGCAGGAGTTCCACCAGCAGCGTGCCTTCCCCGGTGGGAATTTTTTTCGATTTGATCTCCGTCAACTTGCCGTGCGGCGACTTCAATTGAACCCGGCCGAAACGAAAGTCGCTGACGGCTGCCGTGTGAAAAAGAGCATTCGTCTTTTTGCCGGACAGCGCCTGCAATTTGTCCCGCAAATTGGTGGTCGTGGTGAAGACTTCCACCTGCTGGGCCCGGCGTTCGCCGCCGTACGTGGCCTGCGCGCTGAGGAGCAGAACCACCTGGTGACCGCGCGCCACCAGGAAATTGGCCAGTTCCGTACCCAGGCGGCCGGTTGAAAAATTCGTGAGCCGGCGCACTTCATCGAGCGGTTCATACGTCGGGCCGGCGGTGACAATAAAGTTCATTTCAAAGTCCCAGCTTTGACCGGTTCAAAGCGGACAGCAAGCCAAAGCCGGACCCATTTTCTCGACACTTTCGTCGGCGTCGGCGTTCAATCAGCAGCTAAAGCCTCGATTCCGCCGGAAGCGTGTGCCACAATGGGGCATGCGGAGAAGCCGGGATTCAGATTATTACCATTGTTTAGAATTACATTTCCTGCCTGATTTGGATACCGTACATGCCTGCCTCAAAACGAGTCACAACCACGTTCGTCGGATGATTTCGCCAGCCCCTATTTTATGAGTAAAATCGTCGGCATCGACCTGGGCACCACCAATTCACTCGTCGCCACGGTGGATTCAGGTATCCCGTTCGTCATCGCCGATGCCAATGGACAACGGCTCACGCCGTCCGTAGTCCATTTTCCGGCAGCGGGTGCGGAGCCATGGGTGGGCCTGGAAGCCCTGCGGGTGCGTGTCCTCAAGCCGGCGGAAACGATTTATTCCGTGAAACGATTCATCGGCCGGCGTAACGCGGACATTGCCCGGGAAGAAATGCTGGTGACGTATCCGGTCAAAGGCAATGAGGCCGGCGCAGTAACGATCCCGATCCACGGCAGAAACTTTTCGCCGGAGGAAATTTCCGCCGAGGTCTTGAAAAAATTGAAGCGCGACGCGGAAGCTTATCTGGGCGAACCGGTCGGGCGTGCGGTCATCACCGTGCCGGCGTATTTCAACGACGCCCAGCGCAACGCCACCAAGCGGGCCGGGGAACTGGCCGGCTTCACCGTCGAACGCATCCTCAACGAACCAACCGCCGCCGCCCTGGCGTATGGCCTGGATAAGCTGAAGGAAAAATCCAAAATCGCGGTTTACGATCTGGGCGGTGGCACCTTTGACCTCTCGATCCTGGAACTGCACGAGGGCGTCTTCCAGGTGCTCGCCACCAACGGCAACACGCGCCTGGGCGGCGAGGACCTGGACCGGAGGCTCGTTGACTTCCTCGTGGAAGCGATAACGCGTTTGAGCGTTGAAACGGGGCACGCTTCCACGCTTCAACCCTTTAACGCTTCAACGCTGTCCCGAATTCGCGAAGCGGCGGAAGCGGCCAAAATCGGATTATCCACGGAAACCGAAGTTGAAATCACACTGCCGTTTCTCACGCCGGATTTCAGTTTCAGCTCCAAACTCACGCGTACCGAACTGGAAAATCTCACGCGCGATCTCATTGCCCGCACCCGGCCGCATTGCCTCCGTGCCCTGGCCGACGCGAAGGTCGAACCCACGGAGCTGGACCAGGTGGTCCTGGTCGGCGGCCAGACGCGGATGCCGCTGGTCCGCAAATTTGTCAGCGATTTGTTTGGCTGCGCAGAATTCGAGGAAACGCGGGGCGGCATCCGGCTCGGCAGCGATTTTCACAAATCGAAGGGCCCGCAGCTCAACACCTCCCAAAACCCGGATGAAGCCGTCGCGCTCGGGGCGGCGATCCAGGCTGAAATTCTGGCCGGTGGTTTCAAAAATGTTCTACTGCTCGATGTCACGCCGCTGTCGCTGGGCCTGGAAACCTTTGGCGGCCTGATGAACGTCCTGATTCCACGCAACTCCACGATTCCGTTGAAGGCCGGCGAGATGTTCACGACGGCGGTGGACCACCAGCGTTCGATGCTCATCCATGTGTTGCAAGGCGAACGCGAGCGGGCCAAAGACAACTGGAGCCTGGGCCGGTTCACCATTGAGTTCGAGCCGGCTCCGCGCGGGGTGCCGCGGGTGGGGGTACAGTTTGAAATCGACGCCAATGGCATTCTGCATGTACTCGCACGCGACGTCAAAACCGGCCGCGAAAAAATCGTGGAAATGAAATCCGCGGTGGACGTGGACGACACGGCCGTACAGCAAATGGTTGAGGAATCCGTCGAACATGCTTTCACGGATCTGGCCACGCGCCGCTGGGTTGAGGCCAAATTGCGTGCGACCGAGACGCTCGCCGCCACCCGCAAAGCGCTGACGGACTGTGCCGGCGAAATGGCCGCCGATTATCGCGCGGAGATTGAAGCCGCCGCGCGCCAGGTGGAATCGGTTCTGGCCACAGAAAAACCGGAGACCGGGTCGGGCGATTTGAAGCAGTTGCAGGCGGCCCTCGCGGCCCTGGACGATATCACCCGGCCACTGGCGGAAACGTTAATGGACAGAGCGATGGAAGCGATGCTGCGCAAGCGCGGCGTGATTCAGTGACCAAACAACCACGCCAGTAACGGAGCGACGGCAAGACCCGGCAGATAATTGGCCAGTTCGACTTTGCGAACCTGAAAAATCACCAGGGCCACGCCACAGGAGATGAATCCCACGACGATATTGACGGAATTGACCAAATCAGCTCCGCCCGGGGTGTGGCCCGCGAGGAGGGGAACCGCATCAACGCGACACACAAAAGTAATTGCACTCAGGAAGAGGAAAACCGGAAACGCTGACAGGGCTGCGGGCCAGCCCAAAGTCTTCACGGAACCCAGTGTCGCCAGACCATCCATGGCGGCTTTGACTGCCAGCAGATAACAGTAGCCGGACATTCCGTCGGCCACCGCCCCAATCAAGCCCAAAGGCGCGACGCAGAAAAGGATGGTGCACGCAGCGAAGCCATGAGCCAGGTTGCGCGGTGACGGGGACGAGAGGACATTCCCCGCGTAACGGCCCAACTGATTCGAAATCTTCTGCAACCCCAGCAGCTGGCCCAGCAGCTTGCCGATAATCATCGCGAGCAGGGCGATGAAAATCTGTTTCAATACGGAGGAAAAAGCACCATCGACACTCAGCCAGACAAGATGCAGGCCGATGAAAACGGTGAGCACACCGAGGATCGAACGGAAGAAAAACTGGGTGCGGAGGGACAGAGGCCGGCGCAAGGCCAGCCCGAATAATGCGCCGATAAGAATACCCAAAGCATTGAGAAACGCGCCGGTCACACCCCGACTCAATCATCGTCCCCGCAAAGTGCAAGCCGGAAAATTTTTGCGCGCGTGCCTCCGGCCTGCTACTCAAAGGCCGATGACCGGCACGAAACCGACCTCCCGCAGCCCTTGGTCTTGGATTCCAACGGTGTATTTCGCCGAGGGGATGCCGAATGCACTGGTCGCGACCGTATCGGTGCTGCTTTATAGCGACCTCGGCGTCTCGAACGCGGCGACGGCATTCTACACCAGCCTGCTTTACCTGCCCTGGGTGATCAAACCGCTGTGGAGTCCGGCGGTGGACATTTTGAAGACCCGACGGCACTGGATCTGGACGACGCAATTATTTCTGGGCGCCGTGCTCGCCGGCGTGGCCGCCATGATCCCGTCACCCCATTTCATCCAATGGACCATCGTCTTTTTTGGGTTGCTGGCGTTCAGCTCCGCCACGCATGACATCGCGGCGGACGGATTTTACATCCTGGCCAACACAGAGCATCAGCAGTCGTTTTTCATCGGCTGGCGCAGCATTTTTTTTAACGTCGGAAAAATCGCGGCCCAGGGCGGATTGATTTTCCTCGCCGGCAGACTGGCGAGACAGACCGGCAATCCGGCGCTGGCGTGGTCATCCGTGTTCGCCATCGGCGCGTTGATTTTTTTCTGCCTCGCCGCCTACCATCGATTCGTTTTGCCCCGGCCGGCGGTGGACCAGCCCAAACCCATTCCCGCGAGAGAGAATTTCCTGGATGCATTTCTGGTAACGTTCGCGGCATTTTTTCAAAAGAAAAAAATCATTTTGCCGCTGCTTTTCATATTGCTGTATCGGCTCGGCGAGGCGCAATTGATAAAAATAATTCCCCTTTTCCTGCATGCCCCGCCAGCCGGCGGCGGGCTGGGACTCGATGATGAACACATTTCTGAAATTTATGGCACCTCCGGCGTCATCGCCTTCATGGGTGGCGCCTTGCTGGGCGGGTCCGTGGTCGCCCGGCACGGACTGAAATTCTGGCTCTGGCCGATGTTGCTGGCGATTCATCTGCCGGACGCGGTATTTATCTGGCTGGCGTACGGGCAGCCGGAAAACCTGTATACCATCGGTGCGGGGGTTGCCGTGGAACAATTCGGCTACGGATTCGGTTTCACCGCGCTGCTGCTCTACATGATTTATATCGCGCGCGGCGAACATGCCACGGCGCACTATGCTATTTGCACCGGTTTCATGGCGCTGGGGATGATGCTGCCGGGCCTGTGGAGCGGCCAATTGCAGGAAATTCTGGGTTACAAACACTTTTTTATCTGGGTAATTCTGGCGACCATTCCCAGTTTCATCGTGGCGGCCAAAATCCCGCTGGACCCGGAATTTGGACGACGCACACGGGCTGAATCCTCTGTCAGCTCATGAAGAGCCTTTTCCAGAAGCACCGGCAGGGACCAGGAGGGTGAAACGCCCGGCCACGGTGAGTTCACCGGTTTATGCGTTCTCGCGTTTTCTGCTTCTTCACCACCGGGATTTCCACCGTGGAATACTTTGAAATCCGCGTTGAAAAAGAATTGCATTGAACGCCGCAAGTTTTCCAGAATCCAAGTTTGCAATGACACACATGTGCTGCCACCGTCTTTACCGTCTCCTGCTCGCCGTTGCCATCCTTGGTTTTTCACCGGCGCACGCCCAATCCGTTTCCACCACCGACACCCATCCGCCCGCGCCGCGTCGGCCTTGCATCATTTTCATTCAATGTGACGGTCTGGGTTACGGTGATTTGAGCTGCTACGGCCAGGCGAAATTTGGGACGCCCAATCTCGACCGGCTGGCCGCCGGTGGCATCCGGTTTACATGCTATTACGCGGGTAATGCCGCGAGTTCCCCGGCACGGGCCGCCCTGCTGTTGGGGCAAGCTCCGGCACACCTGAAACAGCACGCCGATGCGGATGTGCCACTGGCCGCAGACGACATCACGGTGGCGCAATGGTTACAGCAATCCGGTTATCATACTGGTGTGATTGGCGAATGGTTCCTCGGCGGCGACGACACCACTGGCGCGCCGTGGCGGAAAGGCTTTGATGAATTCGCCGGTTACCTGGATCCGGGCGCTACGGTGGACTATTACGCCGGTTACTTGTGGCGTTATATGCCGTCCCCAACGGACAGTCGCCAGGTGGCCTTCCAGGGCCGGGAAACGCTTTACGACAATGCGGACGGCAAACAAGGACTTTACATTCCGGACCTGCTCGCCAAGGCGGCCAATAATTTCGTCCGGGTTCATCAACCCAACCAAAACAATCATTATCAGCCGTTCTTCCTGTTATTGAACTACACCGTCGCGCGACCCGGCGTGGGCAACACCATGCCGGTACCCACGGACGCACCCTATTCCGCCGAACCGTGGCCGCAACCGGAAAGGAACCGTGCCGCCATGATCGCCCGGCTCGACAATTGTATCAGCCAATTGCTCGGACAATTAAAAGAGCTGGGCAACGAGAGCAACACGGTGATTTTCTTTTCCAGCGATACCGGCCCGCAAACCGGTGGCGGGGTGGACCCGAAATTTTTCGATAGCGCGGGACCGTTTCGCGGTCAACGGGGGCAGCTTTATGAAGGGGGCCTCCGGGTACCGATGATTGTCTACGCGCCGGGCCGGATTCCCGCCGGACAGGTGAGTGATTTCCCCTGGGTCGCCTGGGATTTTCTGCCAACCGCCCTGCAGATTGCGCTTCGGGAACCTCCCAAAAATATCGACGGCCTTTCCGTGCTGCCGACGTTGCTCGGGAGAACCCAGACCAATCGCCACGACCTTCTATCCTGGCAACTCCAGGACCGTGACCTCGCGCAAGCCGCACGCATGGGTGATTGGAAAATCGTTCGCACGAAGGCCGACGGGAAATGGGAACTCTACAACCTGAAAGCGGACCCGGGTGAAACGGAAAACGTCGCGGCCAAAAATCCGGAAGTGATTGCCAGGTTTGAGAAACTCCTGAGAAAGTGACCAGGCGGTTGGAGTTCGCGCTTCAGCATGCCTTTGCGCGAGACGATGTTCCGGATGAATGGTTAAGCCAGTGACAACACTGCCGCCGGACCATAGCGGTGCTAAAGTCACCGCAGTCCAGACGCTACGCGACTGCCGGACCTGGGCGAACCACGCGAAGCGTTTGGACTGCGGCGGTTGACCGCCGCTTTCGATTGGCGGCGTCTGACGCGGCTGCTTCAGCGCCCTTCTGCGGCTATAGGTTTTTGAATCTGCTCTAAGGCGCCGGGTTGGTCGTCGACGGCATGTTCAGGTTGCGTTCCTGTTCGACAGCACGGATGTCGATGAGCATCCACAAAATCGCCAGCATGAGCCCCAGCAAAAAGGCCGCCAGCACAAACCACGGCCACTTGTAACGTCGCGGCGGATTTTCCTCTAGTCCATCCATCATCGTCTTAATCGTAATCCTAATCTTAATCCATTTCCACAGCGATCAAGTTCATCTTAACCGGGACCTGATACAGAAATTCTCCCACGCGAAAACTCGACCTGCGACGATTTTCGATTAAGTTCAGCGCGGTTTCTCGTTAATGAACAACGCCGAATCGCCAAATGATTTGAACTCGCCGCCGGGTGTTGCCGGCGCCGGCCCCTACGCCATTTTTCAGAACCGGGATTTTACGCTTTATCTGACCAGCCGGCTGGTGGGCATTACCGGCCAACAGATGTTCACCATCGCCATCCTCTGGGAAATTTACGAGTTAACCCGCTCGGCGCTGGCCCTCGGTCTGGTGGGGCTGGTCCAAATGATCCCGATGTTCTTGTTCACGCTGCCGGCGGGACATGTCGCGGACAATTACAACCGCAAACGGATTGTGATATTGACGACGGCGGTTATTGCGGTGGCGAGCCTGGAGGTGGCCGTCATTTCCTGGTATCACGCGCCGGTGGTCTGGATTTATATTTGCCTGTTCCTGAGCAGTGCAGCCAATACCTTCATGCGGGCGGCCAACTCCGCCTATTTACCCGCGCTGGTGGCCCGCACCGATTTTCCACGGGCGGTGAACTGGAATGCCGGCGCGTTCCAGCTCTCCTGCATTATCGGGCGGATCGCCGCCGGCGGTCTGATTGCCTGGATGATGTTGCACTATTTCAACCACCTCACTGATCCGGCGGCGGCAGCGCCGGTTTATGTCATCAACGCGCTGGCCTCGGTGGTTGTTTGCGTCCTGGTCGGCATGATCCGCCGGCAACATACCGTCAAAACCCGGGAAGCCATGACCCTTCAGGCCCTGTTGACGGGGTTCAAGTTCGTTTACGCGAGCAAGATTATTTTGGGGCTCATCACGCTCGACATGTTCGCGGTGTTTCTGGGCGGCGCGACGGCGTTGTTGCCCATTTATGCCGCGGATATTTTGTTTGTCGGACCAACCGGCCTTGGCTTTCTGGCGGCGGCATTGCCCCTGGGCTCCATCCTTTGTGTGTTCATCCTGAACCATCGGCCGCCATTGCAAAGAGCCGGACGCACGCTGTTGTGGGCCGTAACGATTTTTGGACTGGCCACGATTGCCTTCGGGTTTTCGAAATGGTTCTGGTTTTCGTTTGCCATGATGTTCGTCTGCGGCGCGGTGGACAACATCAGCGTGGTGGTGCGACACACGCTGGTGCAGATGCTCACGCCCGACGACAAGCGCGGGCGCGTCTCCGCCGTCAACAACCTGTTCATCGGCACGTCAAACGAACTCGGCGAGTTCGAGTCCGGCACCGTCGCGCAAATCTTCGGGCCGGCCATCGGGAACACGATGGTCGCCGGCGCGGTGATTTCTGCCGTCTCCGGTGGAGTGGGGACCGTTTTAACCGTGATCGCCGTGGCGTTCATCTGGCCCGAAATCCGGCGTTACGGTAAACTGGCCTGAGAGCTGTCCAACGAAGAAAACGTGCAGCCTTTGCTTGAAGAGGTAGCGAGGCCATAATCGGTGTAATTTCATGCTAGACAACTATTTCAGCTCACCTTATACTCACTTTGTGAAAAAGGATAGGCTGATCCTGGCACAGGATAGGCTGAATACCCAGCTGCCTACTAACTGTTCGGCAAAGTGAACTCTCGCGCAAAGAAAGGAATCAGACTCGCTGTGTTCGTGACGCTACTCGTCATAACAAGCGCGGTCATTGGTTCGATAGGGGCCGGGACACTGCGGCACCTACTGGCATTCCTGTTCGCGATGTTTTGCGGATGTGCGGTGATTGAATTTTTCGCGCCGCTTGGTGCAGACAAACGGCTACTTCCTGACTTGGGTTACGGTCTGCTGCGGCTCATCTTCTTCAGCCTGCTGATTGGTCTCGGGTTCGCGGCTATTTCATACCTCATGCACTACGAGGACGAGAGCGATAAGGCCGCCATAGTCTACGTTTTATTTATCCCGCCGGCTGCCGTCGTTGGAAGCATTCTGGGATTCGTCGTGCGCCGATTCGATAATGCTGAAGAAAAGGGGCCGAACAAGGCGCCACATCCAACGCCCATGTCTGTCACGGATCGTGCTGCGCACGCTCCGCGCCAGCCATAGGCGTGGCTGATCTTGGACGTTAGCCGTCAGACGGTCGCTTATGATTGCGCGTTTCATTTATCTGACTTTGCTTCTCTGCTGGGCAGCCAGAGCGGACGGCGTTCCCGATTTGAAGCGTGTTCATTCGAGTGAAGATTTGGCCAGATTTATTTCCTCGATGGTCACAAACGATGCCATGCCCAGTGTGGCTCTTGCTGGATTGGATAGCACCAATTCGATTGCTGTCACTCCTTACACGAGCGCGATTCCCATTCGCGAGATTTATGGCACCATAGTCGAAGCACGATTTCTGGATACACTTGGAGATGGTTTTTGTGAGCCTGGCAAGAAATACGGCACTCGCGAGATTTGCTCGTTTCAAGATGACAAGGGCGAGGCGCAGCGGTTTCATATTGGGATTTTTGATGAGAAGCAGTATCGTCTGATGAGAGATTTGCTAAAGCGAAAGCTACAAAAATGACGGCTAACACCTATTAAGCCCGATAGGTCAATAGGAAAAAACATTCCCTTGCGGAAAGATTTTTCTTTCCGATTAGCGTCCAGCGAACGAGGTGCTCCGTCTTAATTTCTCTTTACAGCTCGGCCGCGAGGCGCGCCGGCTAAACATCCGCCGTCGCTCAGAAGCTATGGCGGGACAGGCCTATCCGGACTCAATCGAGCGGGCCAGAGTCCAGTCACGAATGGCTGAACCCCGTAAAAGGGGCGTGGCCCCCACGGGGGCTTTACGCCCTCAACCCGCTTTCCAGGGACGCGATCCAACGCCGCGTCCCGGTCCAGAAACTCTATGCAGTACACCCACCCGCTATCCATTCAAGTCGAAGACGGCTGCCCACTTGGGCTCCAGTTTTTTGCGGACGTGCGGTTGGGGCGGAGTCGCCAAAATTCAATTTCGTTCTGTGGTGATGAGGTACCCGGCAATGATTCCCACAAGGTTCTGGATGTTACCCTGGTCAAAGAGTAACCATGCGGCTTCCCGTGAAGGTTGAAGAATCAGGGGTCAAGCGAGTTGGATTGCAAAGAAACAAACCGCCGGAACAATAAATCTGTTCCCGCGGTTGTTTTGAATTTATGCGACTGGTCTTGCCGGCAGCTTTTGTATCAATACAGGCATTTGGCCAGGTAACCACCGAGCGCCGTGTACTGTTGCGTCGAACGGAACTTCGCAATCTTCTTCCGGTCAACCTTCACGGCCTTGGCCCAAAGTCGCTGGAGATTGGCCGCGCTGGTGTGCAGGATGTCGGCGATGTCTTCTTCCCGGTCGGTCCGCGGGGCTTTGACATCGAACGCGAGAATGCCTTCCCATTTCGCATCCTGGAGCACCACGCACAGGGCAAGGTCTTTCAACGGCTCCATGTAACCGAAGGGCATGTCCTGGTCGTAACGGGTGGTGTCCTGGGAATTTAAATGGATGTGGAACAGTTTCCCCGCTTCGAGGCAGAGTTCCACGTCCCAGACATAATCGAAACCGGCCATCCGGCTGTGTGCCGTTTCCGGATTCACGCCAAACAGCGGTTGCACGGCGGAATCCAGACGGCTGATGAGATAAAGCACCTCGCCGACGTTGCTCAAATACATGTTGGCGCGCGGCTCGTTCGGTTTTGGTTCGATGGCAAATAACGGGGACTTCTTCCCGTATTTCTTCAAAGCGTACTGACCGACGGCGTTGAAGCCGTCCAACATTCGACGGAAGGCATCCTGTCCGCTCTTGGCGAGAACAAAATCAAAGCCCTCACGCCCGTTCCAAAAGACCATGACTTCGGCGCCCAGTTCCACGGTGGCATCCACCGCCTGCAGAGCATTGCGCAACGCCAGTTTGCGGACGGCGCTGTCGTTGCTGGTCATGGCGCCGTCCTTGAAAACCGCGTTGGCGAAGAATGACGGCGTGTACATGCCCATCTTCAAATTGTGTTCCTTTAACACTTTTTTCGCCTTCGGTACATCGCTCATGGGAATTTCCACGTCGTGCGCCTCGATGTACGTAATGCCGGCTTTTGCCAGCAAAGGGATACGGTCCAAAACCGGGATCTCGCGGCGGGTAGGGCCGCCAAACGGGTCGCGACCTGCTCCCAGGTTCCATACGCCGGCGCCAATGCCCTGTTTTCCTTTCTTCGGTGTAATAATGATCTTGCTCATGATCTTGCTGCCAAGGATGTGGTTGTCTAGGGTTTAATGGTTGGTTGAAAATTTATAGAGGATGGTGTTGCGGTAGGTCTGGCCCGGAAGCAATACCACCGGTGGAAAACCCGGTTGATTGGGTGAATCCGGGAAATGCTGCGGTTCCAGGCACAACGCCGCGAAACGTTGATAGCCCTGCCCCGCCTTGCCGGTAATGCTGCCGTCCAGATAATTGGACGTGTACAGCTGCACTCCCGGTTCCGTGCTCAGCACTTCCAGCACGCGGCCGGACGCCGGTTCATGCACGCGCCCGTGCAGACCCAGCTCGCCGGCCGGTTTATCCACGACGAAATTCTGATCGTAGCCTTTGGACTGTTTGAGTTGCGGATCATCGGCACGGATGCGGGCGCCAACAGCGGTGGGTTTGCGGAAATCGAACGGCGTGCCGCCCACGGATTTCAACTCGCCGGTCGGGATGAGCCCGCCATTCGCCGGGGTGAACCGGCTGGCATTAAGATAAACCTCATGGGCGAGCACATCACCCTCGCCGGCCAGATTGAAATACGAATGGCCCGTGAGATTGCACAGAGTCGGTGCGTCGGTGGTCGCGGTAAAATCGATCCGTAGTTCGTTTTCGTCCG
>JBGPDH010000003.1:0-40984 GCA_041482195.1 Verrucomicrobiia bacterium
ACCAATAAACCGTTCGTGTGTGCCCAGCGGCGCCCGATGGATGCAAAGCGGCGTCTTCTCCACGTTGTCTTTGTCGCGATAAACCAGGCCGAAACGCTTGGGCACGGCAAAATCCACCTGGTTGGTGGCCAGCGTGAATTCGCGGCCGATGACGCTCCAGACCTGCACGTCAATCTTCGGGCCGTAAAACGCCGCCTCGTTCGGCACCTCCACGTAGGGGATTTTCGAATCGATGAGCGTCTGGCGGACCATGTCTTCGGTCTGTTTCCACAATTCCGGTTCGTTGACGAATTTGGCGTTATCGCCGGTCAGGCGCGACGGGTCGTGCGTGCTGAAGCGCATCACATACTTGTCGATGCCAAAAATCTTGAAATACTTCAGATACATTTCGTTGACTGCATTAAATTCCGCGGCGAATTGTTCCGGTGTGCAATAGATGTGCGCATCATTCATATTTAAACTGCGGACGCGCATGAGGCCGAACAATTCGCCCGACTGCTCGTAGCGGTAGCAGGTGCCGTATTCGGCCAGCCGCAACGGCAAATCGCGGTAACTGCGTGGTTCCGCCGCAAAAATGCGGTGATGATGCGGGCAGTTCATGGCCTTCAAATAATAACGTTCAACGCCGTGTTTCGGATTATCAAAAGCCACGTGTTGGAACATTTGAACTTTCAATTGTTGCTGATCCTCCGGAGTTAACCCTGCAAAAAACTCTTCCGCCGTTTTCACCGGTTCTTGCCCTTTTTTAAAACTCTCTATCTTCTCCTTGTTTCGCTCGTAGATTTCGATGTTTTTTTCACGGGCGTGTTTTCCAATTAGCGTCAATATCGAATCTATCGTTGGCCATTCTCGTAGTTCCATTGGCGGAAACATTGACTCCGCGTAAAGAATTGGCAGATGCCCGCTCGTCAAATACATTTTCTCCCGCGCGATATGCGGCGTTTTTACGCGCACGTAGCCGGCGGCGAATTCCGTTTCCTTCGCCAGCTTTTCCAGTTCCTCCAGGATCGCAGTGCCTTTGGGCAGCCAAAGCGGCAGGCCCGGCCCGACGAATTCGGTGTCAATCGCGAACAGCCCCATCTCCTGGCCGATCTTCCGGTGGTCGCGGCGCTTCGCCTCCTCGAGCATCTTGAAATACTCGTCGAGCTGGGTCTTGTTCTTGAACGCGGTGCCGTAGATCCGCTGGAGCTGCGGGTTGCGTTCGTCGCCCTTGTAATACGCGCTGGCCACGCTGGTGAGCTTGAATGCGCCAATGTTTCCGGTGCGCATCACGTGCGGCCCGGCGCACAGGTCAATAAAATCGCCGTTCTTGAAATAGGTGATTTCCTCGCCTACAGGAATCGCCTCGAGATTGCCGAGCTTGAACCGGCTCGGATTGCCCGGCCGCTCGATCAAGCCGCCCAGCCGCCCGCTTTCGGAATCCTTGATGGCCTGCTCGCGAGTGACGACAATTTTCTCGAACGGATGGTTCGCCTTGATTTCCTTTTTCATCTCCGCCTCGATGGCTGCGAAATCCTCGGGCGAAATGCGGTGCTTCAAGTCCACGTCGTAGTAAAAGCCGTTTTCGACCGGCGGCCCGGCGGCAAATTGTGCCTCCGGCCAGAGGCGGAGGATGGCGGTGGCCATGACATGCGCGGCGGAATGCCGGAGCCGTTCCAGTTCGGTCATCTTCCCGCGGTCGTCGAGCGTCTTGCGTTCTTTTGGTTGGTCATCGGCCATGGCAAAAATTTAACAACAAAGGAGCGAAGAAACGAAGCCGAAAACATTCAACTTCCAACATTCAACTCTGAACACTCAAGGAACCGTCCGGCGGCCAATCCATTCGATCTTCAATGTTGAATATTGAATGTTCGCTGGTTTTGCACATCACCGGCAGCACGCCTGGTGATCGGGGCAAAATACTCCACTGCAGTGCCGGCGGATTTCCGCTTGGATTCATATTGCCCATTCATTTCAGGTCACTTATGCTCAGGGCATTCCAAATGGGTTTTATTAATCCATACCCACATCAACCAAACGGAAAGGTAAAAATATGAAACGCATCCTCGTTACCATAATCCTGGCCACTACTGTTTTCGGAGTGAGAGCCGACGACAACGGCAGCAGCAAATTCTTTCAGGCTGCCCTGACGCCTGACATCGCGCTGCAATCCAAGGACACGCGCATCAACGGCATCTCGCTGGCGATCTGGGGTGAGAACCCGCAAAGCGCGTTTACCCTTGGCTTCGTCAACGGCAGCACGGGTATGAGCAGCGGACTGTCCTGGGGCATCGTCAACTATGCTGAAACCTACAAGGGCGTCCAGATCGGGTTGGTGAACACTTCCAGCGAACTGTTCGTCGGCGTGCAGGACGGTGTCGTCAACATAGCCAAGGACGCACGCGGTCTCCAATGGGGCGTGGTGAATTACACCGAAACCTTGAAAGGGGTGCAGCTTGGCCTGGTATGCATCGTCGACACCACTCCGTGGTTCAAGGAATTCCCGAACAAGCTCGCCAAAGGTTTTCCCTTTGTGAACTGGTCGTTCTAAGCGGGAAGTCAAATAGGGTTGGTTTTACAGGGGTGGCTCTGGCCACCTCTTTTTTTCGCTCCCGCTTTCGCCGGTCCATTCAAGGTTGTGCATGGGAAATGTGTCGCTTTAACGCGCAGTTTTCCAGATTCCCAGCAGTGCGGCGAAGCCGCACAACAACAGGCCGCTCACGGCAATCGCGCTGCTGTCCTGGTATTGCGGCAGGAATTGCAGCGACAAGGCACCGACCGCCGGGCCGACACAGTTGCCCAGGCCAATCGCTGCTTCATGAATCCCCCCGTGTTCGCTTCTGGTATCGCCCGCGTCCATCGAATAAAACAGCGACGAATAGTAAATCAGGCCGGCCCCGGCCCCGAAAAAGATTTGCGCGGCAATCAGCGCGTAAAGATTCGGCGACATCAAAATCGCCGCGAACGATAGAATCAGAATGGCGAAGGCCGTGGCCAGCCACCGGAATTTGTAATGCCATTTTGTCCAATGCCAGAGCGTGACAAAGGCACCAAGTCGGACAAAACACCAGAGCGTGCAAATGAAACCCGCGAACATCGGTGATAGATGGAACCTGGCCGCGATCCCGGGAATTACGGCGATGAGCGTCTGAATGGCAATATAGGCGAATGGATTGGCCAGCCAGGCCATTTTCAGGAAGGTCTTCGCGTAAGGCGATGCCGGTTGATGTGGTTGGCGTGGGGCAGCGGATTGATGCAATGCTTCGCGCGCCAGTTCCGTTGCATGGCGTTGCAGCCAAAATGTCAGAGCCAGCATGACCACCACCAACACCAGCGGGAGCCAGAAAAGGATTTTGTATCCGCCTTTTTCGATGAGCGTACCGCCAATGAAGTAGGCGATGGCATTGGTGACCGCCCAGGTAACGTTGTATATGCCGACGATGCGCGGCAGACCAACGGTGTCCTCACCCTCGGTGACCAGCCCCTCGATCGTCGGCCAAATCAAACACATGCCGATGGTAACGATGGCAGCGATGAAGACTTCTTCGCCGGCAGTATTCAAAAACAGTCCTACCGCAAGGGAAACGGCCATGATGCTGAAGCCGAGCTTGAGCGCCAGAAAATGGCCGAAACGCTGGGCAAATTTTCCCGCCTGCCACGAGGCAATCAGGTAAATGAACCCCAGAAACGCCGCGAGCGCGAGATTGCGTTTATTGCCGAAGCCGAAAGCGTCGCGCATGAAAAAGTAGAGATAATTGAAATAGAGTACGGTAGCGAAGGAATTGATTCCTTCGATGGTAAAACAGGTGAATTTGATTTTCTGGCGCGCGGTCATCAGCAGATTTCTTCGATCGCTTTGCGGCAATACCATTTGACCGCGTCGCACATCGGCGGCTGAAGCTTGTCCAAATCGGCGGAAGAACACCAGCGAATGTCATGATGCTCATCAGTCGCTAAAACGGGATCGGTAACGGCATTGGACGGCGAAGCCTGGTGGCCCGGCGGTGCTACCGCCGGCCGGGCCCAATAAATCATGCCGATGTGCTCGTGGGTGTCGGTGATGCGATGGAGGTCGAGGAACCGCGGTGCGATGAGGGCGCGTGTGCCCGGCGATGTCGTGGGCGGACGATCACCGGGCAATTCCACGTCCAGTCCGCTTTCTTCCTTCGCCTCGCGCAATGCGGCCTGCTCCGGGTCCTCGTCCAATTCGATGTGCCCGCCCAGCGGCAACCATCTGCCGAGCTTCCGATGGTGGATGGGCAATACCCGGCCATCCTGAACGACAAACATCGCGACAGTGAAATCAATTTTTTCGTGAATATGGGCCAAGAGACTCGTCGAAGGCGTAAATCCTGGGTCGTTACACCGGTGGAGGATAGCCGCCGGCTGGAAATGCTCAAATTCAAAGGAAAATGGCCGAAAACCCATTTATTTAAAAATCAAAAAAACCGTTGACAGAATGGCGATTTCCAGTAACATACCAACTAGTCTGTATGTTGAATCGAATCGCATCCACTGATGTGCCGGAAACGAAACGCAAGCTCGTGAACGCAGGCGTCAAACTCATGCGCGCCCGCGGCTATAACGCCACGACCGTGGACGAAATCTGCGCCGACGCCGGTGTGACCAAGGGCGGCTTCTTTCATTATTTCAAGAGTAAGGACGAAATCGCGCGTACCGCCTTGACCCATTTCTACGAGGACAGAATGAAAACCTATAAAGACGCGCCGTTCCGCAAGCTGGCGGATCCGCTCGACCGCGTTTTCGGCCGGTTGGATTTTGTCAAGACCTCTGTCGGCGGGGATCATCATGTGACCAAGGGTTGCCTGATCGGCATGTTCGCCCAGGAGCTGGCCGTCACCAACCCGGAAATCGGGAGTGTCTGCCAGAATTTCTTCTCGCGCATGGTCCGCGATTTTTCTCATGACCTCGCGGAAGCGAAAGCCGCGCATGCGCCCAATGCCGGATTCGAGCCGGAAGCCTTGGCGCGATCTTATCTGGCCATCGTGCAAGGTTCGCTGATGCTGGCGAAGATCGCTGGAAACAACGATGTGTTACATGAGAACATTGAACAGTTCCGCAGTTACTTGAAATTGTTGTTCGAACTGACCGACGCAAAACCAACCGCTCGGCCAGCCAGCCGGGTGCGGACTTAACAACGAGGATGAATCCATGAAAAGCCAAAACCACCACTCGTGGGCATTGGATAGATACCAACCGGTCGGTCTTTTTGATCCGATCCGCAACCGGTTTTTGAAAATAACCAGCCTATGAACACTCCCAGCCTCTCTACTGACATAAACGAAACTGCCCGCGTCAACCTGTCAGCGCCGCCGCTCGCCATGCCGGGGCAGACAAAGCAGGTGAACCGTTTTGAATTTGAGGGCGAAATAGATCTGGAGTCACTGAACCAGAATCGCAAACCGTCCTTCAGGCGCGTTGCCCTTTTCACGTTGGCGTTCCTTGCCGTAATCGGCGTCACCGGCGCCAGTTACTACTGGTGGACGGTTGGGCGGTTCATCGAAAGCACCGACGATGCCTTTGTCGGCGGTGACGTGACCGTGATTGCCCCGAAGGTCGCCGGTTTCATTTCCCGGATCGCCGTGGCCGACAACCAGGAGGTCCACGCGGGCGATTTGTTGCTCAAATTGGACGACCGGGATTATCGCGCGGCGCTGGCGAAGGCCGAAGCCGCCGTCTCCCTTCAAAAAGCAACTTTGAAGAATATCGAAGCGACCCGGCATTTACAGGAAGCTTTCGTTACTCAGGCACAGGCAGAAATTGCTGCGACGGACGCGGAAATCACCCGCACCCATGATGACCAAATCCGTTACAAAAATCTCGCCGCGAGCGGAACCGAATCCGCCCAAAGTTTTGAGAATGCGGATACTGCCTATAAACAGGCACTGGCCGACGGCGAAAAATCGCGGGCCGCATTAACGGCCGCACAGCGGCAGTTGGAGGTCATCGCTACCCAAAGACAGCAGGCACAGGCAGCTCTCGATGCTGCCACCGCCGAACGCGATCTCGCTCGCCTGGATTTGAGCTACACGGAATTGCGCGCTCCGATAGACGGTATCATCGGCAACCGCAGCGCGCAGGTCGGCGCTTATGCGACGGCTGGCTCGCAGTTGCTTTCACTCGTGCCGACGCACGGACTGTGGATTGACGCGAACTTCAAGGAAAACCAGCTCGCTCAATTCCATCCCGGTTCACCCGCGACGGTGAAAATTGATCTGTTCGGCCGGAAAAATTTCCGTGGCTGGGTCGTGAGCATTGCCCCAGCGACCGGTGCGCAATTCAGTGTATTGCCGGCGGAAAATGCGACCGGCAATTTCACCAAAATCGTCCAGCGGGTCGCCGTACGGATTCAACTCGATGACGAATCGGCCTTGTTGGGCCAATTGCGTCCCGGGCTTTCGGTGATGGCCAGGGTCAAGACCAAATAAGACTGGTTTCATGAGTACTGCCGCTCAACCGCCGGTGCGCGCCAAAGACATTCTGCCGTTTGTCGTGATGTGCATCGGGATGTTTATGGCGCTGCTGGACATTCAAATCGTTGCCTCGTCATTGCCGGACATCGGCGGCGGTTTGTCTGCCGCGCAGGATCAGATCAGTTGGGTGCAGACGGCGTATCTCATTGCCGAAATTTGCATGATTCCACTTTCGGGCTGGTTGACGCGCGTGTTTTCGACACGCTGGCTGTTCACGGCTTCAGCCGCCGGCTTCACGCTGGCGAGCCTGTTGTGCGGCGCGGCGTGGAACATCGAAAGCATGATCGTGTTTCGCGCACTGCAAGGACTGCTGGGCGCTTCGATGATCCCGACCGTGTTCACCTCGTCGTTCCATTATTTCCAGGGAACGCGCCGTGTTTATTCGGCGGCAGTCATCGGTACGATTGCCTCCGTTGCGCCGACGCTCGGCCCGGTCATCGGCGGCTGGATCACCGACACGCTGGACTGGCGCTGGCTTTTTTACATCAACCTTTTGCCCGGAGCGCTGGTCGCCGCGTTGACACCGCTGCTGGTGAAAATTGACAAGTCGGATCTTGCACTGCTCAAAGACGCGGACTATCCCGGAATGGCTTTGATGGCTATCGGCCTCGGCAGTCTGCAATACGTTTTGGAAGAAGGTGCGCGCTGGAACTGGTTTGACGACGTGACCATCACAACGTTCACCTTCATTGCGGCATTCGCAGGTATTCTGTTCGTCATCCGCAGCCTGACCTATGCCCATCCGGTCGTTGATCTGCGCGCGCTGACCAATCGCAATTTTCTGGTCGGTTGCCTTTTGTCGTTCATGACCGGCGTGGGCATGTTTGCGACGATCTTCCTGACGCCGCTGTTTCTCGGCTACGTTCGCGGCTACAGCGCGTCGCAAATCGGCGTCGCCATCGCCTCCACCGGCGCCGCCTCGCTGATCGGCATTCCGGTTTATATCGCGCTGGCGAAACGGTTCGACACGCGCTGGCTGATGATGTTCGGGTTGGCGCTGTTCGCGCTTTCGATGTGGAGTTTCAGCGGCATTACCCACGATTGGGGTGCGGGCGAACTGTTCGTACCGCAATTTCTGCGCGGGTTTCCACAAGTATTCGTTGTCGCGCCCGCCGTGACGCTCGGCCTGGGCAGTTTGCCGCCGGAACGGTTGAAATATGCCAGCGGCCTGTTCAATATGATGCGAAACCTCGGCGGCGCCATCGGCATCGCTGCCTGCGCGACGATTCTAAACGACCGCACGAACCTGCATTTTCTCCGGTTGGCCGAGCATTTGAATTCCACGAATTCTTCCCTGCAGCAGATGTTGCAGCAAATGAGCGCGAAATTTTCCGCCGTCACCGGCGATGCCATTCATGGGCATGCGGCTGCGTTGAAAGAACTCTGGAAGCTCACTTACCGCGAAGCCCAGGTCCAGACGTTTGCCGACGCTTTTCTCGTCATTGGTGTCTGCCTCGCCATGGCTGCGCTGATCACACCGCTGCTGAAAAAAGTCGCCGCGCCGGTCACGCCGCCGGCGGACGCGCATTGAACACTTTAAGATTAGCACTTTCAAAGAAACAACAACCCTACCCGGAAACGAAGACAGTCATGAGCACGAGTAAAAGGCTCACCGTTGAAAGCTTTGTCGCCGGCGGCGGGTTTGTTGATCGAAATGGTTGATCGTTCAAAACGCCCGGACAGTTATCCGGGCGTTTCTCTTCTGAATGCATTGCGTCTGATGACACGATCCAATTTCAGTAATCATATAACCCGCTGTCTTGCGTGTAACCGGCACCGCCCCGGCCGCCTGCCTCGCCGCCCATGAAATCGCCCAGCATGTCGCCCATGTCGGCCTCAATTTTCTCCGGATCCTCGCCGGCTTCGAGCCGTTTGATGGCCACGTCGAGTTCCTTCGGCACGGAACCCGGCGGCATGAGGTCCTTCATCTTTTTCATCATGTGCGCCATGTGCCGTGGATTGTTCTCGTCCAGGTGCTCCATGTCGCGTTCCATTTCCGCCATCGCGCGGGCCACGCGCGGGTCATCCAGGTCGGGCATCGGCGGGTCACCGGGTCCGACCTCGGTATTAGCAGCCGGCTCGGCCAGTTTGCGCGTCATGGCAAAACGGCTGACCTGCTTGGACATGTGTTTATTGCCGCACTTGGGACAAACCGGGAGACGGTCGGGATTCACGCGCCTGGAGAGGAAGCTGTAAATCCTCCGGCACTTCGGGCAGGCAAATTCGTATATCGGCATCGCAATTTACGATTCACGATTTACTATTTACGCGCCATTAAAAAATTACGAGCCAGGGAAATCCACAGGCTCGTACGTCGTGTATCGTAAATCGCCAATGAAAGTTATTTCATCCGGTCGAAATTCTTCTGGAGAATCTGCCAGTCTTTCAGGCCCTTGACCTTTTCCATGAAGCCGCGCTGGATCTCCGCTTCCTTGGCGTTCTTGGTCGGCTTGTTGTTTTTGTAAAAGATGCCGAAATAGCCCGGGAAATCCGCCCCCGCCAGTTTGTACGCGGCTAACTCGTCGGTCACGTCATGGTCTTTCGGGACTTCCTTGAAGACACCGCCCTTGCGCGGGTTCGCAGCGTCGAAGGCGCCTTCGTAAAATTCCACACACTCACTCAGACATTCGATGAAGCCGAAGCCGTCGTGGTCCATCGCGGCTTCCATCATCGCCAGCACATGATTCGGGTTCGTGGACGTGGTACGCCCGACGAAGGTGGCCCCGGCGGAAATCGCCTGTTTCATCGGGTTGATGGGATAATCCACCGCACCCCACTGGTCGGTCTTGCTCTTGAACCCGAGCGGCGAGGTCGGCGAGGTCTGCTTTTTCGTCAGGCCATATACCCAGTTGTCCATGACCACATAGGTCATCTTGATGTTTTTGCGCGCAGTATGGTTGAAATGGTTGCCACCGATGGAAAAGGCATCGCCGTCGCCTCCAAAAACAAACACGTGCAGGTCCGGGCGCGACAGGGAAATGCCCGTGGCAAACGGCAGGGCACGCCCATGGATGTAATGCACGCCGTGCGCCTGCACGAAGTACGGAAACCGGCTGGAACAGCCGATACCCGCCACGGTGGTGATGTTCTCATGCCACAGCTTGCGCTTCTCGATGAGCCTGAAATAAAGCGCAAGCACCGAGAAATCGCCGCAACCGGGGCACCACGTCGGGTGATCGGCGGCGATTTCTTTTTTCGTCAGGCCTTTGCGCTCGCTGCCTGGCGCCGGGGGCGCCGCGGAAACATTTTCGCGCTCAGGTATTTCAGCAATGGCTTCACTCATAAAATCGACAAATCGTTTTAACTCCTTAAATTCAGACTGTTTTGGACGCCTCGCCGTTCGAGGCCAATTTCATTTTTACTGCCGCGAGAATTTCCTTCACTTTCCACGTCAGACCGTCGGTTTTGCTGATACTGCGGATGCGTGGATCCGCGTAACGCCCGCGCAACAGCGTGGCCAGCTGGCCCTGGCCGTACACGCCTTCATCGTTCATCTCGACGACCAGGACGTGATGGAAACCCGAAAAGATGTTGTCGAGACCGTTTGGCAGCGGATTGAGATGACGGATGTGCAGCGATGAAATGCTGTCACCCGCCGCCCGGGCGCGGTCCACGGCTTCGCGAATCGGCCCCTGGGTCGAACCCCAGCCCACCAGCAGCACGTTACCTTCGGACGGCCCGTAAATCTTCGGCGTCGGCAACGTGGCGGCCAGGGCCTGGAGTTTCTTACGGCGCTTGGCGGTCATTTGCATGTGCAATTTGGGCGAAGCGGTCGGATGCCCCATTTCGTCGTGCTCGAGGCCGGTGGCGATGGGATATTTGCCGCTGTTGACGCGTGTGCCGGGCACGATGCGCGGGACGATCCCGTCCGGGGTGGACAAATCGTACGGTTTGAAATCGGGAACCGGAGTAAGGTCGGGCGCAATGTTCTGGCAGATTTTTTCGAGGTTCGGCTCCAGAAATGCCTCGATGCGCGTGGCAATGGCCTGGTCGCTCAGAATCAGGACCGGCACGTTGTACTTGCGCGCAATGTTAACTGCTTCAATCGCGGTGTAGAAACAATCCTCCACATTCGTCGGCGCAATCACCACCCGCGGCGCGTCCCCGTGCCCTCCGAAACAGGCAATGTACAGGTCGGACTGTTCCACGCTGGTGGGCATGCCGGTGGACGGTCCTCCGCGCTGCACGTCTACAATGACCAGCGGCATTTCGGCCATCACCGCCCAACTGATCGCTTCGCTTTTCAGGGAAATTCCCGGACCGCTCGAACCGGTCACTGCCAGGCGACCCGCGTAACTCGCGCCCAAGGCCATGGAAATGGAGGCGATTTCGTCTTCGCATTGGACAAACGTGCCGCCGTATTTCGGCAATTCACGCCGCAACAGTTCCATGATGTCCGACCAGGGTGTGATCGGGTAGCCCGCGCCAAAGCGAACACCGGCCGCGATGAGGCCGTGGCCCAGCGCCTCGTTGCCGTTCATGACGACCTGGTGGCCGTCACGCTTATGGCTTTCCGAAAACCGGAAAGTCTCCGCCAGATTGCTGACGTCATGGGAGTAACCGCCATGAAATGCCGCCAGCGCATGTTTAACGATGTTCTCGTCCTTGCCGCCGAATCGCTCGGCAATAAGTTTTTCCAGTTTCGGCACGTTCAGGTCGAACATCCGGGCAATCAACCCCAGCGAATAAATGTTTTTGCCCTTGTCCTTGGCCGTACCGCCAATGGCTTCGATGGTAAGCGACGAAATCGGTATGCCGACATGGTGATAATCCTTCTGCCACTCCGGCTTGGGTTCAACGTGGTCGGTGTCATACAGCACGATCCCCCCCTTTTTGAGCGAGCCGATGTGGCCTTCGTAAGAGTGCTGGTAGAAGGCGAGCAACACATCGGCGTCGTCACCCGCGGTCAGGACTTCGCCGGAGCCGATGCGCACCTGAAAGATCGAAGGCCCGCCGGAAATCGTGGAGGGAATAGTCATGAACGTCATGACTTCCTGTTCGCTGCGGCCGGCGAGCCGCGCGAGAAATCCGCCGATGGCCTGGATGCCGTCCTGCGAATTGCCCGCAATGCGGATCACCGCTTCGTTAATCTTCGAAATTTTCGGTGCGCCGCCCGGGGACGACGCGGTTGCCATTGTATCACTCATGAAAGCTCAAACTTAAATTTTAGACCGTGCAAGGTGAGATGGACCACGGGATGCGAATCAACACTGCACCATTGCCTTGTCACAGTAAGCTACGCGAAGCGAACGTGTCAAATTCTAATCCTGTATTTATGTGCTTTACAATTAACGACTTGGTTCATTTTACAGCGACATGACTGAGGTGGTGAAAGTTGAAATTAGTTCCATTTATAACCCCGTCCCAGCGGTGAATGTTTTCTTTTGTCATAATAAGCTACTTGCATGGCAATAACGGTGTAGGTTAGCGTCCACGGGATTACATGACGTTGCAGGAACAATACGATGATGCGATGTTCGATTTCAGCCGCAGCGACTTCGAGGGCGCCATCGCGAAGCTCAAGGCGGTACTGACCGCCGACCCGGCGTGTTTCGACGCCCAACTGGCACTGGGCATGGCGCATTATCGGCAGGGCGATTACCCCGCGGCCATCGCCGAGGGTCTTAAGGCGGAACAACTCCGTCCCCGCGAACAACTGGTGCACACAAATCTGTCGTTGTTTTATATGAAAGCCGGCGACAAACAAAAAGCCGAGCAGCACGGCCTGCAGGCGAAGATTGAATCCTGGCGGGCCGATGCCGCCCAGGCCAAAGCACCCGACGCCCAGCCCGTGAACGACACCGAACTGCAAATTGCGCGACCCAAACCACCGCCGGTCAAATTTCCCAGCCAGCCCTGGAAGAAAAAGTAAATCTGTGAATAGTTAAATGAGTAACAGGTTAAATGAATTGCCAGCGACCCCGGGAGACTCTAAAACTCATTTAACTGATTTAACCAGTTACCAGTCACCCTCAAGATGAAAACCGCCTATGAACTCGCGATGGAGCGTTTGCAGAAAAATGCGCCGACCCGAAGACTGAACGAAACGCAGAAAAAGGAACTCGCAGAACTGGATTCCAAATACGCCGCAAAAACCGCCGGGCGCGAAATTGCCCTGGCTGATGAAATCAGCCGGGCCCGAGCCGCCGGTGATGGGGAGAAAGCCGGAACGCTGCAAGAACAATTGGCTGCCGAACGCAGAAAGCTTCAAAGTGAATTGGAGGCGAAGAAGGAACAAATACGGCGGGCGGGGCAGTGAAAATTTCTTCGCCGGCCGGCGCGGCAGTTTTCGCGAATGAAAAATGGTGCGCGCGAGAGGACTTGAACCTCCAACCCTTGCGGGACCAGATCCTAAGTCTGGCGCGTCTGCCATTCCGCCACGCGCGCGTGGCAACAACTTGCGCCCCGGACCGGGGAATCTCAAGTCCGCTTTTGTCGGCCGGTTTCGCCGGTTTTACCTTGAGCCAACGCGCGATTGCGCCTATCAAAAGGTTCGTTTAGGTTCGCACCATGTCATTTGGGAATCGCCTTTGGTCCGCCGTGTTTGCCGTCTGGATCGGGATCACGTTGAGCGGCTGCCTGCCTTCGGACCAAAATCAGTCGGAAGAGGAAAAAGAGCCGCACTTTGTCCTCGGTAAAAGCCGTATTAACTCCATGGATTTTTCGGGCGCAGTTCAGGCCTTTGAAGAATCCCTGGAAACCAATCCCCACTCGGCCGCAGCTCACTTTGAACTCGGCTGGCTCTATGACGAGAAGGAATCCGACCCGGCGGCGGCGATCTATCACTATCGGCAATACTTGAAGCTTTCTCCCAATGCCGGTAACGCCGAGGTCATCCGGCAACGGATTGAGAGCTGCAAACAACAACTGGCCGCCGACGTACTCCCCTTGCCGAGCACGCCCGCCGCACAAAAGCAAATCAATCAGTTGATCGAACAAAACCAGCAATTGCAGGACGAAGTCAATAAGTGGCGCGCCTGGTACGCCAGCCAGACAGCGGGAAAAAATCCGGCTTCGCCGGTGCCGAATTCCGACGTGATGCCGGGTCCCGCAACGCCGGCCTCGACCTCTTCGACGCCAAACACTTCCACTCCGGCCGGCCGGCCGGGCGACCGCGCTACGTCGCATTCAACTGAGAGCAAGGCCACATCGCGCACGCACAGGGTTGCAGCCGGTGAAACCGCCGTTCGGATCGCACGCCAGTACGGCATCTCCCTGAATACCTTGCTGGCGGCCAACCCGGGTCTGGAGCCCAAGCGGATGCGGGTCGGCCAGATTCTGAACATACCCGCGCCATAGGTTACCCATGATTCCGCGCATTGCCTTTCTGCTCATCGCTGCGTTCTGGATCGCGATGAATATTCTGTTGTGGCGTGCCGAATACGTTCAGGGCGGTACCGGGATCCGCGTACCCATGGCTTTGGTCCTGCAGAAAATTTTAACTGCACCGGACATTTCCTCGCTGACCGTTTTTCAGAACGGCGAGCGGGTCGGATTCTGTGAACTCTCCACGAGTGTCGAACAGGAAATGGCCACGCTCGATGAGGGCAAACCCGTGCCGGAAGGCGTGAATAATCACGCGGGTTACCAAATTCGATTTAATGGGAATGTCGGCCTGGGCGATTTCTCCAACCGGCTGACCTTTAACGGAATGCTCGAATTTACCCGCCAGCGCGCCTGGCGTGAATTGAACCTGAAGGTGTCCTCGCATTTCGCCACCCTCCAAATCCACTCGGTGGCCGCCGAACGAAGTATTCAACTGACCATTACCAGCGACGATATCAGCACCGAACGTGTGTTCAGTTTTGACGACCTGGAAAATCCCGCCGGTTTAGTACACGCCTTTGCCGGGACCCTGGGCAATGACTGGGTGGAAGGACTGGACCTGCCGGTGGTTTCCGGAACACCCGAGATGCTCGCGCAGAATATTCGCTGGGAAGCGCACCTGGACCGCCTGACGATTGGCCGGGAATCGGTGCCCGCCTATCGGCTGGAGGCACGCCTGCTCGACCATCCCGTCATCATTTATATCAGCACGCTCGGCGAAATTTTGCGTGTCGAATTGCCCGGGGGGGTGATCGCCGCGTTCGATCAACTTGGTAATCCCTGAATCGCCCCGTGATTGAACTGGTCCATCTGGTAAAAAAATTCGGCGACCTCGTGGCCGTCAACGATATCACGCTGACCATTCCACGCGGGGAATTCTTTGCGGTGCTCGGCCCCAATGCTGCCGGCAAAACGACCACGCTGAAGATTCTTGCCGGCCTTATGAAACCGACCTCCGGCAGCGCGCGCGTTTGCGGTTTTGACACACAGGTCGAACCGCTGGAAGTCCGCCGGCGTCTTGCGTATGTACCCGATTTTCCCTTTCTCTATGATAAACTCACGGCGGCGGAATTTTTCCGCTTTATGGGACAATTATTCGGAATGACGGAGGTGCAAATTGAGTCGAACGTGAAGGGACTGGTCGCGCGTTTTCATCTGACCGACTTTGCCCATCTTCCCCTGGAAAGTCTTTCGCATGGCACGCGCCAGCGCGTGGCCATTGTATCTGCCCTGCTGCATGATCCCGAAGTCTTTGTGATCGACGAGCCCATGGTGGGGCTCGACCCACAACATGCGCGCGTGGTAAAGGACGTATTCAAAGAACGGTCCCGCGCCGGGATGACCGTGTTGATGTCCACGCACGAACTGAGTGTAGCCGAGGAGATGGCCGACCGCATTGGCATCATCAACTGTGGAAAACTGATCGCTGTCGGTACCCGCGACGAACTCCGCAAACAGAGCGGCAAGTCCGGTCCCCTGGAAGAAGTTTTTTTAACGTTGACCGCCGAGGCGAAGTAATGTGCCATTTAAACTCTTGCCTTTTGAGCCGTCGTTTTTAAAATGTGCCACGTTGGCGCGCCGGCAGTCTGATTTTTTTAATGAATCCGGCTATTAATAAACGGTTATGGCAAAATCCAGCTTTCTTGACAAGGTGCTAGGTCGCATTGGGCGACTGGATGCCGAAGGTTTGCAAACCGTTGTCAAGCGATTGGCCCGGGAACGGAGTTTCCTCGAGACGCTGTTCAACACCATTGAGGATGGGGTACTGGTAGTCGATGAACAGGGGCGGATTATTTACTTCAATCAGGCCGTAACCCGTTTGCTGGGTTTGCAGCCGGGGACCGAAGGCCAGCACGTTACCCGTTTCCTGCCGGAACTCGACTGGGAAGATCTTTCGCGGTTTGACAGTGAAGGCGGGGCCCGCGTGGCACGGCACGAATTTGAGGTGAATTATCCGCGCCCGCGTTTCTTGCGACTCTACGCCGCCCCGCTCGACGGCAAGGCGGCCGGCAGTTCCGGCGTGGCGCTGATTTTGCATGATGCCACGGAGACGCGGCGAAAGACAATTGAAGCGATCGAAAGTGAACGGGTTCAGGCGCTCACTTTGCTGGCGGCGAGTGTTGCGCATGAAATTGGAAATCCCCTCAACGCGTTGCACATTCATCTGCAGCTCATGGAACGCGAGTTGAAGAAGATGAACCATGAGGGGTGGCGGGCAACGCCCGGCGGACGAGGTGCGGCCCCCGCGGCTTCACAACCGTCACTCCCGGAAATTTCGCATAAGCTTTCCCGGTATCTGGAGGTTGCGAAAGGAGAAATCAACCGGCTCGATTACATCATCACTCAATTTTTGCAGGCAATCCGCCCGGCAACGCCGCAATTGAAACCGGTCTCCCTGAACGAAATAGTGGAAAAGACCCTCGATTTGCTCAAACCGGAGTTGATCAACCGCGGGCTGAACGTGAAAACCAGACTGGCCCGCCAGCTGCCGGCGACGCCGGCCGACGCAACCCAGTTGCAACAGGTATTGGTCAATCTCATTAAAAATGCGATGCAGGCGATGACCCGGGGAGGCACGCTGACGTTGCAGACCGGTGAAGGAGCGGAAGGCGTGTGGATGAGTGTGGTGGACACCGGTGGTGGGATTCCCGAGGAACAGATCAACCGCATTTTTGAACCATTTTTTACCACCAAAAAAAAAGGCACAGGATTGGGCTTGATGATTGTGCAACGGATCGTGCGCGCGCATGGCGGGAAAATCGAGGTGGAAAGCCACGCCGGCCGCGGGACCACGTTTCGGGTCTGGTTGCCCCTGCATGAACAGCGCCCGCGCCTGCTTGAAGAAAAAACCGAAGTACCGGCCGAAAAGTGGTGATCGAGAAACCGACATTATTGATTGTGGACGACGAGAAGCCGACCCGTGATGGGCTGCGTGCGGCGCTCGAGGATCGCTACGACGTCTACGTGGCCGAAGATGCCAGGGCGGCGATGGATTTGCTGGAAAGTGAAAATTTTGACGTGTTACTGACGGATTTTCGCCTGCCGACCGAGGATGGCATGAAATTAATCGGGCGCGCCAAATCACTTCCCCGGCCGCCTATTTGCATCCTGATGACCGCTTACGGTTCCGAAGAACTGGCGGTCGACGCCATGAAACGCGGTGCGGACGATTATCTTCCCAAGGGCCGGCTGCAGATTGACGAACTGGAAATGCGGATTGCGCGCGCCCTGCGCCGGCAGGGCCTCGAGACGGAAAATGTTTCCCTGCGGCGCCAACTCGATACCAAATTCGGCCTGGAGAACATCGTCGGTGAATCCGGCGCGATGAAGGAAATTTTTGAAGTGGTCCAGCAGGTTGCCCCGACCCGGGCCACGGTTTTGCTTTCCGGCGAGAGCGGCACAGGCAAGGAGCTGATTGCCAGGGCCATTCATCAGCTCAGCCCGCGTGCGAAACAACCGCTGGTGATCGTGCATGGCGCGGCCCTGGCACCGACGTTGCTGGAGAGCGAGCTGTTCGGCCACGAGAAAGGTGCCTTCACCGGAGCGCACGAGCGGCGCATCGGCCGTTTTGAGCAGGCCCAGGGCGGCACATTGTTCCTGGATGAAATCGGCGAGATTGATGCGGCCATTCAGGTGAAACTGCTGCGTTTTCTCGGCGAACGGACGTTCGAACGGGTCGGCTCCAACAAAACGATGACCGCGGATGTGCGACTCGTGGCTGCAACCAATAAAAACCTGGAAGGACTGGTCAAGGCCGGGGGTTTTCGCGAGGATTTGTTTTTCCGGCTCCGCGTGGTGGAAATCCACCTGCCGCCGCTGCGCGAGCGGTCGGAGGACATTCCCCTCCTGGCCCAACGGTTTCTGCGGGAATTCGTGGAGGAAAACAACAAACCGATAAACGGTTTCACACCGGATGCTCTGGAGCGGCTGATGAATTATTCCTGGCCGGGGAACGTACGCGAACTGCGAACGGCCATTGAGCATGCCGTGGTGCTGTGCCGTGGCGAAAAGATTTCAGCGCGCGATCTGCCCCGACAGGTTTCCGAGGGTGGAAGTGGCGACCCCGGCGGGCGCACCGATGAGACGCAAGTATTTGCGCGAAATGATTTGACAGTGAAGGAGGCGGAGAAACAATTAATTATTCATGCTTTGAAAGAGACCAATGGCAACCGGACACTAGCCGCGAAAAAAGTCGGTATGAGCCGAAGGACATTTCACCGCAAACTGCACACGTATCATCTGGAAGGACTTTAATTATGCCGTCGCTGCAAGATTGGATCCATAAACTCGAGGAAGGGGCGGGGGCGCGGTACTTGAAAATCATCGCCTTCTGTGTCGCGATTCTGTTCTTGATACTCGTCTACAATTTGTGTGCTTATCGCAATTTGGCCACACCCGAAGCGATGGATTCGGCACAACTGGCGCGGAACCTTGCAGAAGGCCAAGGTTATACTACGCTCTTTATCCGCCCTTTCAGCCTTTACCTGGTGCAGGAACATAACCAGACGCCGGCGCCGGATACGCTGGTGAGTGCCGGGACAGACTTTGCCAAAATCAAAACCGCGCATCCGGACCTCGCCAATCCGCCCGTCTACCCACTCGTGCTCGCTGGTTTGATGAAGGTGTTGCCGTTCCATTATCCACTGGATCTCAAAGGCGCTTTCTGGAGCAACAGCGGAGGTTTTTGGCGATACGAACCGGATTTTCTAATTGCGATATTCAATGAGGTGCTGTTGCTGATTGTGGTCATATTGACGTTTTTTTTGGCGCAGAAATTGTTCGATGCCCATGTCGCCTGGCTTTCCGCCTTTTTGGTGCTGGGATGCGAACTGTTGTGGCGATTCAGCATCTCCGGGCTTTCCACGATGTTGCTGATGATTATTTTCGCTGTACTGACCTGGTGCATCTTGCGCCTGGAAGAGGAGGCGCGCGATCCGGAGCCGCAGTCGGGCCGGCTGCTTGGACTGGCAGTCGCTGTCGGCGTCGTGACGGGCGTGGGGGCCCTCACCCGGTACGCGTTTGGCTGGGTGATTGTTCCGGTGACACTGTTTCTTGTCTTTTTTGGCGGGCAACGCCGGGTGTTATGTGTCGTGGTGTCTTTGGTCGCATTCCTGCTGGTGCTGGCACCATGGGTCGTTCGCAATTTAGCGGTCAGCGGTACGCCTTTTGGGACGGCGGGTTTCGCGATCCTTGAGGGAACCAGCGCCTTCCCTGGATTCCAATTGGAACGTTCCATTCATCCCGATCTCTCGTCTGCCTTGGGACTGTCAATGTATCTGCACAAATTTACAGGCAACCTGCGGACCATTTTGGAGGATGCGCTGCCCCGATTGGGTGGCAGCTGGGTGAGCATGTTGTTCCTGACGGGTTTGTTGTTGAGTTTTCGCAGTCCGTCGGTGCGGCGGATGCGCTATTTTTTACTCATGTGCCTGGTGGTCTTTATCGGGGTGCAGGCCCTGGGAAGGACGCAACTTTCGGAGGAATCACCCGAGGTGAATTCTGAAAATCTTTTGGTGCTCCTGGTGCCACTGGTGTTCATTTATGGCGTGAGTTTGTTTCACATATTGCTCGATCAAATGACGCTGCCGCTCCGGGAATTGCGGCTGGTGGTGAAAATTGTATTTGTGTGGTTGTGCTGCGCACCGTTGTTTTTCGCCTTGTTGCCTCCCCGAACGCGGCCCGTCGTTTATCCTCCATATTATCCACCGGACATTCAGTTGATAACCGGCTGGATGAGACCGAACGAGCTGATGATGAGCGACGTCCCATGGGCGATCGCGTGGTATGGACAGCACCAGTGCGCGTGGCTGACCCTGGATGCCCAGGATGGCTTTTTCGCCATCAACGATTATTTGAAGCCGGTGCAGGCGCTCTACCTCACACCGGAAACGATGGATGCCAAATTTGCATCCGATTGGGTAAAGGCCGAGCAACATGGCTGGGGCAACTTCCTCTTGCAAGCGGTGGCGCAGAACAAAATTCCGGTGTCTTTCCCGCTGGTCCATTCGCCGCCGGGGTTCTTCCCCGAGCGCCTGTTCCTGACCGATGCGGATCGCTGGAAGCTCCAAAAATAATTTCTCCGCGCGCCGCCCGAACTTAGACGGCGGCGCGCCGGAGCCGGTCGGCAACGGCCGACCATTCCGGCAAATCCGGCGGCGCTTCCACCACGATCCATTCCGCTCCCGCCTCGTCGCAGCGATGCAACTCTCCGTAAATCGCCCGCGCGAACGCTTCCGCGTCATGCGGAATCACACACACGTTCGCCAGATCGACATGGGAGGGAATCTTTGTGTGCGCGATGACATGACACGTGACAGGTGACACGTGACGTGTGACCAGAACCGACCGCAAGTCGGCGTCATCCTGCCAATTGACCACAAACAGCTTCGCCTTCGGGGAATAATGTTTGGCCAGCAACCCGGGGCTGCGCAGTAGATTTTTTCCGGTCACCTGCCGCTTGCCACTGGTCACTTTGCCGGCCGCGGCGGCGAGCGACTCGATATGAATCATGCCCGGACGCAAAATTTCCGGCGGTGACCGCGTCAAATCCAGCACGGTGGATTCGATGCCCACCTGCGATTGGCCGCCGTCAATAATCAGGGAAATTTTATCGCCGAGCTGTTTACACACATGCCCGGCATTGGTCGGTGAAATCTGACCGGACAGATTCGCGCTCGGCGCTGCAAGAGGGAATCCACATTCGCGAATCACAGCCTGAATCAGCGGGTGGGCGGGCCAGCGCACACCCACCGTCGCGCCGCCGGCGGCCACATTATCGGGAATCTCAATTGCGCGCGGTAAAACGAGCGTCAGCGGACCGGGCCAGAACGCTTTCGCCAGATGATCGGCATCAACGGGCCATTCGGTCACACACTGTTTTGCCATTTCGACGCTGGCGACATGAACGATGATGGGATTGTTTGCCGGCCGGCCTTTGATCCGGAAAATTCTTGCGACGGCTTTTTCATCCAGCGCATTAGCGGCAAGGCCATAAACGGTCTCGGTCGGCAACGCCACCACTTCACCCGCACGCAACAGGTCGGCCGCGCGTTTTACAGCGGCTTGAAAAAGTGCCGGGGTATGCGTCGATAAAATTTCAACGGCCACGCGCTATTCATAACGCAAGGCGTCAATCGGGTCGAGTTTGGAAGCTTTCCATGCCGGATAAAAACCGGAGATGATGCCGATGACCGCGCTGGAAATGCAAGCGATGCCAACCCACGCAACCGGCGTTAGCGTCGGCCAGCCGGTGGCATGGGCAACAACTTTCGAGGCGACAATACCGAAGGCGATGCCCACCAATCCTCCAAAGGCGCTCAGGGTCACGGCTTCCACCAGAAATTGCACCAGGATGTCGCGCGCGTGGGCGCCGACGGCCATGCGGATGCCGATTTCACGCGTTCGTTCCGTGACACTTACGAGCATGATGTTCATAATACCGATGCCGCCGACGATGAGCGACACGCTGGCGATGGCCGCGAGCAGCACGGACATGATTTTGGACGTGGCGGTGGCGGCTTGGGCGAGTTCCACCTGGTTGCGCACGGTAAAATCGGGTTCCACGCTGCGATGTCGCGACTTCAACAAGTCGGTGATGTCGTCCTGCACTTTGGTGATGGTCCCGGCGCTGGCCGACTGAACCAGGATGGAATTGACGAAAGTACGGGTGGTGATGCGCTTCATGTGGCTGGAGTAAGGGACAATTACCGTGTCGTCCTGATCCTGGCCAAACAGGTTGAACCCTTTGGATTCAAGAACGCCGACGACTTTAAACGGCAGATTGCGGATACGGATGGTCTGGCCGACAGGGTCCTCGCCGAGGAACAACTGGTCGGCGACGGTCTTGCCGATGACCGCAACCTTTGCGATGCTGCGCACATCCTGATCGGTGAACATCGAGCCGCTGCCTATGTTCCAACTGCGGATTTGGGGATAATCCGGTGATTCGCCGATGACTTGGGTGTTCCAGTTCAAGCCGTTCGCCAGGACTTGCGCCCGGTCGCGGACTTCGGGGCTGACGGCGACGACATTCGCCACGTTCAGAATGGCATTGGCATCGTCCACCGTAAGTGTCGGCGCGCTGCCCCAGCCACCGCGCTGCGCGCCGCTGGTGAAATTGCCGGAAAAGACGGTGACGATATTTTGGCCAAGGCTGGCCACCCGGTCCTCGACTTGTTTGGTGGCGCCGGTCGTGATGCTGACGGCGGCGATTACCGAGCCGACCCCGATGATGATGCCGAGCATGGTCAAAATGGAACGCATTTTGTTCCGCCGTAGCGCGCGCCCGGCGATCCGGAAGGTGGCAAGGATTCTCATGATGCCAGATTGACGGCCTGATGTGCCTGACGGAGTTGCTGCAATTCCTTTTCCGCAATCAAACGGTTGCGCACCGCGTCGTCGGTGACAATTTTTCCATCGCGCAAAATGACGGTGCGTTTGGTGTACCGCGCGATGTCCAATTCGTGCGTCACCATGATGATGGTGATGCCTTGATCATTCAGTTTTTGGAACACCCCCATGATCTCAATGCTCGTCTGGCTGTCGAGGTTGCCGGTGGGCTCGTCGGCGAGCAGCAACGATGGATGGTTCACGAGCGCACGGGCGATGGCAACACGCTGCTGCTGTCCACCGGAAAGCTGGTTCGGATGATGAGTAGCGCGGTCCGCGAGGCCAACCAGTTCCAGCGCCCGCGTTGCTTGTTCATTTTGTTCGTGCGCCGCGATGCGATGACGCTTGTAAAGCATCGGCATCTCAACATTTTCCAGCGCGGAAGTGCGTGAAAGCAGATTGAATCCCTGGAAAACGAAGCCAATTTTTTCGTTGCGGATGTCCGCGAGCGCGTCACGATCGAGAGTGGAAACGTCAATGCCGTCGAGCCAGTAATGCCCGCCCGTTGGACGGTCTAACGCACCAATCAAGTTCATCAAAGTGGACTTGCCGGAGCCGCTCGAACCCATGATGGCAACGAACTCGCCCGGCAAAATCTCCAGCGAGACGCCGCGGACCGCGTGAACATCCACTTCCCCCGTGTGATACGTCTTGTGAATTTCTACAAGCTTGATGACATGGTTTGTCTGCACGGCAGTATCAACAAATCGGGTCAGCGCATCCGAGGGAAGCCGCCGCCGAACGGATTGGCGCCTTGCGGCGCCGTGGCGGTCCCGCTCATCAGTGAGCCGGTGACAACTTGATCGCCTTCCTTCAAACCGTCGACCACTTCAGTGGAAATCCCATCACTGATGCCAACTTTGATTTGGACAGGATTTAACTTCACATTTTTGCCTTCACCCGAAAGCGTGTAAACTGTGCGCGTATTCAGCCGGAAACCGTGCCCGCCCATGCCGCCACCAAACCCAGCCCCTCCCATTCTGCCACCGCCCAACCCGCCCCGGCCACCCAGTCCGCCGGGTCTCTGCGCGGAGCCGCCATTGAAAGTTTGATTCGTCCGTGCCCCGGCTACGCTGGTGCCCATCGCTATCGGCGCATTGGTCGCGTCCGGTGGGCGGAACCGCAGCACGCCATTGGGAATTTTCAAAATATTTTCCCGTTGCGCGATGATAATGGAGACATTCGCCGTCATTCCGGGCTTCAATTTGTAATCTGGATTGTCCACGCCGATGACGCAATCATAGGTGACCACGTTGTTGACCGTCGTCGGGGCATTTCGCACCTGCGTCACTGTGCCATGAAAATTGCGATACGGATAGGCATCCACAGTGAAATTGACAGCCTGCCCCTCCTCGACCCCGCCGACATCCGCCTCGGCCACGCTCGCGTCAATCTGCATTTTGGTCAAGTCATTAGCGATTTGAAAGAGCGTCGGCGTGTTAAAACTGGACGCGACCGTCTGTCCCACGTCCACCGAGCGTGAAATGACCACGCCATCCACCGGCGACAGAATTTTGCAGTAACTCAAATTAGCCATGGCATTGCTCAGCGAGGCCAGTTTGATTTTCACCGTCGCTTCCGCTTCGTGGAGGTTGGCGATAGCCGTGTCGAAATCCGAACCGGAAATCAACTTGTTCGTGTACAGGTCGCTCGCCCGGCGTGCCTGCACTTGTTGCAGCTCCAGATTCGCCCGGGCATTGGCCAGGTCCGCTTCGACCTGCTGGACGGTCGCCTGATAAGTCGCAGGGTCAATTTCAGCGATGAGCTGGTTGTTGGTCACCGGCGAATTGTAGTCCACGTAAAGTTTGCTGACGCGTCCCGAAACCTGACAGCCCACCTGCACGTTTTTTACCGGGTTTAACGCGCCGGTGGCTGTCACCGCCTGTATCAACTCTCCCCGTGTGACGGCCGCCGCCTGGTACTGTGGCGCCGTGTCCTGCCCTCGCCAAAAGTGCCAGATCCCACCCGCAACCAGCACGACGAACAGGGCCAGCCCGGCTACCCACTTTACCCAGCGATACCTGTGATTTTCTGCCATAAGTAAAATTTCCAAAGCGACTGTTCAGAAATTGAGACAGCAGCGGCGAACGACAAGTTACGAAATTCTCCGCATCTGTCCATGTTTTCGTAAGCGCACACTTTCCGCTTTGAGCTGACTCCGGTGATTCTTAGAATCGTCCGGTGCTTGAAAAGCTGATTTCCCAACTTGTCGGGTGGCAACCTCTCTCCGAGCCGCAGATTCAGGCTGCGGTGGAAGAACTGGTTGATGAAAAAGTCCCGGTGGCGGTAAAGGCCGATTTTTTGACCGCCCTGGCGCAAAAAGGCGAAACCGTGGACGAAATCACCGCCTTCGCCCGCGCCTTACGCGAAAAATCCATCCCGCCGCCGCTCGATGCCGAAACCCGTTCACGCGAAATTCTCGACGTGGTCGGCACGGGCGGCGACCGCTTGAGCACCTTTAACATCTCTACCACTGTCGCCATCCTGTGTGCCGCCGCGGGGGTGACCGTGGCCAAACATGGCAATCGCGCCGTGACGTCGTCCGTTGGCAGCGCGGACGTGGTGGAAGAACTTGGTATCAAGGTGGACTCGTCGCCGGTGGAAGCGGCGCACGCATTGCGTGAGCACGGATTCGTTTTTTTCTTTGCCCCGCATTTTCATCCGGCGTTCAAACACATCGCACCGGCCCGGAAACTGTGCGCCGAGAGGGGCCAGCGGACCATTTTCAACATTCTCGGCCCGTTGCTCAATCCCGCCCGCCCGTCGGCCATGCTCGTCGGCGTGCCCCGACCGGAACTATGCGAGCCGATGGCGCGCGCGTTGCAATCGCTCGGCGTGCGCCGCGGCATGGTCGTCTGCGGATCGGCCGAGGGGAAACATTTGGATGAGCTTTCAACCCTGGGCACGAACCAGGTGGCGGAATTCTATCAGGAACGCGGCTTTTCCGTTTCAACTTTACCGCCGGAAATGTTTCCCCGACAACCGGCAACCCTGGCGGATTTGCGCGGTGGCGACAAGGTTGTGAACGCGGAAATCATCCGCCGTATTTTCCGCCGCGAAGAACGCGGTCCCAAACGCGATGCGGTCCTGCTGAACAGCGCCGCCGCGCTCCTGGTGGCCGGCCGGACAAAAACGCTGACTGAAGGCTGGGATTTAGCGGAGCGGATTATTGACAGCGGGCAGGCCAACGGGAAGCTGAAGGAATTGGCGGGTTAGCTGGCGGGCGTGGTACTTTCCGGCGATTCTTCTTCAGTCTCCGCAGTCGAGCCGTCCGTTTCGGTAACTTCAGCTTCTTTCAAGGACGCATAGTGCAGCCCGAGGTTGTGTTGCGCGGTTTTGTCACCCTGGCGCGCGGCGCGGATGAACCATTTCATGGCTTCCTGGGGATTTTGTTCCACTCCGCGCCCGGTCTGATAGCACAGACCGAGGTTGCACTGCGCCGGCGCGCATTCCTGCTCAGCCGCGGCACGATACCATTTGACCGCTTCCGTGAAGTTTTGCGGCACGACCTGCCCGGTTTCATAAAAGACACCGAGATTGAATTGTGCGGCCGGATAGCCGCGTTCCGCCGCTTCACGGTACCATTTGACCGCTTCGGCAAAATTTTGAGTAACACCCTGCCCGGTTTCGTAGAGCACGCCCAGATTGAACTCCGCCGCGGGATCGCCTTGCTCGGCTGCCTCGCGCAGCCACTTGGCCGCTTCGCCGAATTCCTGGGGCACACCCGTGCCATGCAGATAACTCACGCCCAGATAGCATTGGGCGACGGGATCGCCTTGCTCCGCAGCGCGGCGAAACCACTTTACCGCGTCCTGGCTATCCTGCGTTACTCCCTGGCCGTTTTGATAGCAAACACCCAGATAGCATTGCGCCTGCGGATCGCCCTCCTGGGCGGCCTGCCGCATTGCTTCAAACGAATCCCATGTTCGACGGCTGCTCGACATCTTAAAACCAGATGTTACGGCACCTTTGGTGCCGCACCTATCATAAATCTTCAATGCGCAAATTCAAGGCGTGAATTCGCCCTGCATTTTCACTTCCGTTCCATCAGTTGGCCTGCTACAAAACTTTCATGGCAACCAAGCTCACCATCGGCTTTCTCGGCGCCGGCAAAATGGCCACCGCGCTGGCTCGCGGTTTCATCCAGGCAGAACTTGTCGGTCCCAAAGACATGGTGGCCGCGGATCCGGTGGCCGCTGCGCGAACACATTTCACCGATGAGATCGGAGTGACGACCACGGAATCCAATGTGGATGTGGCCAAAACCGCCAACGTCCTGATTCTCGCCGTCAAGCCGGACCAATGTACCGGCGTGTTGACCGGATTGCGCGGCAAGTTCACCGCCAATCACCTGCTTATTTCCATCGCCGCCGGGGTGACGCTGGCAAAACTGGAGAGCGCGTTACCGCCAGGTGCGCGCGTGATTCGTGTCATGCCCAATACGCCGGCGCTCGTCGGCAGGGGAGCTTCGGCGTTCGCCCTCGGCACCTCCGCGACGCCGTTGGACGGTGAGCTGGCCAAAAGACTGCTGTCGGCCGTGGGCATCGCCTTTCAGGTGAAGGAACCGCTGCTGGACGCCGTGACCGGTTTGAGTGGCAGTGGCCCGGCCTATGTTTTTCAATTCATCGAAGCGTTGAGCGACGGCGGTGTGGCCGCGGGCTTGCCGCGTGATTTGGCGACGAAACTCGCCGCCCAAACCGTCCTGGGCGCAGCCAAGATGGTCCTCAAAACCGGCCAGCATCCCGGTGCGTTGAAGGATCAGGTCACCAGCCCCGGTGGTACGACCATTGAAGGTTTGCACGAATTGGAGAAAGGCCGCATGCGCGCCATCGTGATGAGCGCCGTCCGTGCCGCGACCGAGAAATCAAAAAAACTCGGACAAAGTTGATACACTGTCCGTATTTCAATTTTTCGACTGGCTGCGCAATCTGCGTACGTCTACCGCTTCCATGCCGGCCGCCCGAATAGCGGTCAAACCGAGATCAGTATCTTCGTAAGCCCGGCAGAACCGGGGCTCCACGCCAATCCGTCGCGCGGCTTCCAGAAAAATGTCCGGCGCCGGCTTTTGGTGCTTTACCATTTCATTGGTAACCACCGCGTCAAACAGGTGCCGTATTTTTAATTGTTCCAATACCAGGCCGATGATTTTCTGAGTGCCTCCTGACGCGACGGCCATCGGAATTTTGCCGTGGTTCGCCCTCGCAATTTCTACAACGGCATGGATGGGTTCAATCCGCGCCATCAACGGCAGATAAGCCTCTTCTTTTTCGTGTGCGATGGCAATGTGGTCGAGCGACCGGCCCTGCTCATCGGCAAGTAATTTCAAAATATCACGCGAAGGCACGCCACCAAAGGCGTAGAAGCGGTCTTCGGGAAAATAAAGTTCGTGGCGTTGCGTGACGATTTGCCAGGCGTGCCAATGCAACGGCATCGTGTCGGCCAACGTACCGTCGCAGTCAAAAACCAAACCCTTGGGATTCATAATGTTTCGCAGCCTGAAAGATGGAACCGTACGATGATTTCAGCTGTTTAACGCTTTTAACCTCTCTTCCAGGTCATGCGTCATCAGCGGGTCGATCATCGGGTCAAGATCGCCATCTATGAAGTTCGCCAGATTATAGAGCGTCACTTCGACGCGATGGTCGGTGACGCGATTCTGTGGGAAATTGTACGTGCGGATTTTTTCGTTGCGTTCTCCGGTGCCAATCTGCTGTTTGCGGTTGGCGGCGTACCTGGCGTTTTCCTCGGCAATTTTTACTTCCAGTAGACGTGAGCGCAAGACGGTCATCGCCCTGGCCCGGTTCTTTTGCTGCGAACGTTCATCCGCGCAGCGCACAATCAACCCGCTGGGCTTGTGCTGGATTTGCACGGCTGAGTCAGTGGTATTTACGCCCTGGCCACCCTTGCCGGACGCGCGGCAAACGTTGATCTCAATATCTTCGGGCCTAATCTCGATGTCCACTTCCTGCGCTTCGGGCAGTACGGCGACAGTACTGGTGCTGGTATGGATCCGTCCCTGAGCTTCGGTTGCCGGCACGCGCTGGACGCGATGCACACCGCTCTCGTATTTGAGCCGTTTGTAAACGTCCGTGCCATTGATCTGGAACACAATCTCTTTGAATCCACCGAGATCCGAGGGATTGGAATCAAGTGTTTCGACCTTCCAGCCCCGACCTTCGGCATAACGGCAATACATCCGGTAAAGGTCGGCGGAGAACAGCGCGGATTCCGAGCCCCCGGCCCCGGCGCGGATTTCGATGATGGTATTGCGCGAATCGGTCGGGTCCGGCGGCACAAGGCCGAATTGGATTTGCTGCGCGTGTTTTTTTTCGTCCGCTTCGAGCCGGGTGATTTCCTCTTTGGCCATCACCGCCAGCTCGGATTCCGCCGGTTCGGATTTCAACAACGCACGGTTTTGGTCCAAATCGGCGCGCGTCTTCAGGTAATGGTCACCCTGCGCCACCAGCTCCTTGAGCCGGGCGTATTCACGGGACAGTTCCTGCGCGCGCTGCGGGTTGTCGAAGGCCTTCGGATTACTCAGGGCGGCCTCAACTTCGGCGTAGCGGTTGCGGAATTTCTCGATGTGTGGTCTTAAATCCATCTTTGCAAAAAAGAATCCGCCCACGAGTGCCGACGCACCCGCGGGCGGAATGAAATCGGGTCGCTAAGCCTTCTTTTTCTTTTTCGTCGCAAACGCGGCCTGGGCGGCCTGGGTCTTGGCGGCGCGCTGCTGGAATTTGTCGACGCGCCCGGCGGTGTCCACAAACTTCTGCTGGCCCGTATAAAACGGATGGCAGACGTTGCAAATGCCGACAATGACCACGGGCTTGGTGGAGCGCGTCTTGATCACGTTGCCACAGGCGCAACGGATTTCCGCGTCCACGTATTTCGGATGAATGTCCATCTTCATAAAAAGGGGCACGAAACTACCATGAATTCGGCGAATGACAAGACGGAAATTGCAGGAACAAATACAGGCAACCTATTATCATCGGCGAAGACACCTCGGGCTTTTTCGCTTTGCGCCTGTAATATAAAAAGTTTAAGGTTCATGCGGCTTGTCCGATGGTGTAATGGTAACACAGCGCCCTTTGGAGGCGTTATTCTTGGTTCGAATCCAAGTCGGACAGCCAGTTGCGTAGTTATTCTTCAAGCCCGACCTCTCCGGAAGCGTCACCGCATGGTTCCACTGAAGAAGTAATTTTCCCATTGGCAACCCCGCTGCGTCTTAACCACACCAGCAAAATTCCAATATCTGCGGGGGAAACGCCGGAGATTCGAGCAGCCTGGCCAATGGTCGCAGGCCGAATCTTGCTGAGTTTCTGCAGAGCTTCCAGTCTTAGACTCGGTACCTTGGAAAAATCGAAGGTATCAGGGATGATTTTATCCTCCAGGGTCTTGAATTTTTCAACTTCGAGTTCCTGCCTGTCGATATAGCCGGCGTACTTAACGGCGATTTCAACTTGTTGAATGACCTCGTCCGACAATAACTCATTTCTGTCAGGCAAATCCTGGTAAGAAATCTCAGGCCGAGCGAGCAGCTTGATTAAACTTGTTGAACCATAACGAGTTGTATTAATTCTATTCAATTCGTTTCCGATCGCCTGTTGTTTTTGGCGGAATTTCCGGTAGTTGCGGTCTGGCAAAAGTCCGACTTGGTAGCCTAACTCGGAAAGCCTTAAGTCAGCATTGTCCTGGCGCAACAGTAGTCGGTACTCTGCCCGTGAGGTGAACATGCGGTAAGGTTCGGTAGTTCCTTTAGTAACCAAATCGTCTATTAATACGCCGATATACGCTTGGTCGCGTCGCAAGATAAAGGAGTCGAGATTTTTGGTTCGCCGTGCTGCGTTAATTCCTGCTATAAGACCTTGAGCTCCAGCTTCTTCGTATCCTGATGTGCCATTAATCTGGCCTGCCAGGAAAAGATTCCGGCAAACTTTGGTTTCCAGCGTCGGAAATAATTGTGTCGGGAAAACCAGATCGTATTCGACGGCATACGCCGGACGGATAATCTCAGCAGCTTCGCATCCGATGATGGTTCGAACCAAATCGACCTGCACTTCAAACGGAAGACTGGTTGAAAAGCCGTTGACATAGATTTCATCTGTCTCAATGCCCTCAGGCTCGAGAAAGATCTGATGCCGCTCCTTTTGACTGAATCTCACGATCTTATCTTCGATTGACGGACAATATCTTGGTCCAACTCCTTGAATTATACCAGAATACAAAGGAGATTTATGTAGATTCTCCTTAATTAACACTGCTGTTTTTGGAGTTGTATAAGTGATATGACATGGCAATTGGCCGTTGATCCGTTCGAGAATTGATCCAGGAGGATAATTAGTGCCTACTTTTCCAAGCCTTGACCCGCCATCGTCAGGCTGTTCCACGTGGAACAAATCATCTTTCCAGTACGTAAAGTACGGGACTGGCTCATCCCCTGGTTGGGTCTCTGTTTTTGAAAAGTCGATTGAGCGTTTAAGTAAACGAGGCGGAGTTCCTGTTTTAAAGCGGCCTAATTCCAAGCCGATTTCTTGGAGCGATGACGAAAGGCTCATCGCGGCTACGTCACCGGCGCGCCCGCCGGTCTGCTGATTTGATCCGATGTGCATGAGTCCTTTTAGAAAAGTGCCAGTGGTTACAACCACGGTCTTTCCCGAAAACTGCACCTGCATGGTCGTTTCAACACCACAAGCTTCGCCGTCTTTGTGAAGTATCTTCGCTGATTGGCCCTGTCTTACATCGAGATTCGGCTCCATTTCGCAAATCCACTTTAGCCGGAATTGATAGGACTTCTTGTCGCACTGGGCGCGTGGGGCCCAAACGGCAGGGCCTTTCTTTGTGTTCAGCATCCGGAATTGAAGTCCGGTCATGTCGGTATTCTTTCCCATTTCACCTCCCAAGGCATCGATTTCGCGCGCCAGATGCCCTTTAGCCAACCCTCCAATCGCCGGGTTGCAGGACATTTGGCCGACGGTATCCGCGTTCATCGTCAATAGCAGAGTCTGACAGCCCATGCGTGCTGCAGCCAAAGCCGCTTCAACTCCGGCGTGACCAGCGCCAACGACGATGACGTCATATGACTTTGGATAAACAAACATGAAGGGTCAGCTTAAGCGATATTTTGAATCGAGGAAAGAACGTCCTTGGACTTTGCGGACGCGCCGATTTTGGTTTGCTGTTAAATGCTGAATAACTTTGTTGACCATCTCTATATCATCTTCACAATGAATTAGTTGCGAAATTTCATTCACAGTGAATAACTTGTTTGGATTATTGGAAAAGCAATTCAAAATTCTCCTTTGAATCTCAATAACTTGGCCAGCAGCTTTCTTTCCGGCTTCAACCCCAGGTTGGTGGTAGGCATTGATGCCTATGAAGGAAGCATAGAAGCCAACTGCCCTTTCAAATAGTGCTATCAATTTGCCAGTGCTTTGAGCGGACACATCGTTCACAGTGATCGTCAAGGATTCCCGATCCTTCTCGGCCAGGGCTTGTCGAGTCCCTAGATAAAATCCGTGCAGAAAGTCTCCAGCGGTCACATCGGTTTCGACCATGAAATCTGAACCCTGACCATCTTCCAGTACCTCAATGAAAGTCGCAAAAAAGTCATTCGGTCCATCACGCAATTGCTGAACGTAGGCGTGTTGGTCCGTGGATCCTTTGTTGCCGAAAACGGTTATTCCCTGATTAACAACATCCCGATTTAGATTTAATTCCTTACCCAGTGATTCCATTACCAATTGCTGTAGATACTTGGAAAACAGCTCTAATCGGTCTTTATACGGCAAAACAACCATGTTTTTGACTCCTTTACCGTTACCGGAATGATACCATGCCAAGGCGAGTTGTAGTGCAGGATTGTCTTTAACATTTGGATTCCGAGTTAAATTATCCATTTCACAAGCACCTGATAGCAAGCTTGATATGTCAATTCCTTGCAGTGCGGCTGGCAACAGACCGACTAGAGATAATTCACTGGTTCGTCCGCCAACCCAATCCCACATTGGAAATCGTGAGAGCCATTTGTTTTGCACTGCATATCTATCCAGTTCGCTCCCGACCATCGTTGTAGCGATGGCATGAGTGCCAAAGTCCAAGCCTGCCTGTTCGTAAGCCGTTTGGGCAATGAGCATCCCGTTTCGAGTTTCCTTAGTCCCGCCGGATTTGGATATCACGATGCAGAGAGTTCGATTTAAATCCGGGCCAATCGTCGCCAGGACGCGATTCATTCCGTCCGGGTCGGTATTATCAAAAAAGAAAGGCTTGATTTTATCGCTACGCGGATCACCCAGGGCGTGCGCGACAAATTGTGGGCCGAGGGCCGAGCCACCGATGCCAATCAGTAAATAGTTTATAAATAAACCGCCTTTACCGCGAATTTGGCCCGAATGAACCCGGGTGGCGAACTCTATGACCCGTTTGGTTGTTTGCTCGATTTCATCGCGGATTTCCTGGGTTGGTGCGAGGCCGGGATTTCGTAACCAATAATGACCAACCATCCGGTTCTCATCGGGGTTTGCAATGGCACCCTTTTCCAACGCTGCCATATCCGCCGATGCTTTTTTGACATCCGGCTCCATCCTGGCAAAAAACTCATCGGACACTTTCATCCGGCTCAAGTCTACTGCCAGACCGGCTGCAGGAAACTCGGTGTAATACTTTTGAAATCGCTCCCACCACTCTAATTTCGTGTAATTCATAAAATTCAGTTTCGTATGGTTGGATAGATTTGGCGCCCGTTTCTGGCAAGCAAATAGCGCAATAGATTTTATCGCGAGTAAACGGAGACCGGACGGGCAGTTCGAAGGCCGGTAAACGATTCGTTCGGACTTACCGTGCCGGCAAGGTAATCACGAGGCTGGTCCCGTGTTGGAGGCGGGACTTAATCCGGATAGTACCGCGGTGGGTCTCGATAATGCGTCCGACGATGGCCAGGCCCAGGCCGGTGCCTTTGGCCTTGGTGGTGCTTAATACCGCGGTAAAAGCGCGCTTTTGCAATTCTTCACTCATGCCCTTGCCGGTGTCCTTGACTTCCACCGAGACATGGGTTGGCTTCTCGCTGGCGCGCGGTGCGCGGACGGCCCGCGATTTGATAACGAGCGTGCCTCCCTCGGGCATCGCTTCCGTGGCATTAAGGATCAGGTTCAAAAAGACCTGTTCCAGTTGAGGTGCGTCGCCCATGACCAGAGGTAAATCCGACGCCAACTCGCGAACCAGTTTTACATTTTGATTGGCCAGTTTATGACGTACCAGCAGACCGAGTTCGTCGATCAATTCGTTTAAATTCACCGGGGCGAGCCGGGGTTCGGTCGTGCGGGCAAACGCCAGGATCCGTTCCACGATTTTGTTCAGGTGTTCGATTTTGGCATCAATCAGCCGGGCATCCTTGGCGCGCGGATCGCTGGCGGGAAACTTCAAGTCCAACGAATGGTAAAGCAATTTCACCACCGTGAGCGGGTTGCGGATTTCGTGCGCGACTTCGGCAGCCAGCAGGCCCAGGGCCGATAGTTTTTCGTTTTGCCGCAATTGTTCCTCCACGTCCACGATGCGCTCATAGAGCCGCGCCTTTTCGATGGCGATACCCGACAATTCCGCCAGGGCGCCCAGGATGCGGATTTCTTCATTGGAAAAATTGTAGGGCAGTCCGGTATAAACACTCAACGTGCCGGTGGCCTGGCCGGCAAACAACAACGGCACGCTCAACAGTGAAACCAATCCCTCGCGCCGGGCGACCTCGACGTTCTGATAACGATTCGAAGTCTGGACATTTTCCAGTTGCAACGGTTTTTTGCGGCGAACGACGACGCCGAGAACGCTCTCTTCGACGCTCAACCGCGGTTTTTTGAGATAGGCTTTGCCGGCACCGTAACTGGCGCGCAAATCCAGCCACTCGCGACTTTCATCGAGCATCATCAACGAACACATGCGCCCCTGCATGAGCACGCACGCTTCCTGCGTGATGACGCGCAACGCCTCATCGAGATTCAACGTGGAATTGATGGTGCGGCTCACGCTCGCGAGCGACTCGAACAGGCGCGCTTTCAGGCGCAGTTGCTCGTAGAGCCAGGTATTTTGAATCACCTTCGCGGCCTGCACTGCCAGTTCCTGCAACAGTTCCTGATCGTCCGCGCTGAACGCGTCCACCCGATCCGAATCCACGTTCAACACACCGCGGATCTCGCCGTTGACCTCCAGGGGCACCGCCAGCTCCGAACCCACGCCGGCCCGGACGGGAACATACCGCGGGTCCTGGGTGACGTCGCCGACACAGGCGGGTTTGCCGTGGCGCGCGACCCAGCCCGTAACGCCTTCGCCCAGCCGCAATTGCAATCGCTGGGCGCTTGCGGGCAGCCCCTGGGCCGCGTGAATTTCCAGAAACCCCGAGGTCGGGTTGATCAGGACCACCGAGCCGCTGGAAGCGCGCATCAGACGGACCGCCTCGCTCACGATTAATTGCAATGCCTCCTGCGAATCCAGGGTCGAATGAATGACATTGCTGACCTGGTAGAGCAGGTTCAGTCGCTCGTAACGCAACAACAAGGAAGTCAATTCATCGTTCATTTTTACCCGGAGTGATTACCGTATCCGTGCCATGGCAAACAACCCGACCGCCGCGAAAAAAAGGTTGGGCAGCCAGGCCGCCAGCCACGACGGCAAATAGCCGCCCATGCCCAACGCCAACCCGACTTGTTGGAGCGCAAAGTAGGTGAAACAGATAAAAACACTGCCCGCGACACCGACAAAAAGGTTTCGTCGGCCGGGGGCCACGCCAAACGGGATGGCGATGAGTACCACGACGAGGCATGTCCAGGGTGCTGCCAATCGTCCTTCGAATTTGGTCCACCAGTTGGCCGCCTCGGCCGTCGGCAAATTCGGATGCCGACGCAGATATTCCCAAAGAACCGAAAGGGGTACGTTGAGATTGCGCGAATGCAGGGTCTGATACTGGCTCATCTTGATTTCGTTCTCAATTTTCGCCGGGGTTTCGTCAAATTCCGGCATGGCCAGTTCGTTGGTTTGAAGCAAGGGAACAATCGGTGCCGTTTCACCGGCCTGCACAAATTCCTTCACATTGAAAAACGCCCAGCCGGGGTCCGAATAAACGGCCCGGTCCGCATACAGTTTCCGGATGGAACCATCCGGCAAGGTCCAATTCACGATAATCGGGCCGGACATTTCTGCTGTTGGAGGACGATACGCGCTGAAGATCCAGATGCGATTGGCCCGCACATTGGTGAAGCCGTGGAACTGGTTCGGGGCGTCACTCCGCTTGGACACGTACCGTGTCAAAATGTGGTCCGCCCGGCTGGTACTGCGTGGGACAACGATTTCATTCAATGCGAACAGCGCAACGCTGGCAGCGAACCCCACCAAAAAGTAAGGCAGGCACAACCGCCACAAGCTCAAGCCCGCGGCACGCAAGGCGGTGATTTCATTATAACGGCTGTGATGGGCGAGCGTATAAAGCAACGCCAGCAGGAGGGCAATGGGCAGCACGGTGACCAGGCACTCCGGCGTCCAGGCAACGCACAACTCAATCACGTCCAACAAATGCAGCTTGGCTTCCTGCAAATCGTCCAACCGGGCGAAAAGGCTGAAGGAAATCCAGAAGACCACAAAACCACCAAGGCAATACACCAGGGGGGTGAGCAGTTCGCGCAACAAATATCGGTCGAACAACCGCATTCCGGCAGGGTACGCGGCACGCGGGGAATTGAGCAAGTCTGGCCTGCCGAGTCGTAGCTCGGAGCACTTTTGGCAAACGGGTGTTGAAGTGGCCCACCTTCGCTGCGCCAGGCGCGGCCGTCTTCGCTTTCCGCGTTGCTCCGAGCGAAGACTGGTGGAGGCGGCGGGAGTTGAACCCGCGTCCCTGGCAAACAAACCAGCCGCGACTACATGCTTAGTCCGGAGAATTTTTTCTGCTGTGCGATGGCGTCCGGACTCGAATCGCACTGCCTAGTCCGCATGGAATTTTCTCGGCCAACGACGCGCGGTCTCCGCCGTCAACCATGCCTGCTATGGCGTTCGTCCGGCGTAGCAGGTGTCCACCGGCGAACGTCGCAGCACTTTAGGCCGCGAGAGCTAATTCTTCGTTAGCTGTTTTGTTTGATGCGATGATTAACGAGGCCAACGCATCGTCCTCGGCATGCCGCCTCTGGCGCATTTTCCAGGTCGAAACCGGTGCGCCCCCAAAAGCGATCAAATCTATTTTCGCCCGTCCTGTGCCTCCGGTCAAGATCTGCAATTCGGTCAAATTAAACAAAGAAATCCAGGCTGTCGTTGGCACGCTTCGAAACCGAAGCCGACAGAGTGTCAGTCCTGCCTGATTTTCAACCGGTTTTATTGTTGCACGCCCACCCGGTAGAACCGGGAATTGCCGGGAAGAACAGTGGTGTCACTCAGGGTGTTGGTGGGCGCGGTGGCGGCGATGTTCGAACTGACGACGGAATTGAAACCGGCCGGCAGGTTGGTGGAACGGATCAGCCAATAATTCCTGCCCGCAACACTCGGCCAGCTCACCACAATATTGTTGGCGTTGGTGGCTGATACCAGTCTTAACCGGAAAACCGATGCGGCGTTGGTCGGGTTCGTTCCCGCTATCCATTCCGCCAGATTGTTCATGCCGTCATGATCGGGATCGGCATTGGGATCGGACCCGGTCAGGTGCCCAAAATACTGGAGCTCCCACCAATCCGGCAGAGTGTTGGCGTCGGTATCCACGATGCGTTGCAGATTCAGCCGCCGGCTGTTATGAACCAGACCCTGCAGGTCTCCGATAATATCGCCATTGGTGAGCACGCGTTGAACCCGCTGGGTCACAGTTTCGGAGGGAAAATCCATCGCGGCAAACGCGACAGCGCCGGCCACATGCGGCGTCGCCATCGAGGTACCGTCCAGGTATTGATAAAGCCCGTGGAGAACCGCGGCGGAGGCATTAGTTTGCAGCGCCAGTCCGTCGGCCTGGGAAAGTGAAACGGCGGGAATCCAGTTGTTTGGGCCGCCCAAAGTCCCGAAGAAATTACCCGCAGTATTGTTGTAGATGATCACCGCACGGGCGCCAGCCGCCATGGCGTTGAGGACCTTATCGGAAAAATTGAGCGAGCCACGCTGAATCAAGGCAATGTTATTGTTGACTGCTGCCGGAAAATCCGTCGGATTTCCCAGTCCGCAATAATAGACCGTAGCGGTGAGACCGGTGGTAATGCCCGCATAGGTCAGCTCGTTGGCTTGATAGATAGTGGCGCCCTGTGAAACCTGGGCAAAAACTATGCCCGGAGGCGGATTCATACTCTCCGGCGAGACCGCAGGCGCGATGGGCAGCAACGACAGGATGTTTTCTCCCGGCGCACCCACGTCCACCGTGTTGGTTCCGAAGTTTGAAAAAAAGGACAGGGCATCGTTCTGGTCGGTGGCCGCCACGACGATCATGTTACCCAGCCGGTAATCGGCCGGATACGTGAGGGTGGTGTCATTGTCACTGCTGTCATTTCCTGCGGCGACACAGAAGATAATGCCGGCGCTGCCGGCGGTTACCATTGCCGCGCGTTCGGCGCTGTTCGACCCGCCGCCACCGAAGGATTCATTGATGGCGACCACGTTCACCCCCCGGCCTTTCATCATGGTTGCGTACTGGATGGCCGAAATGATGGCGGAATCCGGCAGTGTTTCCCCATCGTTGGATGCCCGGAGGGACATGATTCTGGCCTGATAATCCACACCAATCACGCCAATCAGGTTGTTGCCGACAGCGGCAATGGTTCCGGCCACGTGCGTTCCGTGAAACCCGGAATCAATCGGGTCGGGCAGGTTGTCTGCGAAATCGTAGCCGTAATAATCATCCACGTACCCGTCCGAGTCGTCGTCATTTCCGTTGTTGGGAATTTCGCCGTTGTTGATCCAGATGTTACTGGCCAGGTCCGGGTGCCGGTAATCGACACCGCTATCAATGACCGCCACCACTGGCCGATTGGTGCCCGGCGGCTGGGTCAGCGACCAGGCTGGAACAAAACGGATATCGGCTCCCGCTGTGCCGGTGATGCCATTGGGCGACTGGCCGGTGTTTTGCAAAGCCCAGAGGTTGGTGAACAGCAAGTCGTTGGGCGGGGTGAGGCTGACCCGGCGCAGGTAATTCGGCTCGGCGGTTTCCACCGCCGGGTCCCGGCTTAACTCGGCAATCAGTTGCGCCGTCGTCCGGTCATGAGCGCGCACCAGACCTGTTTGTTTTCCCCAAAGCCGGGAAAAGCCGGCAAAGTTTCTCTGCCACGCCAGCGAGTGCCCGGCCAGCGCTTGTTGGGCACCGGCCAGACTGACCGACGACTTGAACGTGACGATAGCGTCGCCTTCGACGTATTCGACGGCCGGATGCTTAGGGCCTGCCCATGCGGCGACCGTCAGACTCAATAGCAGGCAGGAGATGGACACACCCTGGGGAAAATTTTTCATCAAAGACTAAATAGTTATGCTTAACATAGCATCTTGGATGCCGAATCACCGATGCATTAACCATAAGAAGGTGACAGCCTTCAATTTGTTCCGGTTCAATTTCGATCATTCGCCATCCCGCTGAAAAATCTCCTCGATGGACATTTTAAACAACCGCGCCACTTTAAACGCCAGCGGCAGACTGTGATCGTACTTCTCCGTTTCGATGGCGTTAACGGTTTGACGCGAAACGCCGAGCCTGTCGGCCAGATCGGACTGCGACCATTCCTTTGCCGCACGCAGTCCGCGCAATTTGTTTTTCATTTGTAGTGGCGGTTGAATAAAGAGTAGCCGAGACCGGAAAAGAGATAAGTCAGGCAGATCGTGAAAGTGCAATTGTAAAATGGTATCCGCTCGAGATGCCAACGGGTCAGGTTCAGAATGGAGAAAACGTCGGCCCGAATCAAAAGCGGCCAGCCGGCATTAAAAACAAGATATAAGGTCGTGCCGAACAGGAACGCTCCCAGGGTGACACGACGGTGCAATTCGTCCATGCCGCGAATCCATTGCGCCATGCCGCGCACATAGAGCAGGCTGGCCGCCAGCGGGAGCAGCGCGATCAGCAACCGTAAACCGGGCGGCCAGCCCGGATGATGCTTGATCAGCCAATCGCCAGGGATGTCGGTCAGATACACGACAAACATCCAGGCCGCGCCTCCCTTGTACAACGACCCGCGCCACGAACCCCAAAGGTTTAGCTTTCCGAACCCGATTTCCTCCGGAAGGTTTGGTTTGTTATTCATATTATTTCATTTGTAACGGCGGTTGAGTTTGGTGTAGCCGACAAAGTAAAACGCCAGCACCAGCGAAATCGGGAAACTGGCGGTGTGGAAATGCGAACCCAGGTGCAACCGGACTGGCAAGAAATCGGCCTGGAAGAAACCTGCCTGGTCCAGCAGATGCCAGGCGGTTACCACAAAAAGGGTCACCACCGTCGCAAAGAGACACGCTGCGAGCGTCATCCGCCGATGCATTTCGTCCATCCCACGCACCCAACCCACGAAGCTCCGTACCCAAAGCAGGCTGACGAGTAATGGGACCAGCGCGATAATCACTCGCGGAATGGGACCCCAATCGTTGTGTCGGGTGAGCCCTATATCGCCCGCTAATGATAACAACATGGCCACAAAGGCCCACGTATTCGCCTTCAGGTTCGCCCGCAGGGAATAATCCGGGCCGAACATGATTTCCTCCGGAAGGTTGGGTTTAATATTCATAGCGCAGGCAGTGTAAAGCAAACTTTACATTATGTCAAGCATTCTTTACAAAATAATTTCAGCGATTTTTCAGCCTTTCCAGGCTGGAGTTTTGGTTGGCGGCGCGATAGGGGCATCGCGCCCTACCTCATAAAAAAACGAGGCTGGAATAGCTTCCAGCCTCGCTCTGATTTTTATCGGTAGTGTCGCGCTGCTGCGCGACCGGACGACCGGGAGGGCGTTCCTACCTTAGTAATCCATTCCGCCCATGCCGCCACCACCCGACGCCGGAGCGGGTTTTTCCTTTTCCGGAATTTCCGTGATCAGGCACTCGGTCGTAAGCAGCAACCCGGCAATCGAAGCCGCGTTTTGCAGCGCGGTGCGGGTGACCTTCTTCGGGTCCACAATACCGGCCTTCACGAGGTCTTCGTACTCGTTGGTGGCCACGTTGTAACCTTCGTTGCCCTTGCGCTTCTTGACTTCCTCGACGATGACGGAGCCTTCCACGCCCGCGTTGTCCGCAAGCGAACGGAGCGGCGATTCGATGGCGCGTTTCACGATGTCCACGCCGATCTTTTCGTCTTCGTTCGCGCCCTTGACCGTTTCAATGGCGCTCATGCAGCGCAGCAACGCTACACCGCCGCCGGCCACAATGCCTTCCTCAACCGCCGCGCGGGTCGCGTGCAGCGCGTCTTCCACACGGGCTTTCTTTTCCTTCATTTCGGTCTCGGTCGCGGCACCGACATTGATGACGGCTACGCCGCCGGCAAGTTTCGCCAGGCGTTCCTGCAATTTTTCACGGTCGTAATCGCTCGTCGTCTCCTCGATCTGCCGGCGGATTTGATTCACGCGGCCCTGGATGTCGGACGACTTGCCGCCGCCTTCGACGATGGTGGTGTTTTCCTTGTCCACGACGATGCTCTTGGCGCGACCGAGGTCGGCCAATTCAATGCTCTCGAGTTTGATGCCGAGGTCTTCGCTGATGAATTTGCCGCCGGTGAGGACCGCGATGTCTTCGCACAGCGCCTTGCGGCGATCACCGAAGCCGGGGGCTTTGACGGCGCACACATTGATCGTGCCACGAAGTTTGTTCACCACCAGAGTGGCGAGGGCTTC
>JBGPDH010000004.1:0-38549 GCA_041482195.1 Verrucomicrobiia bacterium
GCTGGATGGCGTCATCGCCGGCTACCGCCAGGTTACCGGTCAGGCGCCGATGATGCCCGAATGGGCTTTTGGTTTGTGGCAATGCCGGCAGCGTTACAAAACCCAGCAGGAAAGCCTGGAGGTGCTCGCCGGGTACCGTCAGCGGGGCATCCCGATCGATAACATTGTTCAAGACTGGTTTTACTGGAAGGAAGACCAATGGGGCTCGCACCAGTTCGACCCGTCACGTTTTCCGGATCCGGACGGTTGGATTAGGGACATCCACGACCAATATCACGCGCGCCTGATGATTTCGGTCTGGCCAAAATTTTATCCCACTACGACCAATTTCCAGGTCCTGCGTGCCCATCATTTCCTCTACGAACCCAACCTGGGCGAGGACATCATCGATTGGACCGGTCATCCAGACACGTTTTACGACGCTTTCAATCCTGCGGCACGGGAACTATTTTGGTCGCAGGTCAACCGGGCGCTTTTCAGCAAGGGAGTGGACGCGTGGTGGATGGATGCGAGTGAACCGGACATGACGCCGACTCCAACGCTGGCCGGCCTGCGGTCGCACATGCACCCGACGGCCATGGGCACGGGCGCGCGGATGTTGAATGCCTATCCCTTGGTGAATAGCGAGGCGATTTATGAAGGCCAACGGCAGGCCGCGCCCAACCAGCGTGTGTTCATCCTGACGCGGTCCGGTTTTGCGGGCCAACAACGTTATGCCGCGGCAGTCTGGTCGGGCGATACCTCCTGCACCTGGACGGCGATGCGCGCGCAAATCACCGCCGGTCTTGGGTTTTGCCTGTCCGGCATGCCTTATTGGACGATGGATATCGGTGGATTTTCCGTTCCGTCGCGTTTTTCCACTCAGAATCCGAAACCCGAGGACCGCGAAGAATGGGATGAGCTGAATGCGCGCTGGTTTGAGTTCGGGACGTTTGTTCCGCTGCTGCGCGTGCACGGAGAATATCCTTACCGCGAGATGTGGGAATTCGGCGGCGACAACAGCCCGGCTTACCACGCAGAATTAAAATTCGATCGCATTCGTTACCGGTTGCTGCCTTACATTTATTCGCTGGCCGGAGCGGTGACGCACGACGGCGGCACCATGATGCGGGCCCTGGTCATGGACTTTCCGTCCGACACCAACGTATTCGACATCGGCGACGAGTATCTGTTTGGTCCGGCGTTGCTCGTCAGTCCGGTAACGACCTATCAGGCGCGGACCCGGCCGGTTTATCTCCCGGCGAATGCAGGTGGCTGGTACGATTTTTGGACCGGCCAATGGCTGGCGGGTGCGCACACGATTAACGCGCCTGCGCCGTACGACGCGATTCCCGTTCAGGTGCGGGCGGGTTCCATCCTTCCCACCGGCCCCGAAATTCACCATACCGGCGAGAAACCCATCGACCCGATTACGCTTTATGTTTATGCCGGTGCGGACGGGCATTTTACGTTATACGAGGACGATGGTTTGACGTACCATTACGAGCATGGCGCATTCACCCGGATTCCCATTGATTGGGATGATGCCAAGCGAACGCTGGTCATCGGCGAGCGCAAGGGAGCATTTAAAGGCATGTTAAAGGAACGCACATTCAACCTGGTGCTGGTTACCCGGAACCAGCCGATGGAGTTCCTGGCCAGACCGTCTTCGTTGCGTTCGGTGAAATACGACGGCAAACCGCTGCAAATAAAATTCAATTAAACCATGATCCAACCAGGCCGGGAATGAAACGAAAACTTTTGCTGTCGTGTTTATGGATCGGCTGCTGCTGGCTGATGCTGATCGGTGCCTTCAATCCCGGGCAGCCGGCTCGTGCCGCAGAGGTCCCCTCGTATCTCAATCCCAATCTCCCGGTGGACACGCGCGTGCGGGATCTGCTTTCCCGTATGACACTCGACGAAAAAATCGGCCAGATGACCCAGGCCGATTTGGGGGCGCTGGCGGACGCAGCGGATGTTCAAAAATACGCTCTGGGCGCCATGCTCAGCGGCGGAAATTCCAAACCGTTAAAAAATAACCCGGCAACGTGGTTATTGACCGTGCAACAGCTTGAATCCTGGGCCTTGAAGACGCGTCTGAAAATTCCACTGTTGTACGGCATAGACGCCGTCCACGGTCACAACGACGTCGTCGGCACGGTTATATTCCCGCATAATATCGGCCTGGGGGCGACCCGTGATCCGGCGCTGGTCGTGCAGGCCGAGCACATCACGGCGCTGGAAATGGCCGGCACGGGCATCCGCTGGTCATTCGCGCCGTGCATCGCGGTGGCCCAGAACGAACGCTGGGGCCGAACCTACGAGAGCTTCGGGCAATCACCGGAACTGGTCTCTCAGATGGCCACGGCGGCGGTGCGCGGTTTCCAGGGCCCGGAACTTTCCAGCCGCAACGATTCCGTGCTCGCCTGTGCCAAGCATTTCATCGGCGACGGCGGCACGCAGGATGGTGTGGATGAAGGAAACACCGTGTGCGACGAAGCCACGCTGCGCAAACTGTTTCTGCCGCCGTACCGTGCCGCTATCCGGGCCGGGGTGGGGTCCATCATGGCTTCCTACAGCAGTTGGAACGATGAAAAAATGCATGGCCAGAAACATCTGCTGACCGGTGTGCTCAAGCAGGAGCTCGGCTTCAAGGGCTTTGTCGTTTCCGACGACGCAGGCATTGACCAGATTTCGCCCGATTACAAGCTGGCCGTCCAAACCGCCGTGAATGCCGGTATTGACATGGCCATGATTCCGCGCGGACCGTGGCTGACAAACAGTTACGTTGATTTTATCCGCGACCTCAAGGAATTGGTGGCGGAAAAGAAGGTGTCGCAAACCCGGATCGACGACGCGGTCTCGCGGATTCTGCGGGTGAAGTTTCAAATGGGCTTGTTCGAGCATCCCCACACGGATGACCCTGCGTTAACCGCGGACATCGGCTCCGCAGCTCATCGTCAAGTCGCCCGTCAATGCGTGCGGGAATCGCTCGTGTTGCTCAAGAATGAAAAACATACCCTGCCGTTGTCGAAGAAGATTAAGCGTCTGGTCGTGGTGGGCGGCGCTGCGGACAACCTGGGGATGCAATGCGGTGGGTGGACGGTCGACTGGCAGGGCGGTGTCGGCGAGATCACAACCGGCGGCACCACTATCCTTGCCGGCATTCGCGCCGCCGTGTCACCCGGGACAAAGGTGATCTATTCTCCCGATGCCACAGAGGTCACGAATGCCGATGCGGTGATTGCCGTGGTGGGAGAGCTGCCTTACGCCGAATGGCGGGGCAATATGTTCGGTCTCGATCTGGACGCGGGAGATGCCGCCCTGATCGAACAGGCCAAGGCTTCCGGCGCGCCCGTGGTGACCGTCATACTTTCCGGGCGTCCCTTGATTCCTGGTTCCGCCCTGAACAACAGCGACGCGTTCGTCGCGGCGTGGTTGCCGGGAACAGAAGGGCAGGGTGTAGCCGACGTGTTGTTTGGCGACTGTAAACCGACCGGCAAATTGCCGCGCGAATGGCCGCACGATTCGGGCCAGGCGGCGGCGAATGACATGACCGGGGAACCGCTTTTTCCCTTCGGTTTTGGCCTGACTTATTGAGTGAGTTGTGATAGAGTTTCGGTCAATGACGACTCAAACCGAAGAAAATGCGATCCTTGAGAAGACGAAGGCGCTGTGTCAAACCATCGTTGACCATCCCACGATGACCGACATCCGCCGGCAAATTGACACCTTTTTGTCCGATCCCAACGCGCGCGGCCAATATGAGACCGTGCTGAGCAAAGGCCAGGCGCTCCAGGAAAAGCAGTCAAAGGGAGGGCAGTTGGACGGTGCCGAGATTGCCGATTTCGAGAAACACCGCGACGAGTTGCTGAATAATCCGGTTGCCCGCGGTTTCCTCGATGCTCGCGAAGAACTTCACGAAATCCAGCATTCCATCCAGAACTATGTCTCCAAGACGCTGGAGTTGGGGCGTGTTCCTACAGCCGACGATTTGGAAGACCACTCCTGCGGCGACAGCTGCGGCTGTCATCATTGAGGCGTTCCACCTTTCAGGTAGCGCAGACATTCTTGTCTGCGAGTTGGCGGGACATTCTTGTCCCGTGTTTCCGGCGACTGGAAAGTCGCCCGAACCCGCAGTCTGGAAAGCCTGCGCTACATCATAACTTTAAACGCTCTAAAGTCGCATTGTCGTAACATCGCCGCTCGTTACAAAACCGTATCTATGATTATTTGGTGGTATTTCCGGCGACTCGTCAATTACCTGCCGGGTTCGCTCAACCTTGCCGAGTTGCAAACATTGGGCTGGCACAGGAACCATCCTCTCAAATATCCGAGGGGTGCATCTTGACACAGTCCTTGGACGAGAAGTCCGTGCCGGAATCATCGGGCGACTGGAAAGTCGCCCGAACCCGCGGACAGGAATGTCCGCGCTACGTGGCGCAGGCTTTCCAGTCCCCGGTTAAGAACAGTATCAAGATGCACCCAAATCCGAGCCCAATCCACAATTTGTCTGGCTGCGAACTTCTGGCGCAATTCGCCAGGAGAGGGTCGAATTATTTCTTTGGTAACCCGGCTTTGGTGGCCGTCTGCAACGCGTCCAGTTGCGGACGCAATTCCTCCTTGGTCGCCTTGTCCATCCGGTCGATGAACAGGATGCCGTTGAGGTGGTCCACCTCGTGCTGAATCGCGCGCGCCAACAACCCGCCACAACGGAATTCCACCGGCTTGCCTTTTTCGTTCAAGGCCTTGACGTCGACGGATTCAGGTCGTGCAATCTCCCCAAAAATTTCCGGAAAACTCAGACAACCTTCCGCACCGGCAACCACTTCGCCCAGCGGGTTGATTTCGGGATTAATCAAAATCAGCGGCATGAACGCATTGATATCAGCGGGCTGGCCGTCAAGCTCCAGCCACGAGGGGCGTTCCTTGACATCACGAACATCAACGACAGTCAGTTGCAGGGCCCGACCGATTTGCTGGGCTGCCAGGCCGACGCCTTTATTCGCGTGCATGGTCTCGAGCATGTCGGCCGCCAGCTTTTTGATTTCCGCGGTGATCTGTTCAATGCGCGCCCCTTTCTGGCGAAGCACAGGATGGCCGTATTTGACAATTTCTAATATCATTTAAAAGTGACAGGTGACACGTGGCAGGTGACAGGTCAAGGCTTCGTGCGTGAGCGGTTCTCGATGGTCAGAATGGTTTTGCTCAAGCCTCCAATAATGTGGGTAAGGGTGGCAACCCGTTGGGTAATGATCTCTGATGAAAGCAGGTGGTTACAACGTTCGTAGCGCCCGCGACTTTCCCGTGCTTCACCCCGGGAAATCTTCAGACGTTGCGGCAGTTCCTTGCCGAAGCCCCGCCCAAAGCCCTCCTCCATGTTGGCGCAAATTGAATCCAGGCTGCGGATTTGTTGTTTGCACAACTCGTGCCCACGAAAGTCCCGGCTCAAAATTTCCGAGTCGTTCCAGAAATCGTCGAACAGCTGCCGTGCGAGTTGGTAGATGCCGAACGATTCCAATCGATCCGCGTTCGCACTTTGAATTAGTTTCTTGTCACTCGTCACTTGTCACCTGTCACCTTTCTTTTGGCCAGTCGCGAAGCATTTTTGCCAGGTCGGGAATGCCGGGGCTTTGACCTGTGCGGACGTAATGGCCACTCGTGGTGATGCCGGTCAGGACACATTGCGCGTCGTCCAGGCCCAGCAATTTGCCGACACAGAAACCGGAATTGAAATGGTCACCCGCACCGGTGGTGATGACCGGTTTGGGCGTGAACTGCCCCGGCACCAGCGAGACGGCACCGTTACTGGCCGCCAGTGCGTAACGCACCGGATGAATCACCAGCGTGTTGACTGGCACGCACCGGTTGATTTCCAGCGCCAGCACCGAAAGTGCGTCCGGGGATTTGCCGGCGGCCTGCAAGCCCAGCACGTCACCGATTTCGTGCGCTTCCTTTTCATTCAGTCCCAGGACCACGTCGAAATATTTTTCGAATTCCACGATCGTTTTTAAAGCCTCCCGGATATCGTCCGGTTTGCGTTTTTCCGGGTCGGCCAGGTCGAAAAACATCACACGCCGTTTTCCCTTCAAGCCGGGGCAGATTTCCTTGAGCGTTGCCTGCCAGATTTCATTCATGTGGATCAGCATGGTCCAGTTCACAAAACCCACCAGATCGGCGTTGCTCAATTGGAAAGTGAACTGGTCGCGACCGTAACGCGACTGAATGTTCGGCCAGCTCACGTCGTTAAGCGACTGAATCTTGCCCATCATGATTTTGCCGTCGTCGAATTCCAAGGCATCGGTATGGCCGGGTTCGGCGATGGAATGGACGTCGGCGCGCCTGGTGAAATCAGCGAAAACGGGATGCAAATCCGGCCAGCCGAAGTTGCCGAGGCAGGTGACTTTCAAGCCAAAGCCGGCCAGGGTGTTGGCCATGATGGGACCATTGCCACCGAGTTTGGTGACACGATTGACGAGCTCGATGTTTGTGCTTTTACCGGCGGCCGCCCCGAGGCGTTCGGCCAGTTTCGAAATGGTGGGCAGTCGTTGAAAGGAATCCGGACCGTTGCGCTTATCCACCACGTGGAGGATGTCGTCCACAAACCCGTCCAGTCCAATGAATGCGGTCATGCGTGCGGCGTTCGCTGCGCCGGCAAGGAGTCTTTGGGCGCACTGTTCGCGCAGCTCGGGTGTGTTCATTCGTCAGGAAATTCTGCAAAAACCGGTCGAAGCGCGCAATTTTTAATCCGCGTTGACGCCAAGGATCTGCAAAATTCGCTCCAGTTCCTTGTCACCGAAGAAGGAAATTTCCACGGTGCCTTTGCCTTCCGCATAATGCAGTTGCACTTTCGTGGCAAATACCTCGCGCAACCGGTCCTCCAGCAACGCCACGTGCGGGTCGCCGGCCGGAGGGGCCACGGTTTCCGGCTTCGCTGCCGCCGGACGCAACGCGTGCTTTTGCAGCTTCGCCAGCAGACCTTCGGTTTGGCGCACGTTCAGTCCTTCCTTGATGACGCGTTCGGCAACCAGTTTTTGGTCCTTCTCGTTTGTCAAACCGAGGATGACTTTGGCATGGCCGACCGATAGCCGACCGTCTCGGATGAAGCTTTGAACGGGGGGCGGCAATTTCAGCAGTCGTAGCGCATTCGCCACCACGGCGCGACTCTTGCCCACTTTGCCGGAGATTTCCTCCTGGGTGAGCTGGAACTGCTCAGCCAGTTGTGCATAACCGTGGGCTTCTTCAATCGCATTGAGATTTTCGCGCTGGAGATTTTCGATGAGCGCCAGTTCGAGCACGGCACGGTCATCCGCCTGCCGGACGATGATGGGCGCTTCCGGCAGTTGCAGCAATTGCGCGGCACGCCAGCGGCGTTCACCGGCGATCAGTTCAAAATAACCATCCCGCTCGCGCACAATCAGCGGTTGCACGATGCCTTGTTCGCGGATGGAGTCGGCCAGCTCCCGGAGCGCCTCGGGGGAGAAATCCTTGCGCGGTTGCAGGGGGCAGGGTCGAATACGATCCAGGGGCACACGTTGAACCCGTTCGCGCGTGTCGATTACGGCAGCGGCGATTGCAACCGGGGCAGGGGCGGGCGCAGGAGATACCGTACCCGGCGTGGGGGCAGGCTGGGTCAAAACCGGGTTGCCGCCCAACAACGCGCCGAGGCCGCGTCCCAAAGCAGGTCTTGCCATGCGCCGAGGTTGTCACATCAGGTTTAAAGTCTCAAGTCCAATGTCCAAAGTTGTAGACATCGTCAGCGACTTTGGACTTTAGGCTCCGGACTTTGGACTTTAAACTGGGTGGGTGAGCAAGAGCAAACGCATTGCCGAAATGGTCGCCGATCATCATGGACAGAAGCTGGACCAGCATTATCTCGGCTATTTTCATTGTTTCAACAAGCAGCTTTTCTATGAGGCCCATGAGGTGCTGGAGCATCTGTGGCTCAAGGACAAGCACGGCCCGAACGGCGCCTTTTACAAAGGGCTGATACAGCTGGCCGGTGCGTTCGTGCACGTGCAAAAGGGACGGCCACAACCCGCCGCGTCACTCCTGAAGCTCGCGCTCGCCAATTTCGAAAAATATCCCCGTGTCCATGAACATTTGAGCATGGAAACTACCTGCAAATTGGCCCGGAAATGGCTTGAAACTCTGGAGCAGGGGCGGTTGGGTGCCCATCCGTTGACCGGGCAGCATTCGCCGGTGCTGAAGTTGGAAAGAGACGGATCATGAACAAAAAACGTGTTGTGCTGGCGGGTGGGAGCGGCTTCCTCGGGCGTTCCCTCGCCAAAAAATTGCTCAAGCAGAATTACGAGGTGGTGGTGCTGACCCGTTCGCCACACGAGCGCAAGGACGGGGTTTTGGAGATGGTTTGGGACGGCAAGACTTTGGGCGAATGGATTCAATTTTTGAACGGTGCAACGGCGGTGATTAATCTCGCCGGACGCAGTGTGAATTGCCGGCACACGCCGGAGAACCGGCGCGAAATCCTCGAATCACGTGTCAATTCCGTCAACGTACTGGCGGCGGCAATTGACCACGTGGCCCATCCGCCGCGCGTCTGGGTGCAAGCCGGCTCGCTCGCTTTTTACGGTGACCTGGCGGATGAGTGGTGTGAGGAAAATACTCCGTCGGGAGAGGGTGAAGCGGTGGAAATCTGCCGGCTCTGGGAGACTGCCTTCAGGATCGTTCCCTTGAGGAACACCCGGCGTGTGCTGTTACGGATAGGCCTCGTGCTGGCCCGCCATGGCGGTGCGCTGTCCGTGCTGGGGAAGTTGACCAAATGGTTCCTGGGCGGCGCTGCGGGAAACGGGCGGCAATATGTCAGTTGGATTCATCTGGCAGACATGAACCGGATGTGGATGGATTCAATTGAGCGGGACGACCTCGCCGGCGTGTTCAACGCTACTGCGGTCCATCCGGTCACGAATGCCGAATTCATGCGGGAGCTGCGGCGGGCAATGCACCGGCCCTGGTGTCCGCCGGCACCGGCCTGGGCGGTGCGGCTTGGCTCGCGGTTGATGAAGACCGAACCATCGCTGGCGCTCACCGGCCGGCGCTGCTCGCCCCTGCATTTCCTGGAAAAGGGCTTTAAATTTCAGTTCCCGGAATTGCCCGATGCCCTGGCAGATATTTACGGGTGAACTTTGTTCAATTTGTAGCAGCCGACATGAGGAGGCTCTGATCAATTGTGGGTTGCGGACTGGGATGCTTCAGATAGAGCCTCGGTACCCCGGCTCCGGCCATTGAGTCAGGCGAGTGATTCCGCCAGCACCTCGGCCATGTGGCGCAGCCGGACGGTGGCCAGATGTTGGATTTGGTGGCGGCAGCTTGCGCCTGAGGCAATAACAGTAGTTCCAAATGGCTGGTTCATAATCTTTTGAATTAGAGGCTCAGCGACTTTTACCGAAAGTTCGTATTTCGATTCCAGCATCCCGAACGCGCCGGCCATGCCGCAGCAACCCGCATCCAGCAAGGTCACCGTTTTTTCCGGCAACCGTTCGGCGAGTTGTCGCATCAGGTTGGGATTGGACAAGGCCCGGGCGTGGCAATGAGGATGAATGATCAAGCGTCCGGCCCGATCGTTGAATTTGAGTCCGGTGGGTTCCCAACTCAGGAAATTTTCGATGAAATCTTCGAACAGGAAACAGCGGCGCGCCACATTTTCGACGTCCGGCAGCTTCAGCTCCCGGTAATCCTCGGCGAACATCGAAAAACAGGAGGGTTCGAGGAAAATAATCGGCGTGCCGCCGGCATCTGCATTCAACAGGGCGAGATTGTGCGTGGCCAGCCGGGTGGCTTCGTCCAGGTTACCCTGACTGAAAGCCGGACGGCCACAGCACTGGCGTTGGACGGGCAACGTCACTTCAAAGCCTGCGGCTTCCAGCACCGTGACCGCGGCCATGCCGACATGCGGTTCGAAATAGCGCGTGAAGGTGTCATCCCACAAGATGACCCGGCCGCGAGTGGCAAGCACAGCCGGTTGATGTTTGGCAAACCAATGGTCAAACCGTAACCGCGCAAACTGCGGCATGGGGCGGCGGTTGGTGAGGCCCAAAATCCGATTTTTCAACAGCCGAACCGGGAAAAAATCCAGGAGTGCGTTGGCCACGCGCGGCATTTTGCAACCCCAGCGTCCGAGTTGGTCCACCGAGCTGAACAACCGTTCACGCAGATTCAAGCCGTCCTGGCGGATCCGGGCGTTAAGCAACTCTGCTTTCAACAGCGCCAGGTTTACATTCGTAGGACATTCCGTGGTGCAGGCCTTGCAGGAGAGGCAGTTGCTCAACGCCGCCTCCAGCTCCTGCGAGCGTAAGGGATCGCCTTTGATTTCACGTAATTCCAGGACCGCGCGAATCGCATTGGCGCGTCCGCGGGTGGACATGATTTCCTCGCCGGTGGCAATGAATGTTGGGCACATCGTTGGGGTCTGCTTGAGGCAACCCCCGCAACCGTTGCATTGGTCCAGGTTGGCGGTAAAGGAACCGTCTTTGGCGGCAAACGCCAATACCGGTTCGAAGGACAGCTTGTACGAATGGCCCGCTCCCAGACGCAGATGGCTGTCAATTTTGTAGCGGCCGTCCGCAATGATCTTCCCGGGATTAAACAGGCCGTCCGGGTCGAAGGCCTGCTTGATCTCCCGCATGACCTCATACAACTGGTCACCCACCTGCGCTTTGAGAAACTCGGTGCGGGCAATGCCGACGCCGTGCTCACCGGCCAGTGTGCCCTTGAATTGCGAGATTAAGGCGGCCACTTCGTCGGCGATTTGCCGGTATTTTTTCAAATCGGCCGGACTGCGCAAGTCGAGCACCGGACGCACATGCAGCAATCCTGCGGCCGCATGACCGTAATAGGAGGCCTGCACGCCGACTCGCGCCATCAGCCGCTGCATGCTGGTAAAATAAGCCGGCAAATCCTTCGGACGTACCGCCGTATCTTCGACGAAACAGGCGGGCTTGGCGGCGCCTTTGCACCCGGTCAGCAGTGACAGTCCGGCCTTGCGCATGGCCCACACGAGATCAGCCTCAGACTGTGTCCGCAAAATCAACCGGCGGGAACCTAACCGCCGTTTTTCCAATTCCGCCAGGCGATCGGGCGCGTCCTCGAAAAATTCGACGACTAAAATCGAATCGCACGATTTGACATCGAGTTCGAGCAGGTCCCGGGCGGCCTGAAACTCACGCTGGCCGCGGGTCTGGTCGAACAACAGGCTGTCGAGATGCTCTACGGCGGCCGGCATCAAATCCAGCAGCTGCGTGGTGGCCTGCATTGCCTCGGCCACCGTTGGGAAGAAGAGCAGGCCGACACCGCGCTCGGGGGGCAGCGGCATAATCTTCAAATCGGCGGAGATGATGGCCGCCAGTGTTCCCTCGCTGCCCGACAGAATGTGGACCAGGTTGCCGGGCTCGTTCGCCGCCCGGGCCAGACCATAACCGGGCCAGCGTTTCAAAAGGCCGGGCGGAAAACGTTCGGTAATTTCCAACGCGTTGAGGGCCAGCAAGTCCTCAATCAAATTCCGCTGTCGCGGCAGGTTTTCACGATCGGGACCGACCTTTACCGTCTCGCCGTTGGCCAGGAGGATTCTCAATTCGCTCACGTGCATTCCAGTTGTGCCATAAAATGGCGCGTGAGCTCCCGATGAATCGCTGGCAATCATGCCGCCCAGCGTGGCGCGCGAACTCGTGGCGACATCCGGGCCGAAACAAAAACCCTGGGGCCGCAGGAAATCGTTCAGTTGATCCAGAACAACGCCTGCGCCGACGCGGATGGTGCGGTTTTCCGGGTTGAATTTGCTGATCAGCCGGTTGTAGCGCGCGAAATCGATGACCAGGCCTTCACCGATCGCCCCTCCGGCCAGCCCGGTGCCGGCACCACGCGGGATGACTGAGAGGCCTGCCTGTGCCGCTGCCTGGATGATGGAACTGGCCTGGGTCGCGTTCTTGGGAAAGGCCACTGCCAATGGCACAATCTGGTACGGCGATGCGTCGGTGGCATAAAGCTGCCGCGTCAAATTGTCGAAAGCGACTTCACAATTCGCCGCATTCAACGTGGCCATCTGTTGGGCGGGCATCATAATGTACGCCCATAACCTATCGGCGTGACCCGGCGTTGACAATGGCATTAACTCGGCGCCAGCGAGACACCAACTACTTAAAAGAATTCCTGAAGGTCAGCATGAATTCAAACGGGGAAGCGAATGAGCCGTTTGCGCAGACAGACTGGGTGAAACGAAAACGGGGCGACGCTCATTCGAACGTCGCCCCGGCAAAAATTATATCCGTGATTAATAACGGTCCCGATGGCCGCCACCACCACCACCACCACCACCGCCGCCACGAAATTCACGGCGTGGGCCACGGTCGCCCCGCGGACGCTCTTCTTTCGGCCGCGCGATGTTGACTGTCAAAGCGCGGTCGCCCAGCGTGGCACCGTTCATGGCCGCAATGGCTTTTTGCGCTTCCTCGGGTGTGGACATGGTGACGAAAGCGAAGCCGCGTGAACGACCGCTCATCCGATCCATCATGAGATTGGCTTCGACAACCGTGCCGTGGGCGGCAAACGCCTCCTGAATTTCATTTTCCGTCGTGTTGAAGGAAAGATTTCCCACAAACAATTTCGTGCTCATTTTGATGATTTGCTGTTCAAACTAGCTGCCTTTCGCGGACCGTTCCCGACTGCCGGGTTTCAAATCATCACTGAACATGGTTCACCTGAGGATTTTCCATGACCGTAAGAGACAAGTTATACACAAACCTTGGGGATAATAAACAATCCTTAAATCCGTGGCAAGATAATTTGGGAATGTTCGTATTCAATGGCTTACAACAGCTTTCGCCGGGAGCCATTTTGAAGGCGACCCGGTCGAAAGGCAAAGGCCCGTACCCGCACCGGGATCACAATGTCGGAGAAAAAAACAGGAAAAAGGCAAGGAAAAGGACCGCACAGAGGATGACCCCCAGAATTAAGGCATGACAAACGTTTACGACCAGATTTCTATCTTTCAAAACCATATGCAGTACAATGACTTTACCCTGGCACAGGTTCCTGCGGGATAAAGGAAAAGGGAAGGAACTTACTAACAGCTAATTGTCCATCATCGAGGTCACGCCAGATGTCGGGCCTGGCGTTTGGGTAAAGTGGCCTTGCTCTCGCGCAAGGGAATCACTGTTTCCTCGGCAGGCAGAAAATCCTTCAAAAAACCAGGCCGGTCGCGGCGACCGCCGCGCTGATAATCGTGCCACAGCGCTTCCGCAGCTTTCCTGGTATCGAGTCGGAGTTCACCGGTGAGAAATTCAAAAACCCATTCCATCAATCGCATTAACGCGATGCTGTCCGTGCGACCGGTTTGCGCATAAAGCCACTCGCTGAAGTGGAGGAAGCTGTAAAAAGGTGATTGCAGGACCTGCATCCTGGCGGTCTCACTCTTCTCGGGATTGAATCGAGACAGGTGGGAAACCTGTCCTACGGACCAAATCAGCGGGGTGGTTTTGACGAAGTTTCCGCTGTTCCCCACCAAATCCCAGTAACGCGCAAACCGTCGCAGCTTTTGCATGATGGCGAAATCAATCAGCCGGTTCTGCAAGATTTCATAGGGTGGATACAAATGGTAAACCATCTGCCACTCGACGTCGTGCTGGACAATGGGTGTGCCGCGTAGTCGTTTGAGGATGCCTACCTGGATTTCCTGGGGACCAAGCGCGATGAGCCGATCAAATCCGGCGGCGAAACTTTCCATCGTTTCGCCGGGCAAACCGACAATTAAATCCGCATGGATGTGGACGCCGGTTTCGCGGCGCAGGAAATGAAAATTGTCGGCGAGCTTTTCGTAATTCTGCCGGCGGCTGATGCGATGGCTGACTTCCTCGTTGAAAGTTTGGATGCCGACTTCGAATTGCAGCGCGCCGGGCGAAAACCGGGCAATGATTTCACGAAGCGTTTCCGGCAGGCGGTCGGGAATCATTTCGATGTGGAAGAAATGGCCGGGCTGGTAGCGCTCCAGGAAGAATTCGAGGATGGTTTTGCTGGTATTGATGTTCAGATTGAACGTGCGGTCAACGAATTTGAACTGTTTCAGGCCGCGATCGAGCAAACGTTGTAAGTGTTCAAGCAAGGCGGGCAGGGGAGCCTGTCGTACCGGGATATCGAGTGACGACAGGCAGAACTCGCAAGTGAACGGGCAGCCGCGTGATGCCTCGACGTAAATGATCCGGTGCGCAATGTCATCTTCGGTGTAAAGCTCGTATGGCAAGGCAATCTGAGAAAATTCCGGCATTTCGGCCGGGATGATTTTGGGGTAGGAGACGACGTGAGTCGTCTCATTCTGTAATTCCGAACTCCGAACTCCGAACTCCGGGTTTGAATGGAGACTCGACACCTCGTCTTCTACAGTTTGGATAAGCAGGCCCCGGCACAGCTCGGCAAATTTCAAATCAGCTTCGCCCGTAATCACGTGGTCGGCCAGTTGAACAATCTCCTGCTGTTCCGTCTCGTAACTGACTTCCGGGCCGCCGAGAATGATTTTGATGTCCGGTCGCACGCGTTTGATGGCGGCAATGATTTCGGTGGTCGGCTCGACGTTCCAGATGTAGATGCCAAAACCGATGATTTTCGGATTCCGCGCCAGAAGGGCTTCTGCGATGTCGAGCGGCCGCTGGTTGATGTCGAACTCGGCGAGACAGCCGCGCGATTTAAGGTCACCCAGATTGGCCAGGAGATAACGCAGGCCGAACGCGGCATGGATATACTTCGCGTTGAGCGTGGTTAAAACAATGTCCGCCACGTTCCCAGTCTATCAATGGCCGAAGCCCGGCGCAATGCGCAACGCCAGCTTACATAGTAATTGCTCCCCAATTTTCATTCGACCCGGCGCAAGGGCCTTGTAGGCCTTACGACAGCCATTTAGCACTTGGTTTTACGCCCGGGCGCCGGCCCGGCCTTTTTGCATCCGTTTTTTACGCTATACAGCAAGCGAGAAAACGGGCAAAAAGGAAACCAGCTATGACACCCGACGACATTTTGCTGGAAGCAGAAGAAAAGATGATCAAGACGGAGCAGGTGGTCCTCAACGAATTTGCCGGCGTGCGCACGGGCAAGGCCTCGGCTTCGCTGGTGGAAAACATCATGGTGGAAGTCTACGGTTCGCAGATGCGCATTCGGGAATTGGCGGGAATCACCACACCGGAACCACGCATGCTGGTGGTACAACCCTGGGACCTGAACTCATTGCATCCGATTGAGAAGGCGATTCAGAAATCGAACATCGGGTTGAACCCAACGATCCAGGGTAAAATCATCCGGCTGGTGTTTCCGGAATTGAGCCAGGAACGACGGCAGGAGTTCGTCAAACTGATCAAGAAGATGGCCGAGGACGGGCGCGTGGCCATCCGGCATGTGCGTCGCGATGCCATGGAGCAGCTGAAGAAACATGCCCACGACAGCGGCATCACCGAGGACCAGGAAAAGCAAGGGGAAAAGGATTTACAAAAGCTGACCGATCAATACGCCGCCAAGATCGACGGGCACGTGGCCCACAAGGAAAAGGAAATAATGACGGTCTAGCGGATTTATGATTTGCGATTGACGATTGACGATTTAAAAAAACAGCGAGACGCTGGATTTCAAAGGCCGGGCGTAAATCGTAATTCGGAAATCACAAATGGTTCAGTGTGGTGGCGCGTTAGTTGCGGGTTCAAAACGAATCACGGTTTCACCCGGTTTGGCATAGCCGAGTTTTTCACGGGCGAGCCGTTCAACGGCGTTGGGATCATTCCGCAATTCGTCAATCTGGGCCTGAAGCAGTTTGGATTTGGCCTCCTCAATTTGCAGCTGGGTTTGCAGTCGCAGAATGTCCGCGCGCATCCGTTCGTTTTGTTCGATGAGCGGGAGGTTCCACATGCCAATCAGGAGCAATATGGCGATGACGACCAGGGCAAAAGCCCCGATAGTCAACTTGTTCCAGATGCCGAGGTTTACCGTCACGCGTCGAGTAAAGCACGAGTATTCCGCGGGCGGAAGCAGATTATTTGGCAAAGGTTTTCCAGGCTTTGAGCTTGCCGTCAGCACCAAACGTGAGCCGCAGAAAATAAGGCGGTACATAGGTTTCCGTGTAAACGGGTGTAGCTGGCCCGAAGTAAGAGCCGTGCGGGAGAAAATAGGGTTCAGGTGCCAAGATGGTCCGGCCGGATTGCGTGAGCCATTCATCCACGACCGTGCCGTCGGTCAGCCTGGCGGTTTTGTCAGGAGGCCCCAGGTCGGTGATGGCCTGGTCCCGGGTGTAGTGGCCAACCAGCGCCTGCCAATCCACTTTTTTCGTAACGCACCCGGTGAACAGAACCAGCAACAACAGAACCAATAAAGCCCGTTTCACAGTGTTAAAGCTACACTGGCGGCACGCGAAGGCAACCAAACCTGTTCGTGTGGATTCAGTTGTCACGGCCTCAAAAAATCGGTATTAATGGAGGTGTGAAAACGTCGTTGCCAAAGGATTTATTGAGCGCACTGGTCCAATTGGATGTTGCGGTCCGGACATTATCGTCGGCCGACCCCAAACCGGATTTGTTGCCTTTGTTTGCTCGCATCGATGAGCTGGCCAGGCAATTGCCAGGCGACACGGACCCGGCTTTGTTGCATTATTTGCACAAGAAAAGTTATGAGAAAGCGAGGCTCTTTTTGCAGGGGCGCGACGCTGAAAACCAGCTCGGAAACTGCAGGCACGTCTGAAATTCTAAATGAGAGATTGCGGATGACGAATGGTTCGACATCCGCGATTCGTCATTCGTGATTTGTCTGCATGTTTGATGATACCATTGCCGCGATCGCTACGCCGCTGGGCGAAGGCGGCCTGGCCGTGGTGCGGATTTCCGGCCCGCAGGCGCTCGCGGTGGCCGACAAAAGCTTTCTCCCGGTCGGAAAAAATTCGCACAAACCTTCCACGGCCACCTCGCATACGATCCATTACGGCAAGGTGGTGCGCGGGGGAAAAATCATCGACGAGGTTCTATTGGCCGTTCTGCGCGCGCCGCGCACGTACACCTGCGAGGACACGGTCGAAATCACCTGCCACGGCGGCATTTTGCCGGCCAGGCTGGTGCTCGATACGCTTCTGGAAAACGGCGCGCGATCGGCCGGGCCGGGCGAATTCACGCGGCGCGCATTTCTCAACGGACGCCTCGACCTGACCCAGGCCGAGGCGGTGGCGGATTTGATTCATGCCCGGACGGAACTGGCGCTGGCCGCCGCCAACGAGCAGCTCGCCGGCAGACTCTCCCAGCGCATCGACGAATTACGCGACGAGATGATGACAACCCTCGCGCACGTCGAGGCGCATATTGATTTTCCCGACGAAGACATTGCGCCCGACACCCGGGAGCAGCTGCTGCAACGGTTGGAATACAGCATCACATTCATGGATAAACTTCTGCAGACGGCCAAAGAGGGGCAGATTTTGCGTCGCGGAATTCGAGCGGCAATTGTTGGCCGCCCCAACGTCGGCAAATCCAGCCTGCTCAATCAATTGCTCGGACATAATCGAGCCATTGTCTCGGCCATTCCGGGAACAACGCGCGACACGATTGAAGAGACGGCAAATATTCGTGGCATACCGATAGTGCTTATTGATACGGCCGGTTTGCGCGAGGCCCGCGATGAGATTGAACAGGAAGGTATCCGCCGCAGCCGCGAGACTCTGACCCGGGCCGAATTTATCCTGCACGTACTGGATGCCAGTGAGCCGATGACGGATGAGGACAAAACATTTATCGACGCCTCTGCGGACAAGAAAGGGATTTTGATACGGAATAAAATCGATTTACCGATCAGGCTTTCCGGATTGCCAGAACCAGGTTCCGAATTCCGAATGATTGATGTTTGCTGTTTGAGCGGGCAGGGGATTGAGGAGCTAAAAGATGCCATCCGAGAGCAGGTCTGGTCGGGTGAAATTGGAACCGAGATGCTGCAGGTGATGATCAACTCACGGCATCAGGACGCATTAAATCGGGCAAAAAGTTCGACGCAACGGGCGATTGAAGCATTGCGCAACAACGTCACACTGGAACTGTTAGCGCTGGATCTGCGAATTGCTGTCAACGCCATCGGCGAAATTGTCGGCAAAACGGCTACCGAAGACCTGCTCGACTGCCTGTTCGGGCAGTTTTGCATCGGGAAATAGGGGTTGGTGAGCAGGGCTCATTGATTCTGTGAAAGCAAAATGCTCGTAACAGTTTGTATTTCAACGGGCAACGAGATATCTGCCGAAGCAACCCTCTCGAACAACCGGCAGCGCATGCATTTTTTTTACTATTTTTGCCCCGCTTTGTGACAATAAATGTCTTGACTTTGCACTGGCGTACTGCCATAACGTTAAACATCAAAGTCAGAAACCCAAACGAAAGCATGAAAAATCAGAAAAAGTCTTTCGTAAGCAGGGTGCGGTTGTATCTAGGCGCTCTGGTTGCGATTCTGCTCGGTGGTTCCGCTGTTCAAAGCTTGGCTTTGGTTTATACCATTAACAGTGGCGTTTACAGCGCGAGTTATGACAGTTCGCAGAATGGTTTTAACAGTTGGTCCAAGAGCGGGGCAAATCAATTGGCGTTGCAGACGTTGTACTACAGTGTCAATGGAGGCCCGATCACCCAGCTAACCGGTGCGGCTGTTTCTACTTCATCGGGTTTTACGGCATCGATAACCGCCGCGTATTCGATTTCAGGTGGAATTAGCATCAACGATGTTTTGACACTTAATGGCAGCACTTTGGGCGAGTCCATCCAGTTTAACAATCTAAGCGGTAGTACGGTAAACATGAAGATATTCCAGTACTCGGATTTTGTTTTGGGAGGTCCGGGCGCTGCGGGTAGTCAAACTCTCAACATGACGCCATCTGCGGGCGGAGGGTATGCGATTGCCAATCAGACCGGGGGAGGATTGGCGCTGGGTTGGCAGGGAGACGCACCCGGCTTTAGTACCTTGGTTCAGGCCAATGGCAGTGGGGCTCCGTTTGGCGCTTTCATCGGATCTGGTACAGACCTTAATAACACCACTCTGACGGCCAACAATACCTTTGCCGTATTTGGTTATGAGTTTTACGGGAACGTCGCCCAAGGCAACCTGCTTTCGGTTAGTGAAACTGCGGCGTTTCCGGTTCTGGTGCCTGAACCTTCGACGATGGCGCTGATTTCGGCCGGCATGGTTGTTTTGGCCCTGATGTTTCGGCAACGCAAAGGTGAAACAGCTTGACTTAAAATTTAGATTAATAGTAAAAAGAACCAATTCCTTTCAAATTCGCTACAAATTAAATTCAGAGAGCTTATGAAGCCAAATTGTCAAATCGTTTCGAAGGATCGGGGTGTTGCATGGTTGGGTGCGGCATTCGCTGCGTTCGGGGCCTTGCTGTTGCCAGGTGAGGCTATGGCTCAAAACGTCACCATGAACAACGGGGGTTCCACGGCCACGTTGAATCTAGGCGGGGGTACTGGCAATATCGGGATGAACAGTTGGAGCGTGGACAGCCTGAACCAGAGCCAATTGAATCAGCAGTGGTTTTGGTATTCAGTTAACGGCGCGCCACAGAAGACTATTGACCAGATTAGCAGCGCGACGGTTTATAACTTCAGCAATCCCGCAAGCCCGATTGATAATATCGGGGTGATTTACCAAAACTCGCAACTGACGGTGCAAATTCAATATGTTCTGTCGGGCGACGGGTCGGGTTCCGGTAGCGCCGATATGCAGGAATATTTGTCGATCATGAATAATGGTGGAAGTCAGATCAACTTGAGCTTTTACCAGTATTCTAATTTTAACCTGTTTCAGGACAACCAGAATAGCATCAATATTTCTGGCGGTCCAGGCGCTTATACGGGTGCCCTGCAGACGGCCAGCGGCTTTGGTGGGAACGGCATCGCAGAGGTTATCGATGCTCCGTACGCGAACTATGCTGAGGCCGCCTCGGCGTATCAGACGTTGAATGCACTGAACTCGGGAAACTATTATACTCTTAATGACACCACATCGGCTGGGCCAGGTGATGTGACGTGGGCGTTTCAATGGAACGCAACCCTTAATTCCGGTGACGTGTTGAACATAACGAAGGACAAGGGCTTGTCCATCCACATTATTCCGGAGCCGACAACGTTGGCACTCTTTGCGCTGGGTGGAAGTGCATTCGGTTTAATGCTGCGGCGCAAGTTGTCCTAAGAACAGGATTTCGCCGCTTACACTTATAGTATGGTAAATCGAGGGCCGGTCTTTGACCGGCTTCTTTTTTTGCCGACAACGGTAGAAATTCTGTTATGATGGTACTGCTACCTGGCAGTCAGCGTGCATCTGTTCGTGCATCTGTTTGTCGAAGGGCATGGACGTATGCACGATAGTCTTTGTTACAGAGCAAAAGGAGTTGCGGGCGCAGTTTTGTCAAGTTGTGTCCTGGTCTGCAAAGTGCACGCGGGTGGCAGCGGCTTGAACACGGTGGTAGTGGTTAACCAAAACAGCTCAAATTCCTGCGAACTTGGTAATTACTATTGTCAGTACCGTCAAGTGCCGCCCGAGAACGTGTTGCGCATCAACTGGTCGGGTGTCAACACCCTCTGGACCAGTAACGATTTTCAAACAAATCTGGTGATCCCCCTGTTGAACATGTTGACGGCCCGTCAGCTGACCAATCAGGTTGAATACGTAGTTCTTTCGATGGATATCCCGTTTCAAACCAGCTTCGGCTCCACCATTAACAGCACCACTTCGGCTCTGTTCTATGGCCTGAGATTGGGCAACGGGAGCGACAGTTTCGGCGTCACCAATAGTTATGCCGGAAGCGAAGGCGCTTTCTATCAAACGACACCTGTAGGGGCACCGGGCCATTCTTTCCTGACTGCCATGATTACAGCGGGTTCGCTGGCTCAGGCAAAACAGTTGGTGGGACAGGGAGTCACGGGTGACTGCACCAGTCCACAACAATCGGTGATCCTGGCCAAAAGCTCAGATCCGCTTCGGAATATCCGTTATCCGTATTTTGACAACGCCATTTTCAACATCAACATCCGGGAAGTTTCATCTATTCTGCGCACCAACACGGATTCCGTCTGGTGGCCGTCCGGTTGCCTGGGATATGAAACGGGTTTGGCCCAATTTAGTGTTCCGCCGGGTTTATTTGTCCCCGGAGCCATTGCCGACAGCCTGACGTCATACGGCGGCGTCATTTTCGGTGCCAACAGCCAAACCAATTTGTTGGCGTTTATTAATGCGGGAGCGACGGGCAGCTATGGCACCGTTGCAGAACCCGGGGTGGACGTGCAGAAGTTCCCCAATCCCCAGGTCTATTTCTACCAGGCGCGGGGTTTCAACCTGGCTGAAAGTTATTATCAAAGTATCAACGTGCCCTATCTGGGACTGGTTGTGGCCGAACCTTTGTCAGCCCCTTTTGCCCAGCCTGGTTTCGGCGAATGGAGTACCAACCTTCCCCCGGATAGCGTTTTAAATGGTATGGCAATGCTTTCCGTCGGGTTCTCCGCCAGGGACGGTGCCCATCCCTTGCAACAAATCGATTTATTTGTCGACGGTAAGTATTACGAAACGGTGACGAATCTCGGCCTGGCTGCCGGCAATCGGCTGACCGTCACATTGAACGGGTATCCCATCACTTATACGGTCCCGACGAACTCGACCTTGGGTACCGTCGCGGCGGGATTCACGGCTCTGGTCAATACCGCAACCAATGCTACCCAGGTTACCGCCTCCGTTCATGGCGACCGTATTGAGCTACAATCCATCGCCACCAATCTAATGACCGTCCCGTTTTACGTTGTCGACACGACTCCCACAAACACACCCGGACTATCGTACAGTGTTAATTATCTGCCGAATTCTTTTCCGCCCCAAATGGTACCGATTGGCCTGGACCGCAATGGGGCTTTCAACATAGAGGCGGGAATCCCCAGCCCGATGCCCTATGTCGTTCAGGCCTCAACCAATTTGACGAACTGGCAGCCTATCTTCACAAATAACCTCACGCCGGGACTACTGGATTTTTCGGATTATGGCGCCACAAATTCTCCTGTGCGCTTTTATCGGATGACCTGGCCGGTTGCGGATCAGCCTCCGAAAGTGTCCGCACCGAAGGTTATCGGTCCGGGGGTGTTTCAAATGCATGTCGATAGCACTCCCGGTTTGCCGTGGGTTGTGCAGACCTCCAGCAACCTCATCAACTGGACCTCTGTTTTCACGAATGAACCCGGCGGGCCAATGGATTTTGTGGATGGAGGTATTGCAAATGTCGCGAGCCGATTTTACCGGGTATGGTTGGAACCTTCAGGGTCGCCTGCTTTTACCGTGATAAGCGCTGCGCCAAACTTCACTTTGGTCCGGGTGGACAATGCGGCAAGGCCGTACACCATTGGGGTTTCTACCAATCAAGGGCAGGGGACAATCCTGGAAACCAATTTCGCGCTTGGCGAGATTCTGACCAAAACCACAAGTACGATGGGAAGCGCCAGCGGGCTTTCTACTTTTTTACAAGCCGGACAACCCCGGTTCCTGGACTCACAAGCCTTTGGCGTGCAAGGGTACTCGGAGCGAAGCAATTCAATTCCAGCCAATTCCTGGATGCAGTTTACTTTTATCAAGACCAATGGGCAGGCGGTGATTGTCGCCGTCACCAATCAATCTCCCGGCAATTCGCTCACGCTGGCCAGCCAATTATATAACGCCATTAACACGAATCCGGCCTTACAGGGCAACGATGGAGTTATGGCCGCAGATTATATCATAAACCAATACGGTTCCTTCTTCTATACCGGTTTCAATTTGTATGCCCGCAGTCCCGGCTATGCGGCAGCCGCAATACAAGTCAACCCCGCGGTATCATCCATTCAGGTTCCTTCTTTCACGAGCATGGGCAGCACCCTCACGTATAACGTGTCCGACCTCCGACCCCGCAATCATGTTTTTGTTACAGCCGGCGCGTTCACCTTGAACCCGACGTTTCCTTTGGATACCACAACATTGGCTGATGGGTACCACAACTTGACGGCCGTCGCTTACGAGGGCAGTGACATCCGAACCCAAACCCATGTAACGCTGCCCGTCCAAATCCAGAATACATTCTTGAACGCGACAATGACGTTACTCGACCTGACCAATCAGGCCCCTGTCCAAGGCAACTATCACATTCAGGTTACTGCCAACACAAATAACGTGAGTTCGATTACCCTGTTCAGCACCGGTGGCGCCCTGAGCAACGCCAGCAACGTGTCCACGGCGACGTTTCAGGTGAACGGAACGAATTTATGGGCCGGGCTGCACCCTTTCTATGCCATCGTAGTGACTACCAATGGACTTCAATATCGCACGCAAACACAATGGGTTCATCTCACCCCATAACAGTCGAAGGTTGATTTCAGGATTAAATGGCGAACGAAGGCGCATTAGTGGCTGGGTTTACCCGGGTTTGTGATCAGAAAAAATGGCCATAGTTCGGTGGAGAATCATTGAGCATCATCGGCTTCTTCCACCACGGCCTTCTGCGCGTTGCTGATTACGTTACCCTCAAGGGTCAAACTTTTTAACCCGCCCGGCGCGACGGAAAGAAAGGTTCCGGTGCCGGTGGATGCCCGGCTGTCGCGGATGATTGTGTTCGGACAATTTTCGAGTCGTATCACCGGTGCGCTTTCTGAGGCGTGGTGAGTGGCGACGTCATCCAATTCCAATTCCTTGGAATCCTGCACATGAAAAGCCGGCCCGCTGTTTGCATCTACCTGAACATCATGCAGTTCCAGTCCGCTGGTGCACGAGGCAGTCATGCCTTGTTCCGAGGATGCAGCCACATCGCTGATTTTTAATTCGGAAATCGGCATTTCTGGTAGTCCTTGAACGTCAATTGCCTTGCGCGCATGGTCAATCGTTATGTGACTGACAGCAATGTTGCGGAACACTGGCGTCCGTACCGTAACCGGTTCCCTCGAAGTTTTCGTTTCTCCTTCCATAAGATAGTAACTGGTGACGTTAATTCCGATGCCGACATGCTCCATTGTCCAATTGTTAAAACGCACATTTTCAACCACACCCCCACGGCCTCGCCGGCTTTTGATGCGGATGCCAATCTGGGTGCCTTCACAGGTGATGTTGTCGGCTACGATATTGCGGATGCCGCCGGAGATTTCGCTGCCAAGCGTAACTGCACCGTGTGCGTGATGCACAGTACAGTTTGCTATGGATACATTCTCCGTAGGCCGGTTGACCCGCCGGCCGTCGGCGTCCTTGCCGGACTTCAGGACAATGCCATCGTCGCCGGTGTCTATGTAGCAGTCAGAAATGCGTACGTTTCGGCTGGAATCAACGGCGATACCGTCGGTGTGTACGCCCGGATAGGTTTCTATCATGACACTGCGGACCACCGCATTATCCGTATAAAGGAGATGAACGGTCCACATCGAAGAACCGACAAAGTGAACGCCTTCGATCAGGATGTTTGTGCTGTCCATGAAGCGCACGAAGGAAGGGCGAAGTTCCGGTGCGGCCTTTTCGTAATCCGCTGCCGGTGCGGGCGTTCTTACCTCCAGAGCCTGTAGCAAATGTTCCCAGTTGGTACCGAAGGCCGTACCAATATCGGTGTCTGAGGAATTAATTCGGGGCATGAGCTTGAGCCACGCCGCATTATCCGTCGTTAACACGCCGCGGCCGGTAATGGTGACATTGTGCAAGTGTCGCCCGCCAATTAATGGGACTGGCGTGAGGCATTCGATGCCTTGCTCGCGCCCTTGCGTAAAGGGAAGGCGCATCGCCGGAAAACTCAGGATGGCGCCTGCTTCAATTTCCAGCACCAGGTTGTTTGTCAATACAATCGGGCCGGTGACATAATTCCCCGCTGGAAAGTAAACCGTGCCGCCACCCGCGGCGTTCGCTGCCTGGATGGCCGCTTGAATGGCTTCGGTTGAACTCCCTGAACCATCGTTATGCGCGCCATAGTTCGAAACATTGAAAATGGCTGCTGCTGCCAACCCATTCATACCGACAGTAAGAAGCAAACTCAGCCGGAGGAGACGACCCCGAAAGTAAAGCCGCGAAGTATTCATGCGAATGCCCATGAAAACCATGATGGCGGGCTTTTACAACCGTAAAACGCTGACCGTTGGTTTACGGCCTGGCAAAATTTCAGACTTGAGTGATTTTGTTGTTGGAACATCAGCCAAAAGCGGTTAATGAGTCCACGATTATTATATGAGGATCAGCTATTCCCTAATCTTCGAAAACAGGCGACCGGAAGCACGCCATGCCTATTTCATATAAGATCAATCCTGCCCGACACCGGGTCTTTACCCATGTAACCGGAGAGGTTACCGCACCGGAGGTCATCGGTCACTTCGAGACGGCGCGCCGGGAAGGATTCCTGCCTTATTCCGAATTGATTGACGCTTCCAGCATTATCGATCCGACCCTTTCGGTGGCCGAGCTTTGGAACATAGCGGTCACCTTGCGGAAATTGCAGAGCGACGGGAATTTTGGTTCGCGCGCCGTCTGTGTGGGCAGTGACGCCAATTTTGTTCTGGCTCACATGTTTGCGTCACTTATATCCGGCTTGATTCGGATGAGAGTCTTCCACGATCGAATTACAGCAGAGCAATGGTTGAATAAACCGAATGGCGGAAGTCTGGCATCGTTCACTTCCGGCTGAGAACGTTTTGAGACCGGGTGATGGTAAAAATCCGCTCAGCGTCATCATTTACGGATTTATTTTTGAAAAAATCACCAAACCTCCACCGGCCCCTTGGGCACGGGGATTTGCCCTCGTTGAACAACGGCAGGCTCGTCCCGCATAAAAGAGGCAATCATTGGCGGAGGTTGGAAGCGCGACAGTAATTCGTCATTCTCATCAAGAAATTGCCGTCGCCAGCGGATGTAATGCTTAAGCGAGTGATGGAATTCAGCGCGGGTGGAAATTTGCACGGCGCGCTTGTTGAACTCGTGGCAAGGACCAAATCGTTTGGAGTACCACGGGGCGACCTTTCGGAACATCCGGCAACCGAGCGGCTCCCCGAACACTTCAATCATCAAATCCAGATGCCGGCACATCACCCGCACGCGCTCGGCAAAACTGGGTTCAGGGAGAAGAACGCTTTTCACCGTAGCGCAGGCGTCCCGACTGCTTCCATTATCGAGGCTGACAAAATTGTCATTTTCCTGCTGGCGCAGGCGTACGGGTCGGGCAGGCGGGACGCCGGCACCGCTGTTTAGATAATGCAGCGTATGTTGGAAGATCCAAGGATTGTAGAACGCCCCCCTGCCGATGCTCACCCCGGCGCAGCCGGTTTCGTCGAGCATCTTCTTTGCGGCCGGCGGCGTGATGATATCGCCATTGCCGATGATGGGGATCTGCGTAACCGCTTCGACAACCCGGCGGATGCCGCCGAGGTTAACCGTACCGCCGAATCCCTGTTCACGGGTCCGGCCGTGAACAAAAATCGCTGCGACACCGGCGTTTTCCAGCGCCCGGGCCAGATCGGGTGCGGTGATATTCTGGTCGTCCCAGCCGAGCCGCATTTTCGCGGTCACTGGGATTTTAACGCCGTCAACCATGCCACGGACCAGGGCCTCGGTTTTGCCGAGTTCGGTCATCATGGCTGAGCCGCCGCCGACGTTACAAACCTTGCGGACGGGACAGCCCATGTTGATGTCAATCGCGGAGACACCTCGCGCCTCGAGCATTTGCGCGGCATCACGCATTTCCCCGGGTACCGAGCCGAAAAGCTGAACGGCCAACGGCGAGTCGGCCGGACACGTTTCAATCAACTTGAAGGCTTTCGGTTTTTTTTCGAGCAAAGAACGGGCATTGACCAAATCGGTGGTGCAGAGACCAACCCCGCCGATTTCGCGCACCACCAGCCGGAAGGGCAGGTTGGTGTAGCCTGCCAGCGGCGAAAGGAATAAATTCGACGACAATGTCAGCGGCCCGATGCGCATGGATTATAATATATCAGATGGGTCCGGACTTTGGCGAGAAAAGCGAATTCACGCATTGCGGAGGCAGGGGCGGCATGTTAATTTGTCATGCGAAAACAAGTATGTTTGGCGAAGATCAAAATAAAGACAACGACCGCAACCCCAAGAAGCCGCAGGGCGGCTTTCGACTGCCTCCGACCACCTGGGTGGCTTGGATTGCCATCATCGGCAGCATCGTCGCTTTGATGCTGTTGAAGGATCACTATAACTCACAAGTCGGGACGTTGTCGCAAGCCGATTTTTTCAAGAAATTTCAGTCCAATCTCGTTGCCCAGGCGACGGTCAGTTTTAACCCGCAGACAGCGCCACTGACGGAAATCACCGGTTTGTATTATCAGACCGACGCGGCCGGAACCATCGCCAAAGAAAACGGCAAGCCGGTGGAAGTCCAGTTTGTGGTCAAAAACGCCTATTTGACCCAAACCAAGCAGGACCAGTTGTTCGCCTCTGACAAGATTGATGCCAGCCAGCCGAATACGATGTTGATGAGTGTGCTCTGGAGCATTGCGCCCTTTGTGTTGATTGCGCTGTTGTTTTGGTTCTTTTTCATCCGTCAAATCAAGATCGCCGGCAAGGGCGCCCTGAGTTTCGGCAAGAGCAAAGCCCGCATGCTGGCCAAAGACCGTAACAAAACCACCTTTAAAGACGTGGCCGGGATCGAAGAGGCCATCGAGGAAGTCTCCGAGTTGGTCGAATTTTTAAAGGACCCGAAGAAATTCCAGAGACTCGGCGGCCGCATTCCCAAGGGAGTTTTGATGGTAGGCGCGCCCGGCACCGGCAAAACGCTGCTCGCCAAGGCCATCGCCGGGGAGGCAGATGCTGCGTTTTTCAGCATCAGCGGTTCGGATTTTGTGGAAATGTTTGTCGGCGTCGGCGCGAGCCGTGTGCGCGACATGTTCGATCAGGCCCGCCGCAACACGCCTTGTCTGGTCTTTATTGATGAAATCGATGCTGTGGGCCGCAGTCGCGGACACGGCCTCGGTGGGGGCAACGACGAACGCGAACAAACACTCAATGCGCTCCTGGTTGAGATGGACGGTTTCGACACGCAGGAAGGTATCATCATTATTGCCGCAACCAACCGGCCGGACGTGCTGGACCCGGCCCTTTTGCGTCCCGGGCGGTTCGACCGGCAGGTGGTGGTCAATCTGCCCGATGTCCGCGGGCGCGAAGCGATCCTGAAAGTACACGCCAAAAACGTGAAGCTGGGGCCGGAGGCGGATTTGTCCATCATTGCCCGCGGTACGCCGGGTTATTCCGGGGCGGAACTGGCCAATTTGTTGAACGAAGCTGCATTACTGGCGGCGCGGCTGAACAAAAAGGCCGTCGGCATGGAAGAATTGGAGGAAGCCCGTGACAAGGTCCGCTGGGGTCGCGAACGCCGCAGCCTGGCCATGACCGCCGAGGAGAAGAAGTACACCGCGTGGCACGAGGCCGGGCACGCCCTGGTGAACATGAAGCTGGAAAACACGCATCCCTTGCACAAAGTCACCATTATTCCGCGCGGACAATCGCTCGGCTCCACCATGCAGCTGCCGGAAAAGGACATTTTAAACCGGCGCCGCAAGGAAATGCTGGATGACGTGGCCGTGACCATGGCCGGACGTATCGCCGAGGAAATTGTTTCGGGCGACATTTCGACCGGAGCCGCCATGGATATTCAACAGGCTACAAATCTCGCGCGGGCCATGGTTTGCCAGTATGGCATGAGCGACAAGTTGGGGATGGTGCAATACGGCAGCGATGACGAATATGTCTTTCTCGGCCGCGAAATGGCGCGCACGAAAGTTTACAGTGAAAACAAGGCCAGTGAAATTGACGAGGAAATAAAGCGGATCATTGACGACGGTTACCAACGGGCGCGGGATATCCTTCTGGCCAACCGCGACCGACTGGAAATGATTGCCAACGCATTGCTGGAACACGAAACACTTGATCGGGCACAGGTCGAGGAGATCGTCAATACCGGCAAATTCACGCCGCCGCCGCCGAAGCCCGAGGGGGGAATCCTGATGGGCGCTCCGGCAGGTACGCCGCTGCCGGAAACACCACCTAAACCTGTGCCGCCAAAACTGCCCGGACTGGGAACGCCCGCGCCTGCGCCGGTTTGAAATTCAATTATTGCGATCCTTCGGGTTCCAAAACCACACGGAAACCGTAGTCGTTTTTGGTCATGTCAGGGGCCGAGTATTCGCGAAAATCCAGCCGGGAATTAATTTCGATATACGTGTCCCAGGCGCCGCCACGTAAAACCCGATAAGGTTGATCCTGCGGATCCAGGCACCACTCCTTGACGTTGCCACGTGTGTCATAAAGTCCGTTGTTGTTTGGTCCAAGGCTGCCCACCGGTGCCGTGGAGGATCGCCGTTGCAGATTCAGACTCATCACCGCGTCGCTGAGAGAAGCGTTGCCTGTGAGTTGTTCCCACTGGGCCTGCGTCGGCAGGGTGTAGGCGAAGCCCTTCGGTAATTCATCCGCCTTCCGCTCCCGCTCGGTAAGCTTTTTGCAGAAAGTCATGACATCGTTCCAGATGACAGAATCCACCGGATGCGTTTTCCCCTGGAAGGCACTGGGATTGCCATCCATGACCTTTTGATAGGACTGTTGCGTCACTTCATACTCGCCGGCCCAAAGGTTTGCTGAGATTTTTTTGAGAACGATGCCGACCGTGTTGGTGACCTGGTCGGTTTTTAACATCAACTTTCTCATCGGCATGTTGGTTTCATCCTCAGCGGCAGCGGCGTTTTGATCCTGGTCAGACGGGGTTGGGGTTTCCGTGTCGTTCTGGGCTCGACCAATGGCCGGCAACAAAGACAGGAGCGCAACGGTTATAAGGGTCAAAAGTGTCCGGTTCATTTTCATAGCGCAAACAAGGCTTGTGGTTGACAATCAACGGACAAGACAGCAAACCATGTGCCGTTACGGTGAGTTTTCGCGATTCTTCAAGTCTTCTGCCAAAAAACGGGTCACGTCCTTGAAACGCATTGCGTTATCGGGATTTGCGTCCACCAGCGACTGGTGCGCTTCGAGACAGGTGCGTGTAATTTGCTGGCGCGTCGCGTTTGCCGCATCCGGTGTCTGGACCCGGACGTCGCCGGGTAACTGCAATGTTCCCGTGGTGACTTTAAAGAGATGCAGCGCACCCAGATTCTCGAGCAGGTCCGCAATTCGCGAGTTGGGATTCAGTAATTCAATGCCTTGGTTGTCCGGCGCGTCTGCCTTGTTCAGCTTCAAGCCGAATCCCGCAAGAATGCCGAGAAATGTGCTATCCATCAAAGCGCACTCCGAAAGGTCGATGATGAAATGGTTGCAACCCTTCCGAACCAGCTCGGTCAGCAGTGTTTTGAAGTCCGGGCCGTAGGTAAAATTTGCCCGACCCACAATTTTCACACAGACAAAGTCCTGACACGCCAGAACCGACATTTTTGCCGACGATGTTGCCATAGTTCAAAATTCTTTCCGCATTCAGGCTGCAGCCACCTGCGGCGTAATAATCTGCACCAACGTTTGTTGCAGCACCAGTGCTTCGTCAAGTCCACTGGATACCAGTCGCTGGTTGCAGCGCAGCAATAAGTCCATCGCCCTGATCAACTCGGCTTCGGAATAATGTTTTATCTGCGGCAGCGCCTTGTATAACACATACGGATTCAAAGCCAGGGGATTAAAACGCCGGTCGCCGGGCAGCCGATCCGCCGGGACGCGCTGCAATTGGCCCTTGAAACGGTTATAATCCATCTCCGGCTTGATCCAGCCTTCCCGGATCATTTCCTTTAACAATAACATCGCGCGTACTTTGGCGGTCAAACCATATAACAGGCCGATTTCCGATTTTTGGGAATCATACTTCACCTCCCAAAGCTCTTCGTCCAGCCGCCGCAGCAGGCGGGGCAAATCACGATCCCCCAGGGCGTCCCCCAGCGCGAATGCCCGTGCCAGCTTGTTCCGCACGCAAACCGCGTTGACGTCCTCTGACTCAATCCGGCTCCGATCGCCCGCAAATAAACAAAGTTTCTCGACTTCATTGTCCAGCAGGCGCGGATGGGGGCCGACGCGACTAACCAGTTCCGCCAGCGCTTCTTCGGAGATCTCCTTTTTACGCTCGCGCACGGCCGTTTGTGCGGCGAGTTCCGCGCGGTCCGCCCAATCGCGATCGTCCACTGACCAGCCCGCAAGGTTTTCCACCAGGCCGATTTTGTCGAGGGTCTTGAAGAACGTTTTGCGCTTGTCCACCTTGCCGGCGCTGATGAGCAACCGGATGCCGGGATTAGCTGCCCACGCGAAATTCTTCAGTTCCTCCGCGAGGTCCGCGAGTGTTTCGGTGACGGCTTGGGCAGAGGCCGTCCGCTCTTCTCCGAGGAAATTACAATCTTTCAACCAGATGACTTTGCCGGTGCCGAAGAAGGGCAAAGTTTGCAGTGCCTCACGCAACCGGGCGATCGCAGTAAGCGCCTCGCCACTGTTGGCCACCGTGGCTTCGATGATTTCATGGTCCATGCCTCCGATTTCATCGCACCATTTCTGGTAAACCTGCCGCGCGCGTTGCTTCACGGCAAACTCGTCGTCACCGCAGATGAGAGCCGGTGATGGGGATTTGACGCCGGGCATTTTATTCCGCCTCGCTGCCGGTTTCGTTGATTTTGTTCAACACTTCGCTCATGTCCTCGACCTGTTCGAAGAGGGAGGCGGCCACAAAGATCGGTTTTTTCTGGGCGGCAGCCAGGGCCAGACAATCGCTGGGGCGCGCATCGAGCTCCACGATCTTCCGGGCCAGTTCGTTTTGCTGCTGCAGAATCAGCCGGGCGAAGTAAGTCGAATTCTTTAAGTCCGTAATGACGACGCGCTCCACCGTGATGCCGAAACCTTGAAACATACGGTTGATGAGATCGTGGGTCAGCGGGCGTTCCTTGGGGGTCTGGCGCAGGAACATGCCGATGACCGCCCCCATTTGTGGCTCGACGTTGATGACAAAAACCTTGTGGTCGTTGCCGACGAAAAGCGCACAGCCACTGTTGGCCGGGATAATTCCGCGAATCTGAACTGGCACAACGTCCTGCTTCATGCCTTTAATTTAGGCCCGATTCCACGAAAAACAAGTCTGGCGTAGCCTCAAGCCGATGGCATTTCCACAGCTTTGGTCAGGAACCGGTCTTTAATAAACGTCCGGTAATACGCATCCTTTCGCGGTGCGATCAACAGGCTCTCATACCGGAAACCCGGCACGTTGTCGAAGCAAAGCGGAGGCGAGTTCCTGAATTTGACGTACAGTTGACGGGTTTTAGGCAGATAACCGATAGATTCGAACAAGTCCGCATCCACCGGCATCATTTTGACCGCCTGCGGTAAGGTTGCCATAACTGTCCTTTGGCTGAATCTACCCATTTATACGGCGAACTCCACCGTCCGTCGATGCCTTTTTCAGCCTGTTAATCAATGCGGAACACCGCAAGCACAGGCAACGGTTGTGCCGGCTGCCATTGCTCGTGGCTCGTAATTCAACCAGGGGCCCAGCCATCTTTCGACCTCCTGCAAGGACATGCCCTTGCGGAGATGATAATCGAGGATTTGATCGCGGCCGAGCTTCCCGACGGCAAAATATTTGGATTCCGGATGCGCGAAATAAAGCCCGCTGACCGAACTGCCCGGCCACATGGCGCAGCTTTCGGTGAGCTGGATGCCGGCATTCGGTTCTGCCTCGAGCAACTTCCAGAGAATTTGTTTCTCGGTATGATCGGGACATGCCGGATAACCTGCCGCCGGCCGGATTCCACGGTATTTTTCCGCGATCAAATCCTCGCCGTTGAGATTTTCATTCTGACCGTAGCCCCACTCCTCACGAACACGTTTGTGCAGAAATTCTGCAAAGGCTTCGGCCAGCCGATCCGCCAGGGCCTCCGCCAGGATGGCATTGTAATCATCGTGGTCCGCCTTGAATTTCTCCACCAGTTCTCTCAACCCATGTCCACTGGTGACGGCAAATGCCCCCAGATGATCTGATGGGAATTGCGTGTCGCCGTCTCGTGGCGCTACGAAATCTGCCAGACACCGGTTCGGTGTGCCGTCCGTCTTTTCAATTTGTTGGCGCAGGAAGTGAAATGTCGCCAGAACCTTTCTTCGCGATTCGTCAGTGTATAGTTCTACGTCATCGCCGATGCGATTGGCCGGGAACAAGCCGTAAACGCCTCGTGGTTGCAGCAGCTTTCCTGAAAGAATCTGTTCCAGGAGTTTCTGCGCGTCGGTAAACAGCTTGCGCGCCTCCTCGCCATGCTTTTCGTGTTGTAATATTTTGGGATAGACGCCACGTAACTCCCACGTATGAAAAAAGGGCGTCCAGTCGATGAAGGGTGCAAGATCCGCCAAGTCAATCCGTTGCCGCCGACGTGAGTCGGCAGATTCACTGGGTTCGGGTTTCCGCAGATTCACATCCGCGGCTGCGCCGGGAGACAGAACCCGGACCCCTATGAATTCCGGTTTCACCAAACCATCATAGCTTAACTTGGGCGCTTGGGCGCGAGCAGCTTCCAGCGAAATCAGCGTTGCACGTTGCCCGGCGTGCTGTACCCGGACACGCTCGTACTCCTCGCGGACTTTTTTGACAAACCCCGGCTTCTGCTCGGGGCTGATGAGGCTGCCGACCACTGGTACGGCCCGTGAAGCGTCCAGAACATGAACCACCGGTTCGCGGTACGCCGGGGCGATTTTAACCGCGGTGTGCGCCTTGCTCGTTGTGGCACCCCCAATCAGCAACGGCAGTTTCAATCCCTGCCGCTCCAGTTCACGCGCCACGTGTGCCATTTCGTCCAGTGACGGCGTAATCAGCCCGCTGAGGCCGATGATGTCCACGTGTTGTTCGAGGGCTGTGGCGATAATTTTTTCGCAGGGTGTCATCACCCCGAGGTCAATGACCTCGTAGTTGTTGCAGGCGAGCACGACCCCGACAATGTTCTTGCCGATGTCATGTACGTCGCCCTTCACGGTGGCCAGCAGGATTTTGCCGGCATTCTTGTGGACACTGCCGGCGGACAGCTTTTCCGCCTCAAGGAACGGCAGCAGATAGGCCACGGCCTTTTTCATCACTCGCGCGGATTTTACCACCTGTGGTAAAAACATTTTTCCGGAGCCGAACAAATCGCCGACCACGTTCATACCGGTCATCAGCGGGCCTTCAATCACGGCCAGCGGCCGGCCGTATTTCTGGCGCGCTTCCTCAACGTCCTGGTCGATAAAGTCCACAATGCCCTTTACCAACGCGTGTTCGAGTCGTTGTTCGACCGAACTTTTGCGCCATTCGTCCTCGATCACCGCGGTCGCGTCCTGCTTTTTTACCGATTCGGCGAATTTGACGAGCCGTTCGGTTGCATCGGGGCGACGGTTCAACAAGACATCTTCAACCTGCTCCAGCAGGTCCTTTGGGACTTCATCATAAACGGCTAGCTGCCCGGCGTTGACAATACCCATGTCGAGTCCGGCCTTCACCGCATGATATAAAAACGCCGAGTGCATCGCCTCCCGCACAACATTATTGCCACGAAACGAGAAAGAAACATTGCTGATGCCGCCACTGACCTTGGCTCGCGGCAGGTTTTCTTTAATCCATTTGGTCGCCCGGATGAAATCTACGGCGTAGTTTGCATGCTCCTCCATGCCGGTGCCGACGGTAAGCACGTTCGGGTCAAAAATAATGTCCTGGGGCAGGAAGCCGACTTTCTTTACCAGCAGATTATAAGCGCGTCGGCAGACGGCAGTGCGCCGTTCGAACGTGTCGGCTTGGCCGCGTTCGTCGAACGCCATCACTACCACGGCCGCGCCATAACGGCGGATGAGCCCGGCCTGATGCAGGAATTTTTCCTCACCTTCCTTGAGGGAGATGGAATTGACAATGCCTTTGCCCTGCAGACATTTCAAACCGGCTTCGATTACTTCCCATTTCGAGGAGTCCACCATCACCGGTACCTTGCAAATATCGGGCTCGGAGGCAATCAGGTTCAGAAAGCGCGTCATTGCCGCCACGCCGTCGATCATTCCTTCGTCCATGCAGACATCAACCACTTGCGCGCCGTTCTCGACCTGCTGGCGCGCCACGGCCAGCGCCGCCTCGAAGTCGCCGGCCTTGATGAGCTGGGCAAATTTCGGCGACCCGGCCACGTTGGTGCGCTCACCGATATTGAGGAAATTGGAGTCCGGTCGGACGGTAAGCGCATCCAGTCCGCTCAGTCGCAAATACGGCTCGACCTTTGGCGGCACACGTGGTGGCAAATGTTTCACCGCCTTGGCGAGGACTTTGATATGGGCTGGTGTGGTGCCGCAACAGCCGCCGACGATGTTCAGCCAGCCGTTTTGAGCCCATTCCTTCAATTGCGGCGTGAATGTTTCCGGCGTTTCCGGAAACCCGGTCGGCAGCAGCGGATTCGGCAGGCCGGCGTTTGGGTGCGCACTGACGTAAATCGGTGCCAGCCCGGAAAGTTCCTCGATGAGCGGGCGCAATTCCTTTGGGCCCAAGGCGCAATTCAGGCCGACGGAGAGCAGGGGAACGTTCGAAATCGAATTCCAGAAGGCTTCAATGGTCTGGCCTGTTACCCCGCGATTGCTGCCGGCCTGGATGAAGGTAACGGAAGCGAGGATTGGGACGCGGCGAACAGAAGATTCGGAGGGACGAGCTATGCGAGTCCCCGATTCTTCCACTCTTTTGGGAGTTTGGGACTCGGATAACGCGTCCCGCCGAAAAGGGAGAGGACTGATTCCCCGTTGTTCGAAAATTTGTTGAATCGCAAAAAACGCCGCCTTGGCGTTCAGCGTGTCGAAGATGGTTTCAACCAGCAGCAAATCCACGCCGCCATCCAGCAGCGCGCGGACCTGTTCACTGTAAGCCGCAACCAGTTCGTCAAACGTTGCTCCGCGTGCGCCGGGATTGTTCACGTCCGTGGAAATGGAGGATGTCTTCGTCGTCGGTCCGATGGCGCCCGCTACAAAACAGACCCGGCCAGGTCGGGCCTTTTCGATGTGGTCCGCCGCGCGCCTCGCACATTCCGCGCCCGCTTTCGCCGATTCATAGGCCAGCGATTCCAGACCGTAATCTGCCAATGAAATGGATTGCGAGTTAAAGGTGTTCGTTTCGATGATGTCGGCGCCGGCCTCGAGGTATTGGCCATGGATTACCTCGACAATTCCCGGCTGGGTCAGGTTGAGCAGGTCGATGCAACCCTGGAGGTCCTTGCCCCGCCATTCCCGGAACCGCTCACCGCGGAACGCCGCCTCATCCAACTTGTGTTGCTGGATCATCGTGCCCATCGCACCGTCAAGGACGACAATGCGCTCGCGCAACAGGCGTTCAAGATGTTCAATTCTTTCCGGCATCGGTTGCTATGAATAACCGCTCCAAACTAACGGAAAGTGTCCCGCAGCGCAAATTAATAATCAACGCATCATGATACGTTGATTTCATATATCTGGCCAAAAGAGCGGGAGAGCTGCGTCCTGATTTGAAGTTTGGACTTCCGTGTTTATGCAGATCCGGGCCGCTCGAAGGCGGAACTACAAGCAAATTTGGGACACTACCAACGCGAGACGAACATTGACACGCCGGTTTTCTTTGTTAGATTCGGCGTTCGTTTTTAAGGTATTCCAATTCACAGCACGCGACATCAAACTTGAATTTTTATGGCTAAAACATCGAAGGGAGCAAAGTACGTATATTTGTTTGGAAACAAAAAAGCCGATGGCGATGGTTCTATGAAGCCGCTCCTGGGCGGCAAGGGCGCCAATCTGGCCGAAATGAGCCGGATCGGCCTGCCGGTACCGCCGGGGTTCACCATCACCACCGAGGTCTGTACCTATTTTTATCAGAACAAGAAGTCCTATCCCAAAGTACTAGACAGCCAGGTCCGGGCCGGGGTCGCGTTTATTGAGAAAATCATGGGCACCAAATTTGGCGACCAGTCCGCCATGCCGCTGCTGGTTTCTGTCCGCTCCGGCGCCCGTGATTCCATGCCCGGTATGATGGACACGATTTTGAACCTCGGCCTCAATGACGAGACCGTACTGGCTTTGGTTAAAGCGACCAAAAACGAGCGGTTTGCCTGGGATTGTTACCGCCGGTTCATCCAGATGTACGGCGACGTCGTCATGGGTGTGCAAAAGCGGCCCAACGAAGACCATGAGCCGTTTGAAGTGGTCATTCATAAGCTCAAGCACGACCGCCACTCAGACGACGTGGAAGATACCAAGTTGTCGGTGGCCGATCTGAAAGAGTTGGTGAAACGGTTTAAGTCACTTATCAAAGAACGTACCGGCGGCGAATTTCCCCAGGACCCCTGGAAACAATTATGGGGTGCGGTAGGCGCTGTGTTCGGTTCCTGGATGAATGACCGCGCCATTGTTTATCGCCGCAAATACGGCATCCCCGCCGAATGGGGAACGGCCGTCAACGTCCAGGCCATGGTCTATGGCAACACGGGCGATAAGTCGGGCTCGGGCGTGGCCTTCACGCGTGATCCGGCGACGGGCGAAAAAGTTTTCTATGGTGAATTCCTTATTAACGCGCAGGGCGAGGATGTCGTGGCCGGCGTGCGCACGCCCGAGCCGGTACTCCAGCTCAAGAACCATATGCCAGCGGCATTTGCCGAATTGGAGCAGGTGCGCAAGACGTTGGAATCGCATTTCAAGGACGTGCAGGATTTTGAATTTACGATTCAGGAGGGCAAATTGTTCATGCTCCAGACCCGCAATGGCAAACGCACCGGCCTGGCCGCAGTCCGGTTTGCCATTGAGATGGAGAAGGAGAAACTCATTGATTGGAAGACAGCCATCCGTCGAGTGCCGGCGGATCAATTGGACCAGGTGCTGGCACCCGTGTTTGACCGCAAGGCCGTCAAGGCCGCCAAGTGCATCGCCAAAGGATTGCCCGCCGGCCCGGGTGCGGCTTCGGGCAAGATGTATTTGAATGCCGATCGGGCGGACGCCGCAGCCGCCAAGGGTGAAAGAGTTCTGCTCGTTCGGAATGAAACTTCTCCGGAGGATTTGCGGGGGATGATTGCGGCCGAAGGCATTCTGACGGCGAAAGGTGGTGTGAGTTCGCACGCGGCCCTGGTTGCGCGGCAGATGGGCAAGGTTTGTGTCTGCGGCGCCGGCGCGTTGCAGATTGATTATCAGGCCAGGACGATGACCGTGGACGGAACGACCTATCAAGAAGGTGACTATCTGTCCATCAGTGGCACGGCGGGTGAGGTGTATCCGGGCGAAATCAAGACGGCAGCCTCGGAAATTGTCCAGGTGCTGGTGGAGAAATCGCTGGAGGCGAAGGAGAGTGCGACCTATCAGATGTTCCAAAAGTTGATGGACTGGTGCTCCAAAGTTACCAGGCTCCAGGTCCGCACCAATGCGGATACGCCCGAACAGACGGCCAACGCACTGGCGTTTGGGGCGAAGGGGATCGGTCTGTGCCGCACGGAACACATGTTCTTTGAAGGCAACCGCATCGACGCCATGCGCGAGATGATTCTGGCGGACAACCTGCAAGACCGGAAGGAAGCATTGGCCAAGATCCTGCCTTATCAAAAGGAGGATTTTGTCGGCATTTTCAAGGAACTGAA
>JBGPDH010000005.1:0-33176 GCA_041482195.1 Verrucomicrobiia bacterium
CCGACGAGCGGGATCATGACTTCCGGTTTCACTTTGATCCCGGATTTCTGAACTTCTGCCGCCGCTTCGAACACGGCACGGGCCTGCATCTCGGAAATTTCCGGATAAACGATGCCGAGCCGGCAGCCGCGGAAGCCGAGCATCGGGTTGAACTCGTGCAACTCCTTGACGCGTTGTTTGATCTTCTCCACCGGCACTCCCATTTTGGCGGCGAGGTCCTGTTGCGCCTTGTCTTCGTGCGGCAGGAATTCGTGCAGCGGCGGGTCGAGGAAACGAATCGTCGCCGGCAGGCCTTTCAACGCCTTGAAGATCCCGACGAAATCGCCCTTCTGGTACGGCAGGATTTTTGCCAGCGCCTTTTTGCGGTCCTCGAGGTTGTCGGCCAGAATCATCTCACGCATGGCGTCGATGCGGTTGCCTTCGAAGAACATATGTTCGGTGCGGCACAGACCGATGCCCGAGGCGCCGAAGGCGATGGCGTTCTCGGTCTGTTCCGGCGTGTCGGCATTGGTGCGGACCTGAAGTTTGGAAACCCTGGCGCACCAGTCCATGAGCTGCTTGAACATCTGATAGGTCACGCTCTCCTTGCTGGTGAGCGATTTCTCGACGAGCACCTGGACGATTTCGGACGCAGCCGTCCGCAGCTCGCCCGGATACACTTCGCCGGCGGTGCCGCTGATGGACAGGAAATCGCCTTCCTTGAATCTGTCACCGTTTACGGCCATGGTCTTGGCGCTGTAATCAATCTGTAACGCGCCGGCGCCGCAAACGCACACCTTGCCCATCTGGCGGGCCACCAGCGCCGCGTGCGAACTGACGCCGCCTTTCGCGGTCAGAATCCCTTCGGCCGCGATCATCCCGCGCAGGTCTTCCGGCGTGGTTTCATTGCGCACCAGCAATACTTTCTCGCCCTTGGCCGCCGCCGCGGCCGCGCGGTCGGCGTTCAGATAAATCTTGCCGGAAGCCGCGCCGGGACCGGCGGGCAACCCTTTGGCAATGCACTTGGCCGCCTTGACCGCTTTGCGGTCGAACACGGGCGCGAGCACCTGATCCAATTGATCGGCCGGCACGCGGCGGATGGCCGTCTTCCAATCAATCAGTTTCTCCTTCTCCATCTCGATCGCAAAGCGCACTGCGGCGAGGCCGGTCCGCTTGCCGTTGCGGGTCTGGAGCATGAATACCTTGCCCTCCTGGATCGTGAACTCAAAGTCCTGCACGTCCTTGAAATGCGATTCGAGGGTCTTGCGGATGTTTTCCAGTTCGTTGAACGCGGCGGGCATGTGATTTTTCAATTGCGCCACCGGTTCCGGTGTGCGGATGCCGGCCACCACGTCTTCGCCCTGCGCATTGATAAGAAATTCGCCGTAGAAAACCTTTTCACCGGTCGCCGGATCGCGGGTGAACGCCACGCCGGAACCGGAATTTTCACCGGTATTGCCGTAAACCATGGCCTGGACGTTAACGGCCGTTCCCCATTCTGCAGGGATGCCGTATTTGCGCCGATAGACAATGGCCCGGTCGTTCATCCACGAGCCGAACACGGCGCCAATGGATCCCCAAAGTTGCTTCCACGGGTCCTGCGGGAACTCGCTGTTGGTGCGCGCCTTGATCAGGGCCTTGAACCGTTTCACCATTTCCTTCAAATCGGCCACCGTGAGCTTGGTGTCTTCGATGTCATCGTGATAACGCTCGTGTTTGAGACTGTGAATCACCACTTCGAACGGTTCATGATCTTCGTTGGCGCTCTTCTGCACGCCCATGACGACATCACCGTACATCTGGATGAAACGACGATAACAATCCCAGGCGAACCGCTCGTTCTTTGTCGCTTTAACGAGCGCGAGCACGGTTTCGTCGTTGAGGCCAAGGTTCAAAATCGTGTCCATCATACCGGGCATGGAATCGCGCGCACCGGACCGGACAGAAACGAGCAGCGGCATGGCGGTCTTATTACCGAATTTGGTACCCACGATTTTCTCGAGGTGGGTGATGCCGTCTTCAACCATCGGCGTGAGCGCTTTCGGGTAGGTCTGTTTGTTCTGGTAATAATAGGTGCAGACCTCGGTGGTGATGGTGAACCCGGGAGGCACCGGCAGGCCGATGCGGGCCATTTCGGCCAGATTCGCACCTTTGCCACCGAGCAACGGCTTCATGGAGCCGTTCCCGTCCGCCTGTTTGTTCCCGAATAGATATACGTATTTTGATGTCTTCGTTGCTTTAGCCATAAATTGTCTGTTGGTCGTTTGTGTGATTTTCCTGGCGAAATTAAATATTCGATCTCGCTTACAGAATTAAGTCTTGCACATCCGGCCGGTGGCTCTCCACATATCTTGGCAATACCTTCACTTTTTCTGACGGCACCTTGTTGACTCGCCCCGGCAGGGCATGGCTGGCTTGTTCAAAACAACAGTAATTCGAGCCAAAATAAGGTAATGGCACACTTTGCTTTGCAGAAGTTCCACGTCCTGGTTTCACAGTTGTTCCCGGTTTTCCCGGCGCTGCCGGGTCCCGGATGGTGGGTTAATGCCTTGAGTTCCCGCTCTACCTTGCCTGTCGTCCGGATGTAAGAGTAAAGACCGGATCCAGAATTCAGAAACCAGAAGCCGGAAGGAGGCCGGCTCGTGCACCGGATTCGGCGGGAGCGGATAGCCGTATTCTGCGATTGCCTTGATCTGCCGGTGTTCGGACTGAATTTCGCGTAAATCGTTCCACGGTATTTTCGCGGGAGGATAATGCCGCTTGCACCCCGGTCGGCAACCACATTTCGGGAGCTAAACCGCACGCAAACAGCGCTCGTGCTGGCAGGCTGATTGCTATCAATCAAGGGTTACCAATGAAAGCACCGCTGCACATTCTGCATTTGGAACCCGATCGAAAAGACGCCGGGCTTGTGCGGGCTGCCCTGGACGCCGGGCAGATTGACTGCACGGTGGAGCGGGTTGAAAACCGGGCCGATTTTGTGGCTGCGCTCAAACGCAATCACGTCGACCTGGTTTTGTCGGATTATAAATTGCCCGCGTTCGACAGGTTGTCCGCGCTGGAAATAGTGCACACCCAATGGCCGGCCCTGCCGTTCATTCTCGTGTCCAAGACGCCGGGTGAGGAACCGGCCCTGGAGTTGTTCAAACGCGGCGCGACGGATTACGTGCTCAAGCAGCAACCCTCGCGAATCGTGCCCGCGGTGCGTCGCGCCATGCAGGAAGTTGAGGCCCGGGCCGAACGCCAACGGCTCGAGGAGCAATTCATCGAAGCGCAGAAAATGGAAGTGATCGGACAACTGGCCAGCGGTGTGGCTCATGACTTCAACAATATTCTGGCCGTCATCATCGGCTACAGCGATTTGATGCGTCAGGAACTCAGCCCGGACAATCCTGTACAAAAATATGCCGAGGAGATCCGGCGTGCGGGAGAGCATGCGAGCCGGTTGACGCGACAACTGCTGGTCTGCAGCCGCAAACAAACGGTGCAACCGGTCGTGCTCGATCTCAACGAGGCGGTCAAAGACCTGGACAAAATGTTGCGGCGGCTCATTCACGAGAACATCCAGCTGACAGTGTCCCCGGGAAAACAAATCGGACGAATTAAGGCTGACGTGGGCTATATCGGGCAGATGCTCGTGAATCTGGTCATCAACGCCCGCGACGCCATGCCCAACGGCGGCCGGCTCTCCATCGCCATCCACAACGTCACGTTGGACAAGAACGACGTGCGCGCACGTCCGGGGGTGGTTCCCGGCGAACATGTGATGCTCACCGTAGCGACACGGGGGTTGGCATGACCGACGAAGTCAAAGCGCACTTGTTTGAGGCGTTTTACACCACTAAACCCAAGGGCAAAGGCACGGGTTTGGGCCTGGCCACCCGCCAGACCATTGTCCAACAATTCGGCGGGCACATCGCCGCTGATAGCGAGTTGGGCAAAGGCACAACCTTTAAAGTCTATTTCAGGCGAGTGGACGAACCGCTCGAAGGGGCGGCCCACCCCGTCCAGAACGGACCGTTGCCGCGCGGCACAGAAACCTTGTTGGTCGTGGAAGACGAGCCGTCTGTGTGCCAATTGGCCAATAACGTATTGACGAACCAGGGTTATACTGTGCTCCGGGCGATGAACGGTCAGGAGGCATTGCGCGTGGCGCGCGAGCATCAAGGGCCGCCGATCCGTTTGGTGATCACGGATGTGATCATGCCGGAGATGGGCGGGAAAGTGATGGCTGAGTGGCTGAAATCCAGCGATCCGAACCTTAAAATCCTCTTCACTTCCGGGTACACCGATGATGTCATCGCGCAGTATGGCTTGCTGGACCCCGGCGTCGCGTTTCTGTCCAAACCCTACACCCCGGCCACCCTCGCCCGCAAAGTGCGCGAGATGTTGGACATCCCATGAACCATACCGCGCTAAAAAAATATCGCGACCGGCTGAGGAGCCTGTTCCTGCTGATTTGCGTGCTGCTGTTCCTTGGCGACGTCTTTCCGGCGCTGGCACTTGATCCAAATCGAAGTCTTTTTCAGTACAATTGCCGGATCTGGCGGCGGGCCAACGGGCTGCCCGCCAACGCCGTCACGTCAATCGCGCAATCTGCCAACGGCCGTCTTTGGTTGGGGACCTCCCAGGGATTGGTTTTGTTCGACGGTGTAGGTTTCAGTGTCTTCACCCTGTCAGAAGACGAAGCCATCGGGAGCAAGGTCATTACCAGCCTGGCCGGCCAAACCAGTGGAGGACTGTGGCTGGGATTGGATCGCGGCGGCCTCGCCTTTTTTGACGGTAAACAATTTTGTCCATTGAAGCAGGAGGAGTGGAACCTGCCGGTACCAACGACCATCCGCACGGTGCTGCCGCTCCGGGACGGCACGATGCTGATTGGTGGTTGCGGATTTGCCGGAAAGTTGATCGGTACGAATGCGTTCGAGTCGCTTATTCCCACCAACAATGCAGACGTATTTTCAGTGTGTGAAGATGTAAATGGGCGTATTTGGATGGGAACGGCGGATGACGGACTGTTTTACCTGGAACACGGGCAGATGAAGCGTTTTCCCGACCCCTCGCTCCGGAACCTGATCATCTCCTCGATTGTGGTGGATCCGGCCGGGAACATCTGGTTGGGAACCGTGAACGGATTACGGTGCTACGGAGCCAATTTCCGCTACAAACAAGTGAGCATCATTCCCTCTCAACCACGTGCACTGTTGCTGGATCGACATGGGGTGCTGTGGATTGGAACTGCCACTTCAGGACTGTATCGCTACTTCAATGGACAATTCACCTCGATGACCCGGGAAGATGGATTGGCAAGTGATCGGATCCTGTCGCTGGCCGAATCGGACGACGGAAGTCTCTGGGTTGGAACCGAAGATGGATTAAGCCAGCTGTCCGATGTCAAGTTTCCGATCCTGAGCTCAAAGGAAGGTTTGGTGGACGACGATTGTCTGGCGGTGGCCGCTTCGCCTCAAGGTGGTATTTGGGCGGGCACGGCCAATGGCGTGTCCCGTTTCCGCGACGGGCACTTTGAAAATTTCGGTCAGAATGGATTGAGCGGTCTCGCCTCGCGCTGGGTCAAACGCCTTTTTGCCGCCCGCAACGGCGATCTCTATTATATCGACGCCAGTAAGAATCTCGGCCTGATCCGCGGCGACCATGTCGTTACCAGTTGGACCAACAGCGTCTGGCCGCGGGCGGTGGCGGAAGATTCGCGCGGCATCCTCGTCGCCATCGTCGGGGATTTGATGCGCATCGAGAATGATAAAATAGTTCCGGTTCGCCTCGCCGACGGGTCAAGTGTCTCGTTAAGATGGATCAGCGATGTCCTGGTGGCGGGCGATGACTCAATCTGGGTGGCCGCCACCGAAGGCGTTTTCCAGATTAAAGACGAGGTGATCCACAACTGGTGTCATAGTAATGGCGTCTATCAGAGTACTTTTTATTTCCTGAGCAAGGATGATAACGGAAACATCTGGGCCGCGCAAAACACCGGTATCGCACGCTTTAAAAATGGGGTCATGCGGCAGGTTACCCGGAAACAGGGGCTGCATGAGGATTTCGTATACGCGATGGTTCCGGACCAACATGAGAATTTCTGGATGGATTCCAGCCGCGGGATCTTTAGCGTGAGCCAGGGCGATTTGAATGCGGTTGCGGAGGGTACGGCCAAACGCGTGCATTGCAGCGTGTACGAGGGCGAAAATGCGGTGAAAAGCAATGACAAAGGCGCCCAGGAATACTCCGGTTGCTGCTCGTTGGATGGACGGATCTGGTTCCCCAGTTCCAAGGGAATCATCATGATTGACCCCACCAATGTTCCGAGCAATCCCAGGCCACCGGTCGTGTCCATCGAGCACGTGCGTATCAACGGCCAGGAATATCGCCCGGACCAGGAACCCGTGCTGCAGCCGGGTCCCGGTAATCTGGAATTTGACTATTCGGCGTTGGATTACCAGGCGCCGCAAAAAATCCAGTATCGCTACCAGCTTTCGGGGTATGATTCCGAATGGGTGAATGCTGGCAGCCGGCACGAGGCGTTTTATACGAACCTCAAGCCCGGCCGCTACCGATTTCAGGTGCAGGCGCGCAACGCAGATGGCGTCTGGAGCACCTCGGGGACCAGTTTTGCCCTGGAATTGCCACGCGAGTTCGTTAAGACCCCCGCGTTCCGGGTGGCATGCCTCGTGGCGGCCCTGGGGTTTGGCGCGTACCTCTGGTGGGTCTGGCATCTGCGGCGGCGGCATGCGCAGTTGGAGCAGACCCGGGCGCTCCTGGAATCCAAAGTCCAGGAACGCACGTCCGAATTGCGGAACGAAATCGAGGAGCGCAAACGGGTGGAAGAAACGCTGCGCGAAAGCGAGGAAAAATTCCGCGAGCTGGCGGAAAACATCACGGACGTCTTCTGGATCACCTCACCGGGCCGGGAAAAGGTTTACTATATCAGCCACGCCTATGAATTGATCTGGGGCCGTCCGGTTGCGGACCTGTATGCCCATCCGGAGCAATGGCTGGACGCGGTCCTGCCCGCGGAGCGTGAGCGCGTCCTCGCCGCCTTTGCCAGGTTGATGGGCAATGAGTCGAACATGAGCCTTGAGTATCAAATCGAGTGTCCGGACGGCACCGTCCGCTGGATCCACGACCGTGGATTTCAGGTGCGGGATGCCGCCGGCAACGTGGTCCGCCTCACCGGCGTCGCGTCCGACATCACCAAACGCAAACAACTCGAGGCCCAATTGTTTCAATCCCAGAAGATGGAAACGGTCGGCCGGCTGGCGGGAGGCGTGGCGCACGAGTTCAACAGCATCCTGACCGCGATCATCGGCCAGAGTGCATTGTTGGTCGAGGACCTTCCCCCGGAAAATCCGCTGGTTATCAATGCGACCGAGATCAGCAAAGCCGCCAACCGGGCCGCCGGGCTTACACGGCAACTCCTGGCGTATGGCCGCAAGCAATTTCTATTTCCGAAAGAGCTCAATCTCAACGAGATTGTTGCCGGCATGGAACCCATGTTCCGTCATCTCATGGGGGGTGACGTGGACGTGCGCACCATTTCGGACCCGGGCCTGCACCCGGTGAAGGCGGACGCCGGACAGATTGAGCAGGTGATCATCAACATGGCCATCAATGCGCGCGATGCCATGCCGCACGGCGGCAAATTGACGCTGGAAACCGCGAACGTGAATTTCCCGTGCGAAGGCGGGGGCCTTAATCCGGAAATGAAACCGGGCGGTTATGTGATGCTGGCCATCACGGACACAGGCACGGGGATGAGCGCGGAGGTGAAAGCGCAAGTGTTTGAACCGTTCTTTTCCACCAAGGATGTCGGCCGGGGCACCGGTCTGGGTCTGGCCACCTGCTACGGCATCATCAAACAAAGCGGCGGGCACATCAATGTGTATAGCGAACCGGGCCGGGGAACCACGTTCAAAATCTACCTGCCGCAGGTGCCGGACGACATCCTGGCGCCTGCTCCGCTCCACGAGACTCCCGACCTGCCGCACGGGACGGAGACAATCCTGTTGGTTGAAGACGACTCGGCGTTGTGCGAAATGGCCGCCACGTTGTTGCGCCGGTTGGGCTACTCTGTGCTGGCGGCGTCCAATGGCATGAGCGCCCTGCAACTGGTGAAGCAACGCGGTAAAGAACCCATTGACCTGCTGTTTACCGATGTGGTGATGCCGCAACTGGACGGGAAGGAACTTTCCGAGCGCGTGCTGGCGTTGCATCCGGAGACGGAGATTCTTTTCACCTCCGCGTACACCCGGAACGCCATGCTCCATCAGAAAATGCTGGGTCCCGACGTGGTCATTCTGCAAAAACCGTTCACGCCATCTTCACTGGCCTGCAAAGTCCGCGAAGTGCTGGATCATTAGCAACGTTGAGAACGGGACTGCGGGGAATCTGACTCACAGCAGTTGCAGACGGTTTTCGCCGGTTTCTCCGGCAAAAAATGTGCACACAATACCAAATTGCGGAGAGAGCCGGTTCCCGGCGGCTCTTACATTAGATTTGATGAACGTCAAGTGACGATTCAGTAGTACATGGAATCAAAGGAACGGCAGGTTAAGATTTTATGTTACCAACACTTTTAACAGAAAAGCCCAAGGCCGCCGACCGGGTGATGCAACACGCCAGCGGCGACAAGCGCTTCAAGATCCTCGAAGCGCACATGAAGAAACACCAGTTTCGACATGACGCACTCATCGAGGTGTTGCACAAGGCCCAGGAATTGTTCGGTTTTCTCGACGACGACCTGTTGTTGTTCGTGGCCTACAAATTGAAGTTGCCGGCCAGTCGCGTCTATGGGGTGGCGACGTTTTATCATTTCTTCACCCTCAAACCGCAGGGCAAACATACCTGCGTCGTCTGCCTCGGCACTGCCTGTTATGTGAAGGGCTCGGCCCAGGTGCTCTCCGCCGTCGAGGAAAAGGCGAAGATCAAGGCCGGCGAAACCACGTCGGACAACCAGCTTTCCCTGCTGACCGCGCGTTGCATCGGGGCGTGCGGCATCGCGCCGGCGGTCGTTTACGACGGCACGGTCACGCCACGGCAAACCCCCGAAACCGCCCTCGAACACGTGAAAGGAATGATTTCCAATGGTCATTGATGATCTCAACGCGGTTGCGGAAAAGGAACGAACCACCCGGAAGAAAACCGTCATCCGCTGCTGCATGGCCGCGGGCTGCATGTCGTCCAGTTCGGAGGCGGTTAAAAAGAACCTCGAACAGGCGGTGAAAGATGCCGGCCTGGCCGACGAAGTGGAAGTCCGCGGCGTGGGCTGCATGAAACTTTGCTGCGAAGGCCCGCTGGTGAGCGTGGATACGCAGGGTGCGCTTTACGAAAAAGTCACGCCGGAAGACGCCCTGGAACTGGTCAAAACCTTGAAGGGCGGCAAGACCAGGGTCAAACGCGGTGACCTCAATCATCCGTTTTTCAAAAACCAACTGTCCATCGTTCTGGCCAACAGCGGCGACGTTGACCCCGAGCGGATTGAATCCTACATCGCCGCTGACGGTTATCAGGCATTGCACCACGTGCTCCGCGAGATGACGCCCAAGGAAGTCGTGGACGCGATGGTCAAAAGCGGTTTGCGTGGTCGCGGCGGCGCAGGATTTCCAACCGGCCTCAAATGGGGCACGGTCGCCAAAACGCAGCACGCCCAGAAATACGTCATTTGCAACGCCGATGAAGGTGACCCCGGCGCGTTCATGGACCGCAGCGTGTTGGAGAGTGACCCGCACAGCGTGCTGGAAGGCATGGCCATCGCCGCCTATGCCGTCGGAGCCAACCAGGGTTTTATTTATTGCCGGGCCGAATATCCACTGGCCATCAAGCGATTGCAGATCGCCATCAAACAGGCCAAGACGCTCGGCCTGCTCGGCAGCGGGGTTTTTGAATCGCCGTTCAATTTCAACATCGACATCCGTATTGGCGCCGGCGCATTCGTCTGCGGCGAGGAAACCGCGTTGATGATGTCGGTGGAAGGCAAGCGTGGCACGCCGCGCCCGCGTCCGCCGTTCCCGGCTGAAAGTGGATTGTGGGGTTGCCCCACGCTGATCAACAACGTCGAAACCTTCGCCAACGTACCGCCGATTTTGCGCAAGGGCGCGGAATGGTTTGCCAGCATTGGCACGGAAAAGAGCAAGGGCACCAAGGTGTTCGCGTTGGCCGGCAAAATCACCAATACCGGCCTCATCGAGGTGCCGATGGGCACTGCCTTGCGGAAAATTGTCGAGGAAATGGGTGGTGGCGCGCCGGACGGCGGCAAAATCAAGGCCGTCCAGACCGGCGGACCCTCCGGCGGCTGTATTCCCGCCGACGCGCTGGATACGCCGGTGGATTACGATTCGCTCAACAAACTCGGTTCCATCATGGGTTCGGGCGGCATGATTGTGATGGACGAGACCACGAAGATGGTGGATGTGGCCCGGTACTTCATGGAGTTCTGTGTGGATGAATCCTGCGGCAAATGCGTTCCCTGCCGGGCCGGCACGGTGCAGATGTTGCATCTGCTCGAGAAAATTTTGAATCGCCAGGCCACCGCCCGCGATCTGGCAAAGCTCGAGGAACTTTGCGACATGGTCCGCAACACCAGTCTCTGCGGCCTGGGCCAGACCGCGCCGAACCCGACGATGAGCACGCTCCGGTATTTCCGCAAGGAATACGAGGAACTGCTGCAACCGGACAAGTTCGGCCCGAACGGCAACGATGAAACGAAGAGAGAAGCGATTTGCAAATGAATTTTAAGTTCTGAGTTTTGAATATTCAGCTCCAACGCGTTCAACTCAAAACTGAAACTTAAAAACTAAAAATTGATTTTTATGGCCGCCAAAACGTTAACGATTGATGGCAAAGAAGTCAGCGCCGAGGAAGGTGCGACCATTCTGGAAGTCGCGACGGACGCCGGTATTAAAATCCCGACGCTCTGTCATCTGGACGGCGTTTATGATGTGGGCGCGTGCCGGCTGTGCCTGGTGGAAGTCACGGGCGTGGCCAAATTGCTGCCCGCCTGCACGACGAAAATCAGCGAAGGCATGGACGTGAAAACGGACAGCGAACGTCTGCGGAAATACCGCCGGATGACGCTGGAATTGCTGTTTGCCGAGCGCAACCACGTCTGCGCCGTGTGCGTGGCCAACGGCCATTGCGAATTGCAGACGCTGGCTTATTCGCAGGGCATGGAACACGTGCGCTACGATTATTGTTTCCCCAAATGGGGCATGGACGAGACACACCGGTTGTTCGGCCTGGACCATAACCGTTGCATCCTTTGCACCCGTTGTGTGCGGGTCTGCTGGCACATCGAAGGCGCCGGGACGCAAAATGTTTCCGGCCGCGGCGGCAAATCCAGGATCATCACCGACCTCAACCAGCCGTGGGGCGATTCCGAGACCTGCACGTCCTGCGGCAAATGTATCATGGCCTGTCCCACCGGCGCGCTGTTCTACAAGGGTTCGACAGTATCCGAAATGGAACGTGACCGGGATAAACTGGAATTCATCGTCAACGCACGGGAGAAAAAACAATGGATCGTCTAAAAATAGCTACAGTCTGGCTGGGCGGCTGTTCGGGCTGCCACATGTCGTTTCTCGACCTCGACGAGTTCCTCATCGAACTCGCCGGCAAAATCGATCTTGTTTACAGCCCGATCATGGATGTGAAGGAATATCCGAATAACGTAGACGTCTGCCTCATCGAAGGCGCCGTCTGCAACGAGGACAACCTCGAAATTCTCCATAAAATCCGCGCCCGCACCAAGGTGCTGGTTTCGTTCGGCGACTGCGCCGTCACCGGCAATGTCCCGGCCATCCGCAATCAGCTGGGTCTGGGTAACGCGGAGAACGTGTTGCAACGCGCCTACATCGAGAACGCCCAGTACAATCCCGTCATCCCGAAGGCCGACGGCATCGTGCCGCTACTCCTGAAACGCGTGATGCCGGTGCATGAGGCCGTTTATGTGGAGTATTTCCTGCCCGGCTGTCCGCCGCCAGCCGAACGCATCAAGGCGTTGATGGTCCAGGTGTTAAACGGTGAAACGCCTAAACTGGAGGGCGCAAATTTGAAGTTTGGATAAATGGTAGGGCGCGCACTCCATGCGCGCAGCCGGCGGGCAGGGGACTGACCGCGCTACCGGAAAGATAATTTTGTTATGTCAAAACGCATTGTCATTGATCCGGTGACCCGCATCGAGGGCCACGCCAAGATCAGCATTTACCTGGATGACGCCGGCAACGTGTCGGACGCCGAGTTCCACGTCGTGGAATTCCGCGGTTTCGAGAAGTTCTGTGAAGGACGGCCTTACAGTGAAATGGCCGGCATCACCCCGCGGATTTGCGGTATCTGCCCCGTCAGCCATCTACTGGCATCGGCCAAGGCCGGCGACGCCATCATGGCGGTGAAAATTCCGACGGCGGCGGACAAATTGCGCCGGTTGATGAACCTCGGCCAGTTCATCCAGAGTCATGCTCTGAGCTTCTTCCATCTGAGCGCGCCGGACTTTTTGCTGGGCTGGGACACGCCGCAGTCCAAGCGGAACGTATTCGGTCTGATTGCGTCCAACGCCGACCTCGCGCGCGCCGGCATCCGCCTGCGCCAGTTCGGTCAGGAAATCATCGAGGTCCTCGGCGGTAAAAAAATCCATCCCGCGTGGGCGGTGCCCGGCGGCGTGCGCAGTCCGTTGACGGAGGAGGGCCGGGCGAAAATCCGCGCCTGGCTGCCCGAGGCGTTCGCCACTGCCCAGGTCGCGTTTGACCTTTTCAAGAAGACGCTCGAAAAACACCAGCGCGAGGTCCAGATCTTCGGCAATTTTCCGTCGTTGTTTATGGGACTGGTGGCGCCCGACGGCACGTGGGAACACCACGGCGGCAAACTACGGTTCACCGACAGCAGCGGCAGCATTATCGCCGACCAGCTCGACCCGCAGGAGTATTACAAATTTATCGGTGAATCGGTCCAAAATTCGTCGTACCTCAAGTCGCCGTATTACCTGTCGCTGGGCCTGCCGGACGGCATGTATCGCGTCGGCCCGCTCGCGCGCCTGAATGTTTGCGAGCAGATGGGCGTGCCCCGGGCGGACGTCGAATTGAAGAACTTCAAACAAATGGGCCGCGGTGCGGTCACATCGTCGTTCCTTTATCATTACGCGCGGCTCATCGAAATTTTAGCTTCGTTGGAATACGTCGAGCGTTACATGGACGACACGGCTTTGTCCGGGGACTGTCTTCGGGCCGATGCCGGTATTAACAGTCTGCGTGGCGTGGGCGTCAGCGAAGCCCCCCGCGGCACGTTGTTCCACGATTACACGGTGGACCGCAATGGCCTGCTCAAGAAGGTCAATCTCATCGTGGCCACCGGCCAGAACAACCTGGCGATGAACCAGACCGTGGCGCAAATCGCGCGGCATTATGTGCGCGGCCAGGACGTCCCCGAACCGATGCTCAACCGCATCGAACACGGTATTCGTTGTTACGATCCCTGCCTGAGTTGCTCGACGCATGCCGTTGGCCAGATGCCGTTACTGGTGCGGCTGATCTCGCCCGATGGCAGAGTGCTCAACGAAGTCGCACGCGGTTAACCCAAAAATAGGAACGCAAATGAAGACGACCTGCCTCGTCAAACTGTTCGCGATAACAATGTGCCTGCTGTTGGCGGGAGTCGGCTGCGGGCACTCCTCGAAACCAAGCAAAGGGATCGAAGGTCATTGGAGCGGTTTCAACACAAAACGTCCGGATTACGCATGCACCGTCAGCATTACGGGTAATCAACTTGAGTACCATGGTGCTGATACGAATGACTGGGTTCGCGGCACTTTTATTGTTCGCAAGGATGTCAACCCGAACGAAATGGATCTGACCGTTGCCGAGCCGCCCAAGGAATCCAACCACAAGATCTTTGCCATTTACCAGGTGGAAGGTGACGAAATGACGGTTGCCATCTCCAGCAGTCAGAGACCTGCCGATTTTACTCAGAATCCGCAGAATGAGGTCTTCAATTTCAGGCGCGACTGAAGAACTCATTTCATCCGGCAACGATTTTTTATCAGCAGCCACGATCACAGGCTGTCGTGAAGGACTGCTCCAATACGGAGTTCATCCAAACACCCCGTTCAGATCCTGAATTCTCGACGGTGCTTTGCATTAAACGCAAAAGAAGTGAATTAAAAGCCAAATTGCGGGGAGAACAATTCCCGGTGTCCAGCCGAAATTAGAATTCGGCGCCGCGCGCCCTCAGGCGAAATGAAAACGCTGCGAATATGCGAATCATGCAAGGCCGAGCTTCCGGCGGATTCAACACAGAGGCTGTGCGCCAAATGTCTTGCTGCGCGCATGGCGGTTTACCCTTCGCCGCGGCCTGAGGCCGGTTTTTCTCCGCCGCACCCGCTGGCGCTTAAGAGCCTGTTTCCGCAACTCGAAATTCTGGGCCTGCTGGGCCATGGCGGCATGGGCGCTGTTTACCGGGCGCGGCAGCGTGGTCTCGACCGATTGGTGGCGCTCAAAATTCTGCCGCCGGAAATTTCCACCGAACCCGCCTTCGCCGAACGCTTTGCCCGCGAAGCCCGCGCCCTCGCCCGGCTCAATCATCCGAACATCGTTACCGTCTTCGACCTGGGAAAGTCCGGCTCGCTATATTATTTCCTGATGGAGTTCGTGGATGGAATGAATCTCCGGCAGCTGCTGGAAACGTATCGCCTGACGCCGCGGGAAACCCTGGGTATCGTCCCGCAGATTTGCGAAGCGCTCGAGTACGCGCATGGCGAGGGCATCGTTCATCGCGACATCAAACCGGAAAATATTCTGCTGGATCAGAAAGGACGCGTGAAGGTCGCGGATTTCGGATTGTCCAAACTGCTGGAGCCAGGGCCCAAAGATATCCAGTTGACACAAACCGGCCAGGTGCTGGGCACAATGCATTACATGGCGCCCGAGCAACTCGAAAAGCCGCTTGAGGTGGACCAGCGTGCGGACATTTATTCGCTGGGCGTTCTGCTCTACGAAATGCTCACGGGTGGATTGCCGCTAGGCCGCTTCGAGCTTCCCTCAAAAAAGGTGGCGGTGGATCATCGGCTCGATGAACTCGTGCTGCACGCCATGGAGAGAGATCCCCGGCAACGTTGTCAGAGTGTCAGTGAAGTCAGGGTCCAACTGGAGGCCATCGCGGGCGTCACCTCACGGCTTTCGCCCGAAGTGAGCCGGAAACTGAGCTATGAATACCGCTCCAAAGCCACGCTGTTCGGATGGCCGCTCGTGCACGTGGCCATCGGCGTGAATCCGGCCACCGGCCGCAAGCGCAGCGCGCGGGCCATCATCGCCGTTGGCACCGCGCCGCGAGGCCTCATCGCCTTTGGCGACGTGGCGGTGGGGGTGATCGCCTGTGGAATCTTTGGCTACGGAGTGGTTTCCTTTTCGGTCATCGCCGTGGGGATTTTTGCCTGCGGCAGTGTCGCGGCGGGTTTGCTGTTCGCCATGGGCGGCATGGCGATTGCGCCGGTGGCGATGGGCGGCCTCGCCTTCGGATGGTACGCCAACGGTGCCATGGCTTGGGGAAAACACGCGCTCGCCACCAACGCTTACGATCCGGTCGCCGACAAGTTTTTCAATCCTTATGCCTGGCGACTTGCGAATTGGGTGTTTCGGGCCATGCTCATTGTCGTGCCGCTGTTCCTGGCGCTTGGCTTCCTGCCGAAACTGATGGCGAGGATTTCCGAACGGCGCCGGAAGAAACGTTTTCGCCATGACAAATCAACATTCATTTAACGCGATGAAGTGTTTCGGAAAAATTTGTTTGTGCGCGTTAAGTACGGTGGTTGGCATCATGGTCGCCGGCCCGCTCTCAAGTGCCATGCATCTGGAGCAACCCAGGCTTCCCGGACCGGTCAATCCACAGATGCTGGTCCTCCTCTTCCTCGTCGGCGGTTTTCTACTTTCCCTCGCCCTCGCCGCGTTATCAACCCAACTCCCGGGGAGTCACCGGTCGCGCTTTATAATTATCGCCTGGTTTGTCTTCGCATGGCTGGGAATCAATAATCCGATCGAAGCCCGCATCTTTACCACCCTGGGCGGCGGACTTGTGATGGTTCTGACCATGCTGTTTGTGTCTATTTTTGTTGCCGGCGCGGTCGTGTGGCTGTTCGACAATCACCTGGCTGCAACCCGGTCGTCGCATGGTTTCCACCGGTTCTTCGGCCATCGAACCGTCGCGCAATGGACTGTCCGGTTGTCGCTGGCGTTACTGGCCTTTCCGGTTGTTTATTTTTTCTTTGGTATGCCGGTGGGTCTGATGGTTGGAAGATTTTATCAGGATCAGTCCTTTGGCCTTCAACTGCCGTCCTTGAACGTGGTCATAGGCGTGCAACTTGCCCGGAGCCTCATTGCCTTGCTCGCCGGGTTGCCGATTCTCGTCCTCTGGTCGGGTTCGCGGCAGCGCTTTGCGTGGACCTTCAGCTTGAACCTGTTTGTGGTTGCCGGACTGTATGGGTTGATTCAGGCTTACTGGATGCCGTGGACAATGCGAAGCATCCATACCGTCGAACTGTTTTTGGATTCGGTGGTTTATGGCTGGTTGCTCGCGGTATTGCTGTTGCCCCGCAAATTATCGCGGGTCGAGGATGTTGGCATGCTGAATTATAACATTTGAAGGTAACACGTGACCAGGCCGACATTATCCCCCTCCAGCGGTCTTCTGGTGATTGGCTATGGCAATCCGTTGCGCTCTGATGACGGTGTCGGCCCGAAGGTGGCCGAAGCAGTCGAGGAACTGCACCTGCCGGATGTGCACACACTGGTTTGTCATCAACTTTCCCCCGAACACGCCGAGCCGATCGCGCGGGCGCACATGGTGATTTTTGTGGACGCAGCCGTGGACGCGCCGAAGGACGTGCAACTCCGCAAGCTCGAGCCGAATGAAACTTCTCAGCTCATGGCCCACGCCGCCGACCCGCGCACGATGTTGGCCCTGGCGCGCGACGTCTTCGGCCATTGCCCCCAGGCGTGGTGGTTGACGATTCCAGCGGTAAAACTCGATTTCGGCGAGGAGCTCTCTCCGGTGGCCCGCCGGGGTTATGAGGTCGCGCTGGAGCAGATTCAGACGCTCGCCGGCCGCCGTTAAGAGTTGCCCGGCAAGAAAGGCACACTCTTCGCCAAGAGATGACTCGCCTTCGCGTCCCGGCCGGCGCATATTATATCGTCTGATTCGAAAGGCATTTATGCACGAAGTCCATCTGGTCCGCGCTATTCTGGAAACCGTTGAGAAACAGGCTGCTGCGCAAAAAGCCAGGCGCGTGAAACTGGTCCACATCCGGTTCAATCCGCTCACCAGTCACAGCAGCGACCACATGCAATTCAGCTTTGACATCGTAAAAAAAGAAATCCCGCTGGTGCAGGATGCCAAACTTGAACTTACCGAAGTCGAGCCGACGCTGGTGTGCAATCAGTGCGGCCACAAATTCCATGGTCATCATCTGCCCGATGTCTGTCCCAAATGCGCTTCGGTCAGCGTCAAAGCCGTCAATTCCACGGATATGGTGCTCGAAAGTTTTGAGATCGAGCGCTGAAAGGATTTTGTGAACGCACCGCCGGCAACGCGATTAAAGCTCGCCGTGCGCGGCGCAGTACAGGGCGTTGGCTTTCGCCCCTTCATCTTCCGCCTTGCGTCCGAACTGGGTTTGCGCGGTTGGGTCAACAATTCTTCGCAAGGTGTCTTTATTGAAGTGGAAGGTCCGCGACCCGCCTTGGAGAAATTCCTGTTACGGCTCGAAAACGAAAAACCGCCGCGGAGCTTTATCCAAAGCCTCGAAGCTTCCTGGCTCGATGCCGTCGGTTATACCGCTTTTGAAATCCGTGCCAGTGAATCCGGTGGCGATAAGACCGCGCTGGTCCTGCCGGATATCGCCACCTGTCCGGATTGTCTCCGCGAGGTGTTCGATCCGGGTAATCGCCGCTACCGCTATCCGTTCACCAACTGCACGAACTGCGGCCCGCGCTTCAGCATTATCGAAGCGCTGCCTTACGACCGCGTGAATACCTCCATGAAGGCATTCACCATGTGTCCGCAGTGTCAGGTGGAATACGACGACCCGTCGAACCGACGGTTCCATGCCCAACCGAATGCCTGCCCGGTTTGCGGGCCACATTTGGAACTTTGGGACCGTAGCCGCACTTGTGAAAGCGCGGATCGTGTTTGCTCAAGTCCGCGTTCCCAGGAACGCGGCTACGATGCCTTGGTCGCTGCTGCCCTGGCCATCAGTGAAGGAAAAATTGTCGCCGTTAAAGGGCTTGGCGGGTTTCATCTGCTGGCCGACGCGCGCAATGATCAGGCCATTCAGCTTTTGCGCGAACGAAAGCATCGCGAAGAAAAACCATTCGCACTGATGTTTCCGTCACTGGAAGCCGTCAAAACCATTTGCGAAGTTTCGTTGCTTGAAGCGCGTTTACTCCGTTCATCAGAATCGCCCATTGTCCTGCTGAAAAAAATCGCAAATCGTAAATCGCAAATCGTAAATTCCATCGCCCCCAACAATCCATGCCTCGGCGCGATGTTGCCTTACACGCCGCTGCATCACCTGTTGATGACGGAGCTGGGTTTTCCGGTCGTCGCCACCAGTGGCAATTTAAGCGACGAACCGATTTGTACGGACGAACGCGAAGCCCTGGAAAGACTTGGCGGCATCGCTGATGTTTTTCTCGTCCATAACCGTCCCATCGTCCGCCACCTGGACGATTCCATCGTGCGCGTTTTACTCGATCGCGAACTTGTGCTGCGCCGCGCCCGTGGTTATGCGCCGTTGCCGGTTTCGTTGGAGTCCAAAGTTCAAAGTCCAAAGTCCAAAGTCATTCTGGCCGTGGGTGCGCATCTGAAAAATGCCATCGCACTGGCTGTCGGCCCGCAGGTTTTCCTCAGTCAGCATATCGGTGACCTGGAAACGGAGCAGGCGCATACCGCCTTTCGCCGGGTCATCGCTGATTTTGAGAAACTGTACGCCGCGAAACCGCACGCGGTCGCCGCTGATTTGCACCCGGATTATCTATCGACCCAATTTGCCCGGGAGATCGGTAGGGCCGAGCTGCCGCTCGGCCAGGACGCGCAGCAGCGCGTCCCTACCGTCGTCGTCGTCCAGCATCATATCGCCCATGTCCTGTCCTGCATGGCGGAAAACGAATTGTCGCCGCCGGCAATTGGCGTTTCCTGGGACGGAACCGGTTATGGTTTGGACGGCACTATCTGGGGCGGGGAATTCTTCCTGGTCACCAACAAAAGCATTGAACGCATCGCTCATCTGCGCCCGTTCCCTCTTCCCGGAGGCGATCTGGCGGTCAAGGAACCGCGCCGGGCTGCGCTCGGATTACTTTATGAAATGTTTGGTGATACCGTTTTCGAGCGAAAAGAGCTGGCGCCGGTGGCGGCCTTTTCGAAAGCGGAACTGGCTGCCCTGAAAACGATGCTGGAGAAGAAATTGAATTCGCCCGTGACCTCGAGCGCAGGCCGGTTGTTTGACGCCGTGGCCTCACTCGTCAACCTTCGCCAGCAAATGCGATTCGAAGGCCAGGCGGCCATGGAATTGGAATTTGCGTTGGACGGGATCGAAACCGACGAGGCGTATTCATTGCCGATTGCCGATTGCCGATTGTCGATTATGGAGACATCGGCCGTCGGCAAATCGGAGATCATTTTGGATTGGTCAACTGCGGTTCAAGAAATTCTTGCGGACGTAAAGCATGGACTTCCGATCGGAAAGATTTCCGTCAAATTTCATAATGCATTGATCGAGGCGTTGATCGCTGTCGCTAAAAGGGTGGGGGAATCGTGCGTCGTGCTTTCGGGCGGTTGTTTCCAGAACAGTTATTTGACCAGGCGTGCCGTGACGCGGTTGCGCGAGGAAAAATTTCAGCCATACTGGCATCAACGCGTCCCGCCCAATGACGGTGGAATTGCGTTGGGCCAGGTGGTGGCCGCATTGCGCAATGAATCGTAAATCGTAAATAATAAATTTCCGCATGTGCCTCGCTATTCCAGGAAAGATTGAAAGCATCAACGGCGATGACCCGTTGACGCGCATGGGCAAAGTGAACTTCGGCGGCATTCTCAAGGAAGCCAGCCTCGCTTATGTGCCGGAGGCCAAGGTCGGAGATTATGTCATTGTTCACGTCGGTTTCGCCCTCAGCCGGCTGGACGAGGACGAGGCGCAAAAAGTTTTCGAATATTTGAAGCAGATTGAGGAATTGGGCGAATTGAAGGAAGGTGGCCCGTGAAATACCTCGACGAATATCGCGACGGTGAACTTGCGCAAAAAATTGCGCGCGAGGTGCACCGCGTCACGACGCGGCCGTGGAACATCATGGAAGTTTGCGGGGGACAGACCCACGCCATCGTCAAATTCGGTATTGATGAATTGCTGCCCGAACAAATCACGCTTATCCACGGCCCCGGCTGCCCGGTCTGTGTGACGCCGCTGGAAATCATTGAAAAGGCACTCGACATCGCCGCCCGACCCAACGTCATTTTTGCGTCATTCGGCGACATGCTCCGTGTGCCGGGCGGCACGACGGATTTACTTTCGGTCAAGGCCCGGGGCGGCGACGTGCGCATCGTTTATTCCCCGCTGGATGCCGTAAAGCTCGCCGAACAAAACCCGGCACGGGAAGTGGTTTTCTTCGGTGTCGGTTTTGAGACCACCGCACCGGCGACAGCGATGGCGGTTTATCAGGCGGCGCAAAAGGGGTTGAAGAATTTTTCCATGCTCATCTCGCATGTGCTCGTCCCGCCGGCGATGGAGGCATTGTTGTCGTCGCCGAATTGCCGGGTCCAGGGGTTCCTCGCCGCCGGCCACGTCTGCACCGTGATGGGTTTCGAGGAATATTTTCCGGTAGCCACGAAATATCATGTGCCGATCGTGGTGACCGGTTTTGAGCCGCTCGACATTTTACAGGGCATACTGATGGTGGTGCAGCAGTTGGAATCCGGGCGGGCCGAAGTCGAGAATCAATACGCGCGCTCCGTGCGCCGCGAAGGCAATCAACCCGCGCAGAAATTGATACGCGAAGTTTTCCGTGTCATCCCGCGCAAGTGGCGTGGCCTGGGTGAGATTCCACACAGCGGGCTGGGGTTGAGTGAAGGTTATGCGGCTTTCGATGCGGAAAGAAAATTCGGCGTGGCGGAGCATCATGTCGAAGAACCGGCGGAATGCATCAGCGGTCTGGTGCTGCAGGGCCTGAAGAAACCGCACGAATGTTCTGCTTTTGGCACGAAATGTAACCCGGAACATCCGCTGGGTGCAACCATGGTGTCCAGCGAAGGCGCCTGCGCGGCCTATTACCGCTACCGGCGGCGCAATTAAATCGCCCGTGAATAAACATTCAACATTCAACGTTCAACGCTCAACCTCGAACAAGCCGATTCGACACGTCATCAGGATTGAATGTTCGATGTTGAATGTTGAATGTTTTGCCACCTGATTATGGACTTTACCCCGGCCTGTCCCATTCCCCTCTCGCAATATCCGCACGTGCTGCTCGCCCACGGCGGTGGGGGTCGGCTGATGCACCAGCTCATCGACAAAATGTTCCTTGCAGCGTTTCGAAATCCGTTGCTGGAGACGCGGCACGATTCGGCCGTCGTAGATTGGACCGGCAAAAAACTTGCGTTCACCACGGATTCCTATGTCGTGCGGCCGTTATTTTTTCCCGGTGGCGACGTTGGCTCTATGGCCGTTCACGGTACGGTGAACGATCTGGCCATGAGCGGCGCCCGACCGCTTTACCTCAGTGCCGCGTTTATCATCGAGGAAGGCCTCCCGATGGAAACGCTCTGGAAAATAGCCTGCTCCATGCAGGAGGCCGCACAACGTTGCAGCGTGCAAATCATTACCGGCGACACCAAGGTGGTGGACAAGGGCAAGGGCGACGGCGTATTCATCAACACCTCCGGCATTGGCGTCATCGGGCATGACCTGAAAATCACTCCACAAAGCGTGCGACCCGGCGACGCCATCCTGGTCAGCGGCGATTTGGGCCGGCACGGCATGGCCATCATGGCAGTGCGCGAAGGGCTGCAATTCGAGAGTGCCATTGAGAGCGATTCCGCGCCGGTTCACGAAGTTGTTCTGGACCTGCTCAAGGCCGGGATCGAGGTTCATTGCCTGCGCGATCTGACGCGGGGAGGATTGGCCGGCGCGCTCAACGAAATCGCCGAGGCCTCACGTACACGTGTTGAAGTGGAAGAGAAATCAATCCCGGTACGCGAAGACGTTCACGCCGCGTGTGAAATGCTTGGGTTGGATCCGTTGCACGTCGCCTGCGAAGGCCGGTTCATTGCTTTTGTTACCGGCACAGACGCGGATCGAGCCCTGCCGGTGATGCGGAGTCACGCCATGGGCGCGGGGTCGGCAATGATCGGCCGGGTGGTGGAAAGTCCGGCGCCGCTGGTCACGTTGAAAAGTGCGATCGGGGCAAGCCGGATTCTTGACATGCCCAGTGGCGAACAATTGCCGAGGATTTGCTGACTGGTCATTCGAAATGTAGTCGCCAAAGTAACAAGGCGGACTGAAATCACGATCCCCACGAATTCCGCCTCCTCACGTCGGCGGCTACCAGCGATCGGAATTGTTTGAATGCTAATCGGTCAACACGCCTTCCAGCGCAATCATTGTGCGTTGGAATGTTTCCTCCGGTGTACCGCCGGCAATGATCGGCACCAGCAAGCCGCGCTCCTGATAAAATTTAATCAGCGGCCGGGTGCTTTTCTCATATGCGGCCATGCGGACCCGGACGGATTCCGGCCGGTCATCTTCCCGCAGGAACAGTTTCCCGCCGCAACTGTCGCAGACGTCGGCCACCCGAGGCGGACGTGACGTGACGTGATAGACCGCCTTACATTTGGAACAGGTACGACGGCCACTGATGCGGGTCACGATTTCCTCCAGCGGCAACTCATAATTGAGCACTGCCGTCATCGTGACTTCCTCGTGCAGCAGCAATTTTTCCAGAGCCTCGGCCTGGGCGACGGTGCGCGGGAATCCGTCGAGGAGAAATCCGCCACAGCAGTGCAGGCAGCGTATCCGCTCGCTCACCATGTCCAGTACCGTCTGGTCGGGCACCAGATCACCGCGTTTCATGTAATCCTGCGCATCGTTCATGGCCGGGCTTCTCTCGCCGTCCGGCAAACCTTTCGCCGCGCGAAAAACATCACCCGTAGACAGGTGACAGGAGCCCAATCGTTGGTTGAGCAATTCCGCCTGAGTTCCCTTGCCGACGCCCGGTGAGCCCAACAGAACCAGTCGCCATGCCTTGGCCGGGACCTTGCGCGGAGGACTTGAGCAGACCGCGTGGCCGGCTTTGAGCCAGGCCGCCCGATCATTTATTATCGCATTCATGTCATCAGTTTACTTCAATCCACTTCGTCAAACAATAAGTCAGACGACATTCCCAAAAGATGTTCTTTCTTTGCCAAAATTTACGAAGTGACCCCGTTCGACCTGCGGGTGGGAATCGGTCGGCTAACTATTGTTATTAATCCTGCAAGGTATGGCGAAATTATGACAATAACCGTGTAGTGCGGAGCGGACTCCGGTTTTAAAGTGTCTTGTGAGAATTGTGGAAGAATTAAAAACCAGACCTTCGCTCCCGAACGGGCACGCGGAGAAGAAAAATCATAACGCAGCGCGCGAAGCTGCGTTCGACCGGCCGCGCGACTTTCTTAACAACCGGTTTGTCTATGCGGTCATCTCCTCGCGGGCGCACGGGTTGTCGTTGGGGGTGAACATGAACCCCGACAAGCTCTGCAACTTCGACTGTCTGTACTGCGAGGTGGATCGCCGGACACCCCCGACGGAGACGACGCTGGACGTGGGGGTGATGGCCGGCGAGCTGCAACGGACGCTTACGTATGTCCTGCAAGGCCGGTTGCACGAACGTCCTCAATACCAGTCGTTGCCGCCCGAACTCCTGCAATTGCGCCACGTGGCGTTGAGCGGCGACGGCGAGCCGACCCTGGCGGCGAACTTTGCCGAAGCCCTGCAGGAAGTGATTCATGTCCGGGCGCTGGGCGGTTTTCCGTTTTTCAAAATCGTCCTGATCACCAATGCCACCGCCCTGGACCGCCAGCAGGTGCAGGAAAGTTTGAAACGTCTCACCAAGTCGGACGAGATCTGGGTCAAGCTCGACGGCGGCACGCAGGATTACCTGAACAAGGTGGACCGGCCGAGTGTTCCTCTGGAAAAAGTGCTGGCCAATATCCTGGCCGTGGGACGCCAGCGACCGGTCGTCGTGCAAAGCCTGTTCCCGGCCATCCATGACCAGGAACCGTCCTCCGAGGAAATCGATCAATTCGCTCAACGGCTCAAGGAATTGAAGGCTCGCGGCACGCAGATTTCGCTCGTGCAAATCTACTCGGCTGCCCGCCCCATGTCCCACGTCGAATGCGGCCATCTGCCGTTGAAAACGCTGTCGCACATCGCCCAGGTCGTGCGACAGGTCACCGGCCTTAAAGCGGAAGTGTTTTAAACAGCGTCAGCATCACCCGCACCAGCCAGGAATGATAACGCGCAAAGCGGCGGGCGGCCCGGCCCCGTTCCGTAATGGCTTTATTTCTTTTGGAAACAAGCGAAAATTGTTAATTACCCCACGGCTCGTGGAGAATCCATGAACAAAATGGACTCGATTGCCTTCCGGCATATTATCAGTTTGGGTTTCCTCATTTGCATGGTCGCCGTGGTTTCAGGATGTTCACCCACCGTTACCACAGTGCAACCCGTCAACAGTCCTTTTACCATTGTTCAGAGCAAGTTCCTCGGCTCGCTTTGGAATGAAGCACATGCCCGGGCTTCGATTATTTCCCAGGATGGCGGGGAATCGTTCGCGGTCCCCGGCGGGGCGATTTGGGCTTTTGGCGATACCTTTAAAGGCTCTCGCTCTATAAACGGGACTCCGCACTTTGCCGGTGGGGCCATATCCTGTGCCATCGCGTTCCTCGGTGAAAAATCCCGGAGCTATCCGCCGGCGTTTGAATATCTCGTGTCCAGCAATGGTGATGCCATCTCGCCTTTTGAATTTTTGCCGGACGAACGTCCAACCGAACGCTATCGAATCTGGCCGCTGGGTGGAATTTACATAAACAACAAATACTATCTGTATTATTCCCTGATTGAAGTTTTTGGGAATGGTCCGTGGGATTTCCGTGGTGTCGGTTCCGGGCTCGGTCGGTCAACCATCGCATTGGGGTCATATGAGCGTCTTCGGCCGAAAGGGAACTGGCATTTCCCGGTCGAACCCACGCAGGTGATTGAAGCTGAAGGTTGGCTCTATCTTTTCAGTATCCAGGATTTCAACCGGAAACAAGGTGTGGCTCTGGCCCGGGTGCGTCCGGACCAAATCGAAGACCCAGAGGCATACGAATTCTACGCCGGCGCCGGCCCGAAATTCTCGCCACGGAAGGAGGCGGCAACGCTTTTAGTCGGAAATGTTCCCGGGCAGGTCTCCGCCGCTTGGAATCCGTATTTTAAAAAATTTGTCATGGTTTCGTCGAGTGACTTCAATCATCCGCGGGAGATTCGTTTTCTGGTTGCCGATGCTCCTTATGGTCCCTGGAGTCTGCCTGTGGCCCGGGTTGAAGTGCCCAAATTTGCCCAGGGAAAACAGGTGGAGATGGTGTACTGCGCCTATCTCCATCCCGAACTGTTTCGAGACGAAGGCCGGGTGATGAATTTGACCTGTTCAACCAGTCTGCAAAACGCCGGTTTCGACGCCAACTGCGAGATGGTTGAGGTAGAAATAAAACGCCGGTAAGAGATCCGTGTTCGTCAGCGGCTCAATTGACGCTGGAACCAATTCGTCACCGGGCTGCGCAATTGAGTGATGCACATGCCCGTCACCAGATGATTGGCCAGGGGAACTTGTTCCACTTCCGACCCCGAGGCCGCCGCTGCCTGGAAATGTCTGATATCTTCCCTGAGACAGACCTCGTCTTGTTCACCGCGTATAAACAGAATCGGATGTTTAATCCTTCGAATGGCGGTTTCGGTGGCCAGGTCCGGGAATTCGGCGAGCTCGGCCGCCACCAGTTCGGCTGTTTTTCGGTCCGTTCGCCAGGTGAAGTTGGGGGCAAACGTCTGCAAATACCGGTCCACGGCAGTTTTGGGGTCGGGGTAGGGCGAGATAGCGGTCACGCTTTGCACGCGGGGGTCGATGGCCGCCCACTGCAATGCCAGTGCCGCCCCGTACGAAATGCCCAGTGCCCCGACCGGTTCCACACAGATCTGCCTTTGCACAAGCTCGTCCAGGCATTGCACCATATCCGTCCGCTCGATGCCGCCAAAGTAAATGTTGTCCCCGGTGGAATGACCATTTCCGCGCAAATCCACCAGCACCACCCGGTAGCCCGCTTCCACCAGGACCAGGGCCCACGGCATCATGGTTTCCTTGTCCAATCCATAGCCGGGCAGCAGAAAAATGGTGCCGCGAATGGAATCCGTTACCCCTGACGGTTTTGGGGTGAACTGCGACAGATCGAATGCAAAGTTGAAGTCGTAACGCGGCCGGTCCCTTGGACTTGGCGTTGGGACCCTGGTGAAGGTTGAATTCATTTCAACATCATAATCTCCGGGTTCCAATACCATCACTTCGAGGGTGGCCGGCGGAGGGCCGACGGTGATGTGTTCAATGGGATAGTTCGAAGCCAGGATCGTTCCCAGTCGGTCAAATTCCGGCGGAATTTTGATGTGTTGGTTCGGCGCCTGCAGCACGGTCCGGGCAATTTTGCCGGGCGACGTGCAACCGGCCCCCATGAGACACAGGACCAATGAGGCAATCAGGATGGGTACACCAATTTTCTCCGGTAATTCCTTCACATCCATGACGACTGAATTTAGCCATAGAGCGGGTTCGGATGAAATGGAGATTTTTTTGGATTTGAAAATACGAACTGTGGGAAGCGGACGGGTCAATCGACCTTTCCTACAAAGAAATTTCGTGTGATTTGGTGTTCGAGCCCGCCGCGACGGAGCCTCACCTCGCAGAACTTGCGCGCTTCTTTTGAATTACCGGTCGAACGCGGGCAGGGGATAGCTGGAAATGGCGCGCATGTATTGCGCCCGCTCGAACGTGGCCGGGTCGGCGCAGTTTTTCTGGCTCAGACTGCCCTTGAGCTGGGTCACCGATTCGTATTCATGCTCTTCCATCCACGCAATCAGTTCGCGCTCGATGACGCCGATTTGCTGGACGCCGTGCCGGATCAGCACGGAGCAGAGCATCGTTACATCCGCTCCGACCATCAGCATCTTCAACACATCCGTCGCGCGATGCAGGCCGCTGGTGGCCGCCAGACTGGCATTGAGGCGCAGGAAGAGAATGGCAATCCATCGCAACGGCAGGCGCATGGCCATGGGCGTGCTGAGCAGGATATTTGGTTTTACTTCCAGTAGCTCCAGGTCAATGTCCGGCTGGTAAAACCGGTTGAACAGTACCAAGCCATCCGCGCCCGCTTCGTCGAGACGCTTGGCCATGTACGCAAAATTGCTGAAGAAGGGGCTGAGTTTGACGGCGACGGGAATCTTCACCTCGGATTTTACGGCCTTGAGAATGTCGAGGTAGGTCTGCTCCACTTTGGCGGAGGACAGCGTGCAATCCGTGGGGATGTAATAGATGTTCAATTCGAGGGCGTCGGCACCGGTCTGCTCGATCTGCCGGGCGTATTTCGTCCAGCCGCCGGTCGAGGAGCAGTTCAAACTGGCAATAATCGGAATGCGCGTTGCCTTTTTGGCCGCGGCGATGTGGTGCAGGTATTCCTCGGGTCCCAGATGAAACGATTCCGGCTCGGGGAAATAAGTGAGCGCTTCGGCGAAACTTTCGGTGCCCTGTTCCAGATGATGCACCAGTTCGGCGCGGTCCATGCGGAGTTGCTCTTCGAACAGGGAATACAACACCACCGCCGAAGCGCCGGCATCTTCCATCCGTTTCACGTTGTCGATTTCCTCCGAAAGCGGCGAAGCCGCCGCCACGAGAGGTGTACGCAGTTTCAGGCCGAGATAAGTAGTGGTCAGATTCATAATAACATTTATGATTTAAGATTTATGATTGATGATTGCGTGCCGTTCGCCGGGTGGCACTGAAGATTTTGATCAACTCGACGGCTTCCGCCTGCAATTTGGTGACCTGCTTCGCCGAAACCAGCGCCGCGCGTTTGGCGATTTCGATCCAAAGATCCGTTTCGTCAGCCTCCTCCAGAACGATGGTGATTTTGTTGATGAAGTCTGCATGCGATTTCCCGCGAAGCGCAGAGCGATAATTCGATGCCACCGAACAACCGCTGCGCGCCACCTGGCCGGCAATCGTTTTTCCCGACGGTTTATTTGGCAGCGCGTCGGCAAATTTGAGAACCCGGACGGCGAATTCGATGGTCCTTTCTTTTAGGTCGATCGGATTCATAGGAGTTCCGGCGTTCGTCTGAAAAAATCATCAATCATCAATCTTAAATCGTAAATGATTTCACGGTTGTTGATCCACGGTGGTGACCGGCTTGGTTGTGGTGTGCCCGTTGCCGTTGGTCTGCAGATCCCGTCCGGCCATATACTGGTACAACTTCCAGCGCCGCTCGGAATCGGCCTGGGCCTGGGCGAAGAATTGCTTGGCCGCTTCAGGTCTGCTCTTGGTGAGCATCTTGAAACGGTTCTCCGACAGGAGATAATCCTGCACCTTGGTTTTGGCTGCGACGGAGTCGAGTTGCAACGGATTCTCGCCGCGCTCGGTGCGGCGCGGGTCAAACCGGTAGAGCAGCCACTGGCCGGATTCCACCGCGAGCTTTTGTTGCCGCGCACCCACGCCCATATCCACGGCGATACCGTGCGCGATGCAGTGACTGTAGGCAATGATGAGTGACGGGCCGGGATAGGATTCCGCTTCCACGAACGCGCGCAACGTCTGCTCGTCCTTCGCGCCCAGCGCCACGCTGGCTACATAGATGTGGCCGTAGGTCATGGCGATGAGACCGAGGTCCTTCTTACCCATGGCCTTGCCGCCGGCCGCAAACTTGGCCACCGCACCACGCGGCGTGGACTTGGACATCTGCCCGCCCGTGTTGGAATAAACCTCCGTATCGAGCACCAGCACGTTCACATCGCGGCCGCTGGCCAGCACGTGGTCCAGACCTCCGTAACCGATGTCGTAGGCCCAGCCGTCACCGCCGACAATCCAGACACTCTTTTTCACCAGCTGGTCAGCGAGGCCCGACAACAATTTTGCCTCCGGCGAATCGAACTTTTGCAATTTTGTCTTCAAGGCCGCCACACGCTCGCGTTGTTCATAGATGCCCGCTTCATCGCTTTGAACCGCATTGACAATGCCCGTCACGACGTCGTCGCCCAGTTGCGGCGCGAGTTTCTTCACCAGTTCGGCGGCGAAGTCCCGTTGTTTGTCGATTGAGACCCGGAAACCGAGGCCGAACTCGGCGTTGTCTTCAAACAAGGAATTGCACCAGGCCGGGCCGCGACCCTCGGCGTCTTTTGTGTAGGGCGTTGTGGGCAGGTTGCCACCGTAAATCGAGGAGCAACCGGTGGCGTTGGCAATCATGGCGCGGTCGCCAAACAGTTGTGACAACATCTTGAGATAGGGCGTTTCGCCGCAACCCGCGCACGCGCCGCTGAATTCGAACAGGGGCCGCAGGAGCTGTTGCTGGCGCAGTTGCGTGGTCTTCACCTGGCGCCGGTCAAGTTCCGGCAGGCCAAGGAAGAAATTCCAGTTTTCACGTTCCGGCTTCCTCAGCGGCGCCTGCGAACGCATGTTGATCGCCTTCAGTTTCGTTTCGGTCTTGTTCCGGGCCGGGCAGACGTCCACACACAACCCGCAACCGGTGCAATCCTCGGCCGCGACCTGTAGCGTAAATTTCCGGCCCTTGAAATCCGGATTGCGGCTGTCGGTGCTCTTGAACGTCGCGGGCGCGTTGGCCAGCACCGCCGGTTCATAAACCTTCGCCCGGATGGTCGCATGCGGACAAATCGCCACGCATTTTAGGCACTGAATGCAGACCTTTTCGTCCCAAACCGGAATGTCCAGCGCGAGGTTGCGTTTTTCGTATTGCGCCGTCCCGGTCGGGAACGTGCCGTCCACCGGAAACGCGCTGACGGGCAAATCATCACCTTCACCGGCGGCCAGCCGGCCCAGGACGTTCTTCACAAATATCGGCGCATCGGGTGAAACGGGCGGAAGCAGGTTGCCGCTGCCGTTGACATTCGTGGACTCCGGCACTTCGTGCAGGTGTTCCAGGGTATTGTCCACGGCCTTGAGGTTCATCGCCACGACTTCCTCGCCTTTTTTGCCGTAGGTTTTCTTGATGGAATACTTGATGGCTTCGATGGCCTTGTCGCGCGGCAGGACGCCGGATAGCGCGAAGAAACAGACCTGCATGATGGTGTTGATGCGTCCGCCCATGCCGCTTTCGCGCGCCACTTTCGTCGCGTCAATCACGTAAAATTTCGCCTTCTTGGCAATGAGCGATTCCTGCACCGGCGTCGGCAGTTTGGACCAGATTTCGTCCTTCGAGTAAGGCGTGTTGAGCAGGAACGTGCCACCGGGCACCAGTGGCTTGACCATGTCGAATTTCTCCAGAAACATCGGCAGATGGCAGGCCACGAAGTTCGCGCGCGAAATCAAATACGTCGAGCGAATCGCCTTCGGCCCGAACCGCAGATGCGACACGGTCATGCTGCCCGATTTCTTGGAATCGTAAACAAAGTAGCCTTGGGCGAAATTCTCCGTGCCTTCGCCAAAGATTTTAATGGAATTTTTGTTCGCTCCTACCGTGCCGTCCGCGCCCAGCCCATAGAATAACGCGCGAATGACATCGTCGGGTTCGGTCGAAAAGTTATGGTCCACCGGCAGGCTGGTGTGGGCCACGTCGTCAGTGATGCCGACGGTGAAATGCGTCTTGGGACTGGCGGCGGCGAGGTTATCGTACACGGCCTTGACCATGGCCGGCGTGAATTCCTTGGACGAAAGGCCGTAGCGTCCGCCGACCACCTTGGGCAACCATTTTAAATTGCCCCAGCCGTTGGCCATGCCTTCGAGCACCGCAGCAACACAATCCTGGTACAGCGGCTCGCCGGCGGCACCCGGTTCCTTGGTACGGTCCAGCACCGCGATGGATTTGACTGAACGCGGGAGGGCTTCAACAAATCGTTTGCTGTCAAACGGCCGATACAACCGCACCTTGATCAGACCCAGTTTTGCGCCACGTTCGTTTAAATACTCGACGGTTTCGTGAGCGGCTTCGCAACCCGAACCCATCAGGACCAGCACGTGCTCCGCGTCCGGCGCGCCGACATATTCAAACAGTTTGTAAGTGCGGCCCACCTGTTTCGCGAAGTCATCCATCACCTTTTGAACCGTATCCGGACAATTCGCATAAAACGGATTGCACGCCTCGCGCGCCTGGAAGAAGGCGTCCGGGTTTTGTGCCGTGCCGCGCAGCACCGGGTGGTCGGGCGACATCCCGCGCGCCCGATGTTCGGCCAATAGTTTGTCGTCTATCAGTGCCCGTAAATCCGCCTCGGTCAGCATCTCAATCTTTTGCACCTCGTGCGACGTGCGAAAACCGTCGAAGAAATGGACAAAGGGAATTCGCGACCGCATGGTGGCGGCCTGGGAAATCAGGGCGAAATCGGCGGCTTCCTGCACACTGGCCGAGCCAAGCATGGCCCAGCCGGCGGAACGCACAGCCATAATATCGCTGTGATCGCCAAAGATGGAGAGGGCATGAGTGGCTACGGCTCGGGCGGTGACGTGGAAAACCGTCGGCAGCAGTTCGCCGGCGATCTTGAACATGTTGGGAATCATCAGCAACAAACCCTGTGACGCCGTGAACGTGGTGGCGAGGGAGCCGGTTTGCAACATGCCATGGACGGCGCCGACGGCTCCGCCTTCACTTTGCATTGAGATGATGGACGGGACGGTGCCCCAGAGATTTTTTTTGCCTTCGGCCGTCCACTGATCGCAAAACTCCGCCATGGGCGACGATGGCGTGATGGGGTAAATGGCCATGACCTCGTTGAGGCGATAGACGACGTGGGCGACGCCTTCATTGGCGTCCAGTGTCAGTTTCGGTCTTGTGTTCATTTTTAATAAAAAATTCAAAAATATTGATGCTGAAACCGCTCTTCGGGCGCTGAATGTCAACCAGTTTGGCTCATCGTCAACGACCCTGAAATCAGCATAGTTTGTAAAGGGGCGACCACCCCCACCTATTTTGTCAAAGTAACAACATCGGTTGCTTCACTTCACAAATTTCACCGATCTATGGCGTCACCCGTCATTGCGCGCGGTTAAAACGTCCACTTCATCGCCACCGACACAAGGTTGCGGGAGTACTCGCGTCCGTTGGCATAGGTGGCGCCCGGGTCACTGGTGGGTATTTCGTTTTCCGCCATGTCGTAGGACCAGTTCAGCTCGGCGCTCAGATGCCGATTGTAAGTGTAAGCCAATCCGGCGCTCGGAGTGTAAATCCAGTCGTCGCGATACACCGGCGGCAACCAGTTGCCGATGTAGAGCTGGAACCCGGCGCTGGCGGCCCAATGGTCGTTAAATTTGTGTTTCCAGGTGGCGCTGTAAGTGATGTCCCGGTAAACACTCTGGCTGGAAAATGCCGGCTGTTCGAAATTCCGATACAGCAGGGTAAACGCGTCTTTTTTGTCCGGCGACACGGTTGCCGAGACGTCCGCCCAGTAAACCAGTCGGTCACGGTTGAAACCTGCCGGCGTGTTGGGCCCCCAATCGCGGAAGTCCGGACCGCCGAGCGCGGCCAGCTTCAGCCAGGACCACGGATTGCCTTCCACACCAAACAGGACACGATTATAGGAACTATCGTAGGGACTGTCCGTGAAAGCGGTGTTGGCCGGGTTCGGGCCGACATACTGATTTTGTTGTCCGTAACGGTAGCCGAGGACGGCAAAGGTGGAACGGCCGACGTTGTAGCCCACGTCCAGCCCGCCGTTCACATCGCTCCGGTCAATGTAATTTTCGTAGAAATACTGGTTGGCGGTGGCTGGGGGATTCAGCCGCTGGCCCGTCAGGAAATCCTGGTAATAGTACGACGCCACCGGACGGATGATCCATTTGTCCAGAGGCACTGTCGTCCGGAAACTGTCACGTAAAACGAACTGCTTGCGCCGGTCACGCAGCGGAATACCGCCGATTGCCGGGCAATCACCGGGCCGGCCAAATGTCGGC
>JBGPDH010000006.1:0-32780 GCA_041482195.1 Verrucomicrobiia bacterium
CAAATTATCTGTTCTCCGCCCTGGCCGGAACACTGTGGTATTTCCAGTTCTTCTTTTACTCAATGGGCGAAACCCAGATGGGCAAATTCAGTTTTGCATCGTGGACGTTGCACATGGCCAGCATCATCATTTTCAGCACGATGTGGGGCTGGATTCTTCACGAATGGAAAGGTTCCAGCCGAAAGACACACCTCCTCATCGGGTTCGGCATCGCCACACTAATCCTCAGTACCTGTGTCATCGGCGCGGGCGCCGGTTGGACGAACCTGATGGCGTTCATCCATCAAACCTTGTAAACCACGTTGTTAATTTTTCACCGGCGCCAGCAGTTCGGTCCCGGCGAGTATTACCGGGCCGCGGCCGTGGGGATCATCCGGAGGTCGTTGACGTTTCAAGTAAAAATCCAGGGTCATGCCGATGCCGGTGCCTTCACAGGTGCCGTTGACTTTGCCATCGGGCGTAACATTTTTGGCGACCCCGGCAAACGCCTGGCGGGCGATGGCCATGTTCGAGGGGTCAATCCAACCGCGGTTCACGGCGCGCGCGATGCCATAGGCAAACATCGCCGTACAGGATGTTTCCCCCCAAAATCCCGGCTGGTCGAGGACCTGTCGCCACATGCCGTCCGGCGTCTGCAATTTTTTGAGGCCTTCGATTTGTTTGCGCAGAATGGCCAGCACCTGCGGTCGGAGCGGGTCATCATCCGGCATAGCCGAAAGGTCCTCCACCATTGCCACCATCGCCCAGCCGTTACCGCGGCCCCACTTGAACGGCGCGTGTTTTTTCTGTTTCACAAAGTAACCATGAAACCAGAGACCGTCGCTGTCCTGCTCCAGCGCGGCCTGGTGGATGATGTTGCTTGCCGCATCATCAATGTATTTCTGGTCGCGCATGTAAATGCCGTACCGGACCAGAAAGACACCGCCCATGTACAGATCGTCCGGCCAAACCGTGCCACCCATGGACTCCGGGCGCCAAAGCGTGCCGTCAGGCAGGCGGCTCTGTTTTTTAACCACCCAGTCGGCAACGCGCGCCATGACGGCTTTTTCCTCCGGCGTCACCCGGTCGGGATGGCGCATCATGCTGACCAGCATTTCATTGCCCATCGCGCCACAACTGTCCAGCGTGCCGAGTTGCATCAGCAATTTCATGGGTGTACGGCGGGCAAATTGTTTGCCGTCAGTACCGAATTGTTTCTCCAACCCGGCCAACCAGCCGTAATATCGGGCGCAAATCAAATTGTGCTCAACGACGAACCGGTCCACGTCCTTGTCGCCGGTCGCTGCGGTGAAATATTCCAGACCGTAAAGCATCACGCCTTGTGGATAATTCCAGGCAATTCCGGTTGGCGATTTGGCCGCCGTGGCTTCGGTAATGTTCGTAATCGCCGGGTATTCACCGGCAGTGAGCGGTTGAAGCTGGTGTCGGGCGACGCGCTCGACCACGTCGCGAATTTCCGCATCGGAAATGCCACTCGAATGTCCAAGGGCGGCGCCGGTCGCAACGGATGTATTGGTTTGCGGTGATGGCTGACTCAGGCAGTCGTTGTTGAATGACAACAACGCCAGCGCGGCGACCAGAAGGTTTGGCGAGAGGGTTCGAGACAAGCCTGTGATTTTCTTCATACTGAACGCTTGCTCTGACTTATTTTTGAGCGGGGACAAAACCGTGACTTTGACGGAAACTTTGAATTTTCAAGCATAGGTCATGGTTAACAATAAGATCAAAGCTAATTCAGCCACGCGCTTTCGCCAAGAAGAGATCCGGTAAGGATTGATGTTGGCCTCCGCTTACACCCTCCACCCGGTGCGATGCCGGTGTGCGGAAGGAATAACCTTGACGGTGAGAATCGCGCAATTTCTACTCGTTACCATCAAGCACGCGTAAAAACATTCGATGCAGCCAAATTTCCATTGAGACGAGCAAAATCACTCCTCAGATAACCCCATGTTTGTGCGAACCATAATATCAAAAAAATATGGCCTGCTGATTCTCCTGGCCGCAGTCGTGACGGCTTCGGCGTCGCCTCCGAACCTTTACCAAACCGGTTGGATTGATTTTAACAAGAATGGCAAAAAGGATGTTTATGAAGATCCATCACAACCGCCGGAAAAGCGTGTTGCCGACTTGTTGAAGAAGATGACGCTGGACGAAAAAATCGGCCAGCTCTTTCAGGCTTACCGTGACCCGGATGCGAAAACAGATTACGGGAGTCTTTTGCGCCAAGGTGGAATTGGTTCATTTCTGGATGGGAGCGAACTGATTGAAAATCCTGCCCTTCGGAACCAACTCCAACGAACTGCTGTGGAAGGGAGCCGATTGGGCATACCTCTCATTTTTGGCACCGATTCCATTCACGGTTTCCGGACCATTTTCCCGATCCCGCTGGCCCAAGCGTGCGCCTGGGAGCCGGAATTATTTGAAAGGACCCAGGCGATTTCCGCCCGGGAGACCGCCGCGGTCGGCATCGATTGGACGTTTGCGCCGATGGTGGACCTGGCACGGGATCCGCGCTGGGGCCGGATTGCGGAAGGCTTTGGCGAAGACCCATATCTGGGAGCACTTTATGCGGCAGCCGGCGTTCGAGGATTTCAAGGGACGAACCCGGCGTCGCCGGATCGGGTCGTCGCGTGCCTGAAACATTATGTTGGTTATGGCGCGGTGGAAGGTGGACGCGATTATAATACCACTGAAATTTCCGAATACACATTGCGCAATTTTTACCTGCCTCAATTCCAGGCGGGAGTTGAAGCCGGTGCGTGGACAGTGATGAGCGCTTTCAATTGCCTGTCGGGAATGCCGGCCAGCGCCAATCATCATACCTTGACGGATATTTTAAGAGACGAATGGAAGTTTAAAGGTTTTGTCGTCAGCGACTGGGCGGCGGTGAATGAACTTATTTCCCAGGGTGTGGTGCCCAATCAAGCCGAGGCGGCACGCCTGGCGCTAACGGCCGGCGTGGACATGGAGATGCTGACCACGAATTATTCCAGCACCCTAAAACAACAAGTATGGGATGGAGTCATCAAGAAGAAAACCATTGACGAAGCGGTGTCCCGGGTGCTGCGGGTTAAATTCGCCAAGGGATTATTTGAACGGCCTTATGTCGATGAGTCTTTGCCCGAAACCGCTTTTCTGAAACCCGATGCCCTGGCTTTGGCGCGTGAAGCCGTTGTCAAATCGTGCGTGCTGCTGAAGGATGAAAATAATGCCCTTCCGCTTTCAAGGCAGCTGAAAAAAATCGCACTGATAGGTCCGATGGGAGATGACACAAATAATTTACTGGGATGCTGGTCCGCGCGGGGTCGTTCCAGTGACGTCGTATCGATCGCGTCCGGAATTCGCACGAAGCTCGGTCCGGATGCCGAGGTGACAGTTGTACACGGGTGCGAGTTGCTGGAGGTTGAACGCAATCCCGACGGTTCACTGGCTCCGAACAGTGCGTCGCTGTCGGCCAACCGGGAAGCCGAATTCACCCAGGCCGTTGACGTAGCCAGGGCTGCAGACGTCGTCATCATGGCTTTGGGAGAACCGAAATCCTGGAGCGGAGAAAACGCAAGCCGTTCCAGGCTGGATCTGCCGGGCAATCAGTTGGAACTGTTCAATGCCATTGTTGCACTGGGTAAGCCGGTAGTAGTGGTACTCATCAATGGCCGGCCGTTGGCCCTGCCGGAAATTCAGGCAAAAGCCGCGGCAATATTAGAAGCCTGGGATCCCGGTGTTCAAGGCGGCAACGGCATAGCGGACCTGCTTTTTGGAGATGCCGATCCAGAGGGCCGTTTGGCGGTGTCCGTTCCTTATGATATTGGACAAGTGCCCGTTTATTATAACCACTTTCACACCGGCAGACCACAACAGGGCGAGTACGTGGATGGACCGCGGGAACCGCTTTACCCGTTCGGCTTCGGCTTGACTTATACCACGTTCAAATACGATGACGTCAAATTGAGCGCTGGTACGATGAAATTGGATGGAACGATGACGGCATCTGTCAAAGTGACCAATACCGGCTCGCGCCCGGGCGTTGCCGTGGTTCAACTTTATATCCGGGATATCATTTCTCCGGCCGGACCGCGACCGGTGCGGGAATTGAAAGGTTTCAAAAAGGTGCATTTAAATCCCCGCGAATCGCAGGATGTACAATTCACCCTTTCAGGTCATGATCTGGGATGCTATGACCAAAGCGGGCGTTGGTTGGTGGAGCCGGGCGAGTTTCAGGTCTGGCTGACGAAAGATTCTGCGAGTGGAAAACCGGCGGAATTTCAACTCACGGCGAACAACTAGTTGGTGTCGAACGACGGTTGATGGTGGTCATTACAGGGAAGACAATTCAAAAACGCTGAATGAAAAAAGTCTTTTGGATAACGGTAGCATTTTGTTTGACCCTCTCCCGTGCGGTGTTTGGGGCCGACCCGGATTCGAATCTGGTTATCAACGGAGGATTCGAGGATGGCCTGAAAGGCTGGCAGACAACCGGTGACGTTCATTTGGAGACGAACAGCCCTTTGGACGGCAATATTTCGGCCATCCTCGGTCCGGGTGCGGGTTCCCTGACCCAGCGAATCGAAACACGTGGTGACAACGCATTTACCCTGTCCGCAAGGATCCAGTCACAACGCACGAACGGCTGGGTTTTGACCCTGCGCTTTCTGGACAAGGATGGACGTGAGCTGATGCGGGTGGATTCGTTAAATGACCTGCAAAGGGACAAAAAAGACCCGCGAAAGTTTGAACACTACATGCAACCGCATCCCTTGACGAGGTGGGTTGAAATCGTCATTTCCAAGGATGCATCGGAGGGATCAGTGCTGGTGGACCAGGTGGGTCTGGATATGCCGGACGAAAATGCGGCGGGTCTGAAACCAGTCTGGGATTTGGATCAAGCCATGCAACCGTTCTGGCTGGGCAAGACAGTTTATAATGAAGCAGTCCTGTTGTTCTCACAGGATGACACACCGGCTACGGGTCGATTGATGTTCCAGCCCACGCGGATTATTTCAGTTCAAGGCTACGGATTGATTGCCAGTTATATCCCAGGCAGGGATTACACGGTTGAAGGCCGGACTTTGATTTGCTCTGCGTCTTCGCGCATGCCGCAGGTGCATGCGGAGGACCTGCTTAAATTCGAGTTCGCATGGAATGTCCTCGGTAGCAAGCAAGTGATGGTGACCTACGAACACGACGACACCTGGAACCATCCCTATCCGTCATATGTCGGCCATGGCCTGCCGCATACGATGGAAAAGCTGAAGGCCCATGAGCCGCTGACAATCGTGGCTTATGGAGACAGTATCACCCACGGTTACGGGGAAAGTCGTCTCTCCCATATCCTGCCTTATCTGCCACCCTGGCCGGAACTTTTTGTGCATCGGTTGGAAACGATCTATCAGGATCAAAACATCCTGTTTTACAATTCCTCCCAAAGCGGTGCGACGTCAAAATGGGGAAAGGAATTTGCGGAGCGCATGGTGGCGTCATTGAACCCCGACCTGGTGCTCATTGCTTTCGGGCAAAATGATTTCTGGAGTATTCCCCCGAATTCATTCGCGACCAACGTCGCGGACATCATACAGACGGTTCGCAAAAAAAATACCAACGCCGAATTCCTGCTGATTTCCACCCTGCGATACGATCCGGCGTACACCACAAACGCGCTATATTGGAAACGCGTCGGAGAATACGCCAAACAGTTGAAGGCGATGACCGGGTCGGGCGTGCAATTCGTGGACATGACGGCTATCAGCGAGTGGGTGTACACGGCCAAAAAACCGGAAGATTGTCTTAATGATCCGCTCCACCCCAACGATTACTTTGCACGCTGGTACGCCCAAAGTCTGGTGGCAGCCCTGGATCCGATTTCGGGTCGGGCGCCTGAATCGCCGGCGACCGTTAGGCCGCATCCAAGATTTCGTGGACTGATTCCAACCCCTCAGTAGGTGGCCACAATGTCGGCCTTGCCGATGTTGCCGGGAAGGATCACCCAATCACCGTCGAGTTTTTTCCAGGATCGACCATTTACCGTGACACCCGTGAGCGGCTTTTCTCCCGGTGCCCGAAATCGGAGGCGGATGGCGCGTGGTGGATTGCGCGTGGGACCTTGGAGTCTGGCTGTAATGTTGCTTGAGCTGCCCTGATAGATGACCGAAGTGTTTCCAAAATAGGTGGCGGTGTTTTCGATCCCGCACTCCTGACCCGGTTTCAACCAATCGCGCGGAACGGCCTGGCCAATTAACAGCACATCGCCGTCCTCGCGGACAAAAAGTTTGCGCAGCCATCCGCAAACATTGGCTTCATCGGAACTTTTATAGACATCTCCGAGCCAATCTCCCATTTCCGGGAGCGCATGTTCGGTGTTCATGTGGACATCCGGAAAATGGTTGAGGGCGAGTGCATTGAACATGGCGCGCAAGGCCTGTTTGACGTCGTCACGGTAGAGATAAGCTTCGGGATCGAGGAGGAGGCAGGCCTGCATGGACATGCCGCCGCGGCTGAACCAGTATTTGTCGAAATCATCCAGCGTGTAACCATATTGATCCGAGATAAAAAGGTTGTCCTCGTAATCCTTGAGAATCCATTGGGCGCGGACGGATTTCGGGTCAATCGCTTTGGTAATGATCAGGTGCATGAAACCTTCGAGCGTTTCACAAATCCAACCAAAGCTTCGGCCGCGGCGCTGGACGTAGGAAGGAATTTGGGGAACCGCGGTGCCATCCCGCAAACGGACCACCGGTGAACGTGCGGAGGCCGCCAGAAAATGGTTCACAAGGTTCTTGTGATAGGCATCGGCAGCAGCGCGAATGCGGGGAGCATTCGGATCATGAATCTGTTCGAGTGCCCAGGCGGCGCCATCCAGGCCACGCCAGGTATAACAACTGGTGGAAAGCCAGGTCCACCAATCACCAATATCTTCGAGGTCTCCCGGCGGCAGGAGGCCTTGAGCCAAATCAAGCTGGTTCGTGGTGCGCGCACTTTCGCGGATAATCCAGTCCGCGCCGGCAACCATGCCTGGTGCGGCGCGATGTAGCCAGGCGTCATCGCGCGTGACGCGGTAATGTTCGGATAAGGTCCAAAGGATCCACCCGTGGTGTTGGTTATAGCCGCCGGCTTCGTAACCGGCGGCTCCGTAGAGAATGCCGTTCGTAGAGTCAAAGTCACCCGGCAACCCCACGGTTCCCTGATAGTGGAGCCAGGTATCGAGGCAATCTTCAGCTTCCTGGTGGTAGCCCCGGCGGTCCAGGTCGAGGACCATCATGCATGATTCGTTGCCGTAAACGCCATATTTGAACGAGCCGACACGGGCGAAACGAAGATTGCTCCCGGGCGAAATTTCACAGTTGATGAGCAGATGCCCCGCGACGGCGCGGTAGAAATCATTGAGCACCGGTTCCGGAGTGATGAGTCGGGCGCTCTGATTAAAGACCCGGTTCCAGTAGGCGTCCGTGGCTTTCCGTTCCCGTTTGAATTCAAGCGCAGTCAGGGCCGCGGCTTCAGACGGTTCAACGAGTGGCAGATAGGGCACCTTGAGAATGACAAATGTTGTTGCGCCGGCCGCAAGCGGAACGTTCCAACGGAGTTGATTCGTCGAAACGACCGGAGACCCATCGGCCACAACCTGGCCGCGCAATTGGCTGCCATTCCAGATCAGACCCTGGCCGTCAAGCCGGAGCGCTTCAGCATTCGTATCGCTGAGGATCGTAACGGGCAAGTCGGCTATCTGCGCTTTGCCGGTAGTGTTGGTAAAATCAAAGCGGAGCATGGCCACGGCGCAAGCGTCGGGAGCCGGTGGCGGGCCGTCCGGCTTCGTGCCGTCGAGGGTCGTCGCAAAAGCCGTTTGAACGATGCGCACCCCGTCGTGTTCCCAGACCGTGATGCAGGTTGGAATGGACTCGTCTTCAATATGCCGTTCCGCTGGTTTTTCCGGCAGGCCGAACTGGACTTGAATGGGCGGCCTCTCCCAATCAAGCCGGGGAGTATCCCGGGCAGGCAATCCTTTCATGTATTCGTCGTCCCAGCGGAAGGAAACCTTGCCATTGGGATCGAGACGAAATTTCTGGCGACCGCCATCGTTTCCGAGCACAAAGGCGATGCGCGATTTTTTCGGCGGCATGCCGTTCCAGGCGGAGGTCCAGGTTTGCTCGGGCAGCTCGGAAATGCGGTCGTAGAGGGTCTTTTTTCCCGCGCGCTGCACGCTTTGGACGACAGCGGAATAGTCGCGATGGTCGTTATCCGGGAGCGCTGCTGCGCCATATTCCGGCAAATACAGAGGGCCGTCCTTCAAATCGTCCACCTTGAACGTAAACAAATTGGTACCATTTCGCAAGGTGACGAGCGTGCGGTCAAAAGTATTGGGGTCACTGTTGACGGTCGTTTGTACCAGTAGAGTGGTGGTGTGGTTGTCCACAGGGGTTGCGCTCAAGATTTGCCCGTTAAACGCCTTCGCCTGGAGGTTGGACGCCGTTGGATTTTCCCAGACGATGCGGACCGAACGGTTCTCAATTGTCGAATCAGTCAGTGCACTAATACGAAGGATTTTGGGGAGGGGTTGATCGCAGACGATTCGGATTTTCAGAGTGAATCGCCCCGTTGAAGCGTAGTTTGTGAGTAGCGGGTACTCATGGGCATTGACGGGACGAAAGGTGAACTGGACCGAGTTGCCGGAGACAGACTGTTCGGCGTCGGCGACGCGCCATCCGCCGTTGTACCAATTTCCCAGTTCCATCCAGCCGGAGTAACCACTTCCCAGGACACGGTCTTTGGGCAGGTGCTGCTCGGGCCAGTGGCTTCCCCAATATTCGAGGTGGATTTTGAGGTCCGCAGGAATGGGACTGGCGAAGTCCACTACGACGGAATGTATTTCGCGCGGGTCGTCCCACTTCAGCCCTTGACCGTCCGGCAAAGAAATGCCGTAAGGTGCGGCGTCGAATGACCGGGTCGGAGAATTCTGGCCCAGGACCGGGTAAGTCACCACGCACACGGTGAAGAGGGTCAGCCAAAATATATTATTCATGCGCTAAACTATGGGCGGACACCGTTGCGATATTTTTTGCCGCTCGGGTGGTTGGTCAGTAAATCAGATTCGCGCCAGAGGTATCAATAGTCCAATCGAGCTATCACCATCAGACCATCCGATGGAATTTGTTTTGACACCAGCCAATTTTGAAGTTGCCATGAGGTATCACGAAACACCGACATGAGCCAGCCAAGCCCGAATAAACCCAATCCAGTGATCCAGCGGCTCTACCGCGAAGCCAACGAAGCCTGGGAGCAGCAGGATTATCAGAAGAGCATCAGCCTCTTTGAGCAGGCGACCCACCAAGAGCCATTCAATCCGCTCCTTCTCCTCGACCTCGCGCGAGCTCATGGGAAGCGTTATGACTATCCCGCTGCCGAACGCTGCATCGAGAGAGCCGTGCAAATTTCGAAGGATCGCGCCCGCACCCTGGAAGAGGCGGGGCAGGTTTGTCTGGAATTCGACAACTTTGACATGGCCATTGGCTGTTTCCAGCGCGCCAGCGAGAAAAAGGGTGTTTCCATCGGCGCCCTGGTCAACCTGACGGATATTTACATCCGCGACAAACGTCTGGACGAGGCGGCTGAGCTAATCATCCGAGCGGCGCAGATGGATCGGAAAGACCCGCGCGTACTGTTCCAGCAAGCGGCGCTCCGGAGGTCGCAGGGGAACATCCCGGAAGCTGAATCAATTCTGTGCGACCTGCTGGCAATGCCCAAGGCGGTCACATCGGCGCGCATACGCGCATTTTATGAATTGGCCGGCATCCTGGACAGTCAGGGCAAATACGACGAGGTCATGACCGCATTATTGGAAGCAAAGGCGCTGATGCGTCCCCACATGGGATCGCATGCCGGCATCCTGCAGCACATGCAAAGCCGTGCCAAGGAAATGGAGCAAAGCATCACCGCTCCCGTCCTGGATCGCTGGCACGCCGACGCCGACAAACTCCAGCCGCTTCGGCGCATCGCGCTGCTCTGCGGTCATCCGCGCTCCGGCACGACTCTCCTTGAGCAAGTGCTGGATGCGCACAGCAACATTATCAGCGCCGAAGAGACCAAGGTGATGCACGACGATGCGTACCTGCCGGTGATCCGTGATTTTCCGGAGGGAACCAGCATCCTGCAGGCGCTCGATTCAGTTCCGCCCAGCGCCATCCGGCATGCGCGCGAAAACTATTTCCGCTGTACCGAAATGTGCCTTCGTCAGAAAATCGGCGACCGTCTGCTGGTGGACAAGAATCCGTCGTTGAATTTAATGATCCCCATGGTGGTGCGGGTTTTCCCCGAGGCAAAATTCCTCATCGCGTTGCGCGATCCGCGTGATGTGGTGGTGAGTTGCTTCGTGCAGGCCCTGCCACCTACGCCCATTGGTTCCGCCTACCTGACCCTGGAGGGTACGGTGAACCAGTACGCCAACGTGATGGGGTTCTGGCTGGAAATGCTCCCGCGCATGGGAAATCAATGGATGTACGTCCGTTACGAAGAGATGGTGGAGGACCTTCCGACGGTGGCCCGGTCGGTGTTGGAATTTCTTGGGGTGGGATTTGAGGAAAATGTCCTGAAATTTTACGAGCACGCCCGTACGAAACGCGTGACTTCGCCGTCCCGGGATGACGTGCGCAAACCGTTGTACCGGACGGCGGTCGGTCGCTGGAGGAACTACCAAAAATACCTCGCGCCGTACCTGCCTGTATTGGAACGCTTTGTAAAGGCCTTTAATTACGATAAATCGTGAGGTGAGCCGCGGCGATTCAGACGGTGCCACTGGACATAAATGTCTGAAGAATAACATATTGCGTATCAGCCAGTGTGTAGTCCAATTGAGCTATAGTCGACGCACTTAATTTATGGTATAAGCATGGAAAACCCGGCGGAAATCCGTATAGCAACAAAAACAAAAAACCATCCGGCAGGAGAATCAATATGAGAAGTCATTTCACACCAGGGTCAGTCAGGAAGTCAACCATGAGAAGCCATTTTATCAGCGGCGCTGCCATCGCTTGCGCGGTCACCGGCGCGACGACATTAATGCCAGGCACTGCTATCGGCCAGATCGCTTACGATGCGGCAAGCGACCCCGCCTATGCCGGCGGCTGGTCAGCGGGCCAAAACGCCGGGTACGGCTTTGGTGCCTGGAGCTTTAACAACACAGACGCCAACCCGGCTGGTACCTATCAGGGGATGAGCAGCGCCGGGGCCATTGGAACGGCTTGGACACTGATGAGCCTCTCTACCAGCACCGGCCTTGCCAATGCCGGGCGGGCCATTACTGCCGGAGGCGGCTTGCAGGTGGGTCAGACGTTTGAAACGGTCATCCAGAACCCCTCTACATCCGCCGGATACTATACCTATCGCGGATGGGATCTCTTGTTCACCGGCGGCCCCGACAACAATGCCCCGGGAGTCAACACGTCTGCGCTCCGGGCACAAGTGTTCGACTACTACAACGGCTCACTCGGCTGGGCCATCACCGATGGCAGCGGTACCACTCATCCGTCCCTGACCGGTCCGAGCACGGGAGCAGCGGGCGCGAGAATCGACCTTACGCTTACCTCGGCGAGCGCTTATTCATTGACCGTGACTCCGCTGAATGGCGATCCTGTTTACACGCAATCCGGCACGTACTCGGGGCCGATCGACTATGTCAATTTCCGCTTGTATAACGCCGTTTCCGGCGGGCTGAACGATGTGGCCAACAATTACGGAATCAGCTACATGGAAATCGTGCCTGAACCGGCCACGTTCGCTTTGGTCGGCATGGGCCTTGGCGGTCTTTTGTTCTTCCGCCGTCGTAAATAAAGTTTAAACCGGCTTGTAAATCGTCCGGGGCCGACTCACAAAGTCGGCCCCGGTTTATTTTTAGACCTTTCGAATCTCGCACTGACCCAGGCGACCACTAATTTGCCCATCCTGGCAGCGTTAAATCGTTCTGGTGCGTACAAGCGGGCGGGAACGCTCAACAGCGGTCGCCCATAAATTTTATCGAATTTCGATTGTGGAACGACCCGTCTAACAGACCGAACGTTACGACCAACAATTTTGAGATCAGCTCCATGGGGATTTTGTGCCTGCGCCTGGCACAATGGCGCTGTTACGGCTGGGTGTGGGCGGCCTTCTCTTCTTCGACCGAGGTAACTAATAACTTCGAGTGTTTAATAAGGCCGGAGCCGATTGGCCCGGCTTTTTTTCTTTCTATCAGCTTAATATAAGGCCGAAGTTCTTCACTATAATGCGATAGGCTGGCCCGATTGGGATAGCAGCGGGTTCTACAGACGGTTTCGGGTCGTTCCTGGTCATTTGAGCATTGTTCGCCTGGTACGTTCAGAGACAATAGGTGCCTCCGAACGGCATGACGTGATCTCGCTGAAGGATAAGGTATTATTGAGCCAGCAAGCTCGCGCGCTGTCCCAGCCACAGGCCATCCTGCAAACCCGCCCCAGATGGGTCGGTGCTAAAGGATGGCCAGGTGGGATGCCATTGGTACGTCACCGGCAAAGTGGTGCAGACTTTGCTTTTCCAGATGTGAATTTCTGAATGTCCGTCGGCAAAGGCAATGCCGCAGCCGCCGGCATGATACGAGGCGGGCAAATCAGCAAAAGACGACGGTGTCGGAGTGGGATCGGTTTGAAAGTAGCCGTCGTTAATACTGTCCGGATGTTCATCCAGAAGGACAAAAGATTGTGACGGATGACGAATGCTGGTGCTGGTCAGGAACTGGCGATACGTCGGATAGTTGTTATTGACACTAGGGTGGAGGGCGGCAAACGAGTTTGGGAGAATTTTCTCAGGGGGCAAAAAGGCGCCAAAGAAACCGTTCATCGAGTAGGAGCGTGGACGCGACTTAATACCCGCTGCTCGCTGTAAAGGGCCGACATACTTATCGGCCGGGCACTTATAAATTGCAGTACTCCGGGTATATTGATAAAAGGGCGCCTTGGTGATGCCGTCGAGGTCATCAACGGGCATGCCGACAACAGGGTCGCTGGGCTGCCAACTCATAACGTTATTCACCCAACTGCGGTAAGTCTGATTTTGCTCTTCTTGCGCCGGCGAAGCACCGCCGTAATTGTTCACAAGCTGGTCGTTGTTATCACCGGGATATTGAATCCAACCAAGCATCAGTTGGCGGGAATTGCTCATACATTTGAGCGCCTGCGCCTTGTTTTTTGCCGCGCCTAATGCCGGCAACAACATCGCGGCGAGAATGGCGATGATGGCAATGACCACCAGCAACTCAATAAGCGTGAAACCCTGACGCGTGGCGGCCTGATGTCGGTTTCGTTCAAGCCCGATGTTGGCGATAGGGTTGAATGTTTTTGCAGTCATAGGCGGCTTATGGTTGGAGTCGGTAAAACTGCTGCGTATTCGCGATGGGGTTGGTCACGACATTGAGTCCGTTAACAGTGACAGGTGACGGGAAATTCGTGCTCCAGGACGCCCCCGTACCAAGATTCAAGGTGGATGCCAGATGGGCGCCAAAGGCATTCGTGGGCCACGACAGGACTGCGTTTGGACCCACGACTTGAATATTCAATGTCAATCCCGCGACGGTCATGCTGCTGATTTCAAAATTTTCGGCCAAATCATTCGATCCGCTGGACTGGCCGTTCCATAACCGGTAATTGACCCAATTGATCGGCAAGTTTGTCCTGAGCGTTCCCGTCTGCATGTAGGCTGCGGATGGATTGCTCAACGGCGTCATCGTGAGTGAATAGGTATTGGTCGAGAGTAGTGTGAAATCAAACTTCATGCCCGCCGCACCTGTGGTGGCGGACGTAAGAGGGGTTACAGTGGTGCCGGTGTTATCTGAAATCTTCCAGTGGGTATTAAAATAATTAAACACCAGCATTCTGAGTGCAGAGGTGTTATTACCCGCCGGAAGGTTGGTGGTACCGTTATAAAATAAGATATCAAAGCCGCCATAATAATGATAGGCGGTGGGGTTCTTTATCACCGTCTCGAACGTCTGGCCGGGCTGCAACCCGCCCGGTCCATTAATGGCTCGCCCGACGTTGCTGATGCCGGCCCCAGCGGGCGCGCTTCCCAGATTAAACAGGGCCCAGGCGATTCCAACCGGGGATGCGCTGCTTATCGTTTGCTGCCCGCCCGGATCGGGATTCCCGTTATTATCGACAGTCGCATCAAAGCTCCAAGCGCCGAAGCCGTTCCCGCCGTTTTGGCCGGCTGACCAGCCGGACTGATAGGTGGCATTGGTGGCATAATCCGCGGCGATAAGAGTTTGTGCCGAGCAGTTGCCCTCCAACATCAGGGTTGAGGTGCCAGCAACAGCGCAGGCCATGGCCGCACCGCTGACAAAATGGCTTCTCATTTTTGTCTTCCTGACTGAGGGAGGGCTGAAATGACTTCTCATAGGGTATTCGGATTGATTCTTGTGCCGAACTGTCTCGCACCAATTCTCATGGAACCGGTTAACTTTAACGAAAGCCAATCATTACCGCTATTGCTCAATTGGACTATACGCGGGTGCGTAGACCAGGCAAACGGGACGCATGTTCATGCGGTTATTCCGGGTTATGAAATAAACTAATTCGCGGTCGGGCCGCCCAATCCCGTTGTCACAGGGTTTGAAGATTTAAAATACTTCCTCACTGCCTCCGTACGCCCGCGCACGTGAAGCTTTTCGTAAATGTGCCGCAAGTGTGCCCGCACGGTGTCGTAACTGATATTGACGCGATCGGCGATTTCCTTGTTGCTGAGGCCCTCGGAAAGCAAAACCAGGATTTCGGATTCACGCTGGGTGAGCCCGTCACCGGACGTGAGCGACGCCGGCTTTTTTTGAAACGCTTCCACCAGCATGCGGGCAATCTCGCTCGTCATCGGCGCGCCGCCGGAACGCACTTCACTGATCGCCTTGAGCAGTTCCTCGGGACTGGAACGCTTCAACAAATAGCCGCAGGCGCCGGCCTGCAACGCCTGAAAAATCAATTCGTGATTGCGATAGACGGTCACAATGATGACCTGAACGTCGGGAAGCTTTTCCTTCAACTGGGCCGTGCAGGCGATACCCGATGCCCCGGGCAAATGGACGTCCATGAGCACGACGTCTGGATTGAGTCGCGGGAGTTCCGCCAGTGCTTCCTCAGCGGTGGCGCAGGCAAACACACACTTAAATCCCGGCGCAGCCTCAATCCACTGGCGGAAAGTGTTTCGCATCACGGCGTTGTCTTCAACGATGGCGACGTTAGTCATGTCAGGTGATGGGGGATCGGTAGCGGCAGTTGCAGGGAGACCGTGGTGCCCGCGCCGGGGGTGGATTCCAGTTCGCAACGACCATGCAAATGCTCCAGCCGCTGGCGGAGATTCAAGAGGCCGTGTCCATTGGAACCCCCGGCGGGATCAAAACCGCTTCCGTTGTCGGTGATGGATATCAACAGGCTGCTATTCAATACGCGCACGCGGAAGCCGATCTCGGTGGCGCCGCCGTGGCGGATGGCGTTGTTGAGCGCCTCCTTCACCGCGAGAAAAAGGTGATGACGCACTTCCCCGGACACAACCAGATCGGGAGACGAATTGGGGATTTGCACGCGGCAGGCGACGTGCAAGCCGGCGAGATATTCTTCCGCATAACTCGCCAGATATCGGGCCACCGAAGCCAGGGTGTCGCGTTCCGGATCCACGGCCCACACAATTTCGTCCAACGCATTCACCAGCGTACGGGACTTTCCCGCAATGGTTTCCATGCGTTCGGCGGCTTCATCGGCCGGTAATTTCAGACCCGGGCTGGCGGTGGCGAGCATGGTGATTTCGGTCAGGCTGCTGCCCAAATCGTCGTGCAAATCGCGGGCGATGCGGGCCCGATCGACTGCCAGTGCGCGTTGTTGTTCGGCTTGTTCGCGCTCCTGCATCTCTTTTCGAAGCTGGGCGGTACGTTGCTGAACGCGGTGATGCAGCAGCCGGATCCAAACCAGCGCGAGGACCAGCACGCCGAAGAGCGCGCCGACCAGAGTCAGCAATCGGGGCAGCGTCCAGAACGGGGGCCGCGCCAGAACCCGGATGTCCGCCGCGGTGTTCAACAACAACTCGAAGTTTGCGACTTCGGTGCCGGTGGTGCGGTTTCCTCCATTGCCCGCGTAAACGCCGGTTAATTCCAACCGGCTTCCCAGCGGCGCATCCACTTCGTTTAAGCGCACGGCATCCGGCGACGCGGGCGGAGTGACCGCCATCCGGCGGTCCCCGTCCAGACGGGCGACGAATCGCTGCAGACCGGCCTGCAATTCCATGGTTCGCCGGTCGTCACTCAAATTCAACAACAGTGCCTCGACCCGCACACGCACCGCGTCGTTTTCGGCCTGGAACAAATTGGTTGCGTAAAGCTCCCGGGCAGCCGGCACAGGAGCGACGCCGGTTTTTCGTGCAATGGCCTCCTGCAAAACCGGTGACGGCCCCGTCAGGCTCGGAAAGCCGACCACTTCCACCAGGTCACCGTTTCCAAGACTCACCGGTTCTTTTGGAATGAACCGAAAACCGTTCGTTCCATCCATGGCAAAATATTCCCCGTCGTGTTTCAGCACAATTTGTCCGGAGACTTTCACCGGTCTCAACGCGCTGGCCTGCGGATCAAATTGCAGCAGGTCCGTGACGCGTTTCGGTATGACGGCAAACGCATCCGCCGGCGCCGGCTCCACGACCGTTATCGTCGGAGTGAACATGCGGATTTCATTGACGTTGACTTCATGCGTTGCCGCATCCCAGGAGGCAAACAAACAACCCCGCAGCCGGATGAGTGCGTCTTCGTAAGGTTTTAATGCGATGCTGTTTGTGCTGCCTTTCATGCTCAGCACCAGGACATTGATCTTGCCGCCGTGCGTCAGCAGCGTAACGCCGTCGGGGTGAACGGTGGTCACCACGCCTTCAATCTCTACAAATTCCGTGTCCAGGCTCCCGTTGATCAACTGGTCCCAATAAGGTTGAACCGGTGCCGGCAATTCCCCGGTTCCCAGCCAGGTGATCCGTGTGGCGTGCACCCGGGGAGCGAATTCACCCGGATCGGTCACACCTTCTATATCCACTAATCCCCCCACTTCCGGCCGCGGGCCGAGCGACGGATTCCAGCGGTCAATATAGATTCCTGCCGTACGGTCCTGAACCACGGCGGCATTGAACTCAGGATCAGACAGGGCACACGTAATCACACCACGGATCAACACCGGTTGGCCTTTGGCGGCCTCTTCACGAGTCAACCGGTGAACCTGTTCGGCATTGGTCAGGACCGTAGACGGTGACACGGCTTCGGCGGGGGGAGCGGACTGATTTGATTCTGCCGACAAGGCGACGGTGCCTTCAAGGACAACGGCCCAGGTCAGGAGCCGCAAACAGACAAGGATCCAGGTGTGAAAGCTGGGCACACTGCACGTCATACACTCTTCCAAGCTTGATCTGTAACGACACTAACACAATTGTCTCGTGACGAAAAGGCGATTAACGCCGCCGGAACAGCAGCGGGTCTCCCTTTGAGATCGGATAGACTAAGTGACATGCAGATAAGTGGAATACGACTCGTCGCCAATGTCTGTAAACGGCCGCATCTTTAGCGGCACACTGGCGGTGGTTACCTGCCAGGTACGGCGATCCAGCCTTTGGGCACTCAACAAGTCGGCGCGCGACAATGATGGTTGAGAGTCGGTGATGGCAAACAATACGAGCGGCCCAAAGACCAGGGCGACCGTCTGCGGACGGTGTGGGTCAACCGGTTCGAGCCGCAGCGTTGCCGGCAAATCCAGTTCAACGCGGTCACCGGTTTTCCATTCGCGATGGACCGCGGCAAACGTTCCCGGGGTTATCCCGGTGTTCAGGCGGCGCCCATTTATGGAAAGGGAAGCGCCATGGGTCCAGGCGGGAATTCTAAAATTCAAGGTAAAATCCCTGACTTGGGAGGTTTTCACTTTGAACTGCACCACACTGTCAAACGGAGATTGACTTTCCTGGGTCAATGCAATCTCAGCGCCATCCTGATCCCATCGTACGGTGGAGGAAACGTACAAATTCACCCAGACACCTCGCGGATCGCGAAAATAAGTGTTGATGCGATAGTCGGCGGCCACCTGGGGCAGCGTACCTGAACAACAGGCCCAATGCTGGTCTTCCCGGTAAACCTTGCGCCCCTTGAAGTTATAGTCGGAATAATAAAACGTCCGTCCATCGGGCATGAGCGGTTTCGCGCCCAGCACGGTGTTGTACATCACCCGTTCCATGCTGTCTCCGTAGCGCGCGTCGCAGGTTACCCGCAGCAGATAACGCGTTAACTTGAAGTGCGCGTAGGAACCGCAGGGCGTTTCAAAACTCGCATGGGTGTCGGTGAGACTGGCATAGACGTCCGGACTATCGGGAGCGCGCAGCGTCTCTTCCGGACCCCAACCGCCGGTGACATAACTTTGCTGTGAGAGCATGTCAAAAGCGTTCCGGGCCGCACGCAGATGCTTCGCACTGCCCAGGGTCAGATACGCCTGCATCGCCGAGCTAAGGGAATTCACATAGCTGTAGGCATGCCGGCCGGCCAACACGTTCCGGCCCTCAGCCAGTGGGTCGTAATATTCGTCGTCCAGGTACTGCCGTCCAAGTTCCCGATACCGATCCCCCGCGCCGCGTTGATAAGCCAGAAATAGATTTTCTGAAATCGTATAGGACTCATCCCACGTCCAGCTTTGGTCGGGGGCTGGCCGCCAGACGATCCCATGCTCGACGGCGTGCTTCGGAAAATGGGGCAGGGCAGTGTCGGTGGTGCGTTCGAGAATCGAGAACGCATCCGGGTCTCCAACAAATTTATGTGAATCAATCAGCCCGCAGACAATTTTGTCGTAGCAGTACGTCGGGAAGCGGTTCTTCTCATAGTAATCGCCTGAAATTGTCTGCGCATAAAGGCGATTTAAGCGCAACACCTTGTCGCGCGTGGCCGGGTCCTTTTTAATGGCGTAGCAGCGTGCGAGCGCCGACACCCATTGACCAAAGGCGCAACTGGGAGCGAACCCCGGTGTGTCTTTACCCCACACGTAATCGGGATCGTAATGATACCAGCCACCCAGGTCTTCTCCGGGAGCCGGCAAGCCGCTCATTTGACGGAGTGGTTTTAGCAGACTGTCGTCGCTCAAGCCCATCAGAACGCGGTGCGTCGCTTCAAGTTGCCTTTCATGAAGGTCGCTCACCAGCGCTACATCACCGTAATCAAACTGCATCAACGGTGGCAATGGCGCGGCAGCCGCAGAAGTTCCGGCGAATGAACGGCCGGGTATGGCCATCCCGGCAGCCGCCATGGAAACCGACTCAAGGAATTTTCTGCGGGAAATTTGAAAGGGATGCAGCATATATCCTCATGCGCTTAGCCGGCTGGTCGCTCCCGTTTCAGTACGCGGTAGTCGAAGGGTGCGAGGGTAAGGCTTGCGTTAACCCTCTCTCCGGTGAGTACGTCAACAAAGCCACCCCCCGGGGTCACGGTCACGGGTGAGTCGCCGTGGTTGAGCAGGAAATAAAAATCGGTGGTGCCTTTCGTGCGGCATGTCACCTCAACCTGCTCGGGCATGTCAGCCAGCAACGGTTTCAACCCGGCTTCGCCGGCATAACGTTTGACCAGGCAGCGCGCCGCATCCAGGTTGAAGAGCGAGCCATAATAAACCGCCTTTCCCTTTCCGAACGATTGTTCGGTTACCGCCGGCGAATCCTTGAGATAATCGCGTTCCCACCGGCCGATCACGCGCGCCGTCGTGGGATGCAGCACTTCGGCGAAGACCCGGACCGGCACCGTGCAGCCGTCGTCGAAACGGAGGGCGTTGTTTGTGCCGGACGGCGGTTGATAAGTCTGAAAGGAGTCCAGCTCCACGCCGAATACGTTCGTCAAACCGATGGGAATGGTGGCGGCGGTGAAAGCATTGTCCCGGTCCTTGATCGCGCTGTGAGCGGACATGACCAGCGTGCCGCCCTGGGCAACGAACTGTCGCAGCCGCGCCGCCAGTTTGTCGTCCATCAGTGCCAACTGGGACGCGAAGACCAGCCGGTAATGGCTCAAATCGGCGGTCGGGCCGACGAAATCAATGCTGTATCGCTGCTCCGAGGCCGCCCGGAACAGCGCGCCATAGGCCGTGCCGACATTTACTTCCGTCGTCAGAAATTGGTAGTCGAAAACCCACTCGTCTTCGAAGTCCTTGATGGCGGCAATTTTCGAAACAATTTTTGCGCCGACCATCTGCGGTCCGATTTTCTGCAATTCCTGTCCTTCCCGTTTGAAATCCGCGAAGCGCGCGCGGGGGACATTGTCATGGTCGAGCACCCCGTACCAATATTCCTCCGCACCGCGCCGGGCCGCACGCCAGCGAAAGTGCAGCAACCCGTCTGCACCGTACGCAACCGCCTGAATGGCCCAGAGGCGCGCCTCACCCGGTCGCGGCGTGCGCAACAGGTAGGTTTGGCCGGCGGGGCCGGTCAGTTCCTCCATAATCATAAAACGCCCGTTGAAACCACGGGTCAGTGTCAGCATGGCTCCCGTTTGATAGCGGGGTGAGTTCTCGAAGGTTGGATAATTGTCGTAGGCGTACAAGTCCAGACCGCGGCTGAAGGTGTAATAGTCAATGTTCTTGAATACGCCGTTATGCGTCAGGAAATCGTTGGGCCGGTAACGGCGGAGTATTTCAATCTGATCGTCCAGGTAGCTCGTGGCTGAATCGGAGATGAACCGCTTGTAGTCAAGCATCAGCGCCGGGTTATGAAATGCCGGCGTGGGGAAAGGCAGGTCGATTTGCGTCCAATCAGAATACGTCTGGCTCCAGACCACCGTGCCCCAGCGCGCATTCAATTCATCAAGCGTCCCGTACTTGTTTTTCAACCAGGTGCGGAACGCGACGCGACAACTGGCGCTGTAACATTCCGGGTTCTCGTTGTTCATCTCGTTGTCAATCTGCCAACCGATAATATTCGTGTTATCGCGATAGTGCTGCACCAGCGCTTCAACCATCTGTCGGGAGAACCTTCGGTAGACCGGGCTGTTGTAGCAGTATTGGCGGCGGGACTGGTCGTTCACCGGCTGGCCGGTTTCCAGGACGCCGAGCACTTCGGGGTATTTGTGGGTGAGCCACTTCGGCGGCGCCGCGGTGGGAGTGCCGAAAATGGTCTTTATCCCGCGGCGGCCGAACGTGTCGATGGCACGGTCGAACAGGCTGAAATCGAAGTGTCCCTCCCGCGGTTCCATTAGCGCCCAGCCGAATTCACCCATGCGGACCGTGTTGACACCGCACTCCTGCATCCGGCGTGCGTCGTCTTTCCAATAGCTCTCCGGCCATTGCTCGGGGTAATAGCTCACGCCGAAACGAAACGATTCATAACGATTCGTCGTCTGCGCCGTCAGAGTGCGGGATTCCAGGGTGGCAACGGACAACACCACCAACAGAAGGCGCGCCAGGAGGAGTGGTGACCGGGAACGTAATAGACAAATCATGAATCACTAGAATTTTACAGGATTTTTTGGCATTCCCTATAGCTCAATTGGACTATTTCTTAAGCGCAAACCAGGTGACAAAATCCTGTTATCTGGTTCTCTATTGGCCCGGCATGTCGAAATCAATCCCAATGATGTCTCCCCGCTCGCGCTACAGCTTGATTCTGCCTGCGCTGCTGTTCGTGTTGTGGTTCTGCGACGCACCCGCCGTTTGGGCAGGAAGCGTGTCCACCGCTCCGCGCCGGATTACCTCACTCGACTTCGACTGGCGATTTCATCGTGGCGATATCCCTGGTGTTTTTACTGCCGGTTCGACCAACGGGAACCTGTCTCCGACACCGGATTTCCTCAGCCCGGCCTACGGCGATTCCTCGTGGCAGAGAGTTGATGTTCCGCATGATTACATCGTCGAAGGTGCATTCGATCCGAAGGCGGACGAAGCACATGGGTACCTGCCGGTTGAACCGGGCTGGTATCGCAAAACGATTTCAATTCCTGCTGCCGACCCGGGACGCCGGTTGTGGCTGGAGTTCGATGGTGTTTACCGCGACAGCCAAATGTGGCTCAACGGTCATTTCCTTGGTCGCCACGTTAGCGGCTATACCAGTTTTCACTACGATATCTCCGACATCGCGAAGCCGGGTACGAACAATCTCCTGGTCGTCCGCGTGGATCCGACAGATTTTGAGGGCTGGTGGTACGAAGGCGGCGGTATTTACCGGCACACGCGCCTGGTTTCGGTTGCCCCAACCCACGTGGCGCCCTGGGGTGTGCACGTGGTTGCCCGGGTGAACCATCCCGGTGATGGCGCGCAGGCCGACGCACGGCTGCAAATTGCCACGACCGTGGTGAACGATGCGGTGGCTGCGGATCGCATAACGGTATTCAGCGAGGTGATCGATGCTGATGGCACAGTAATGGCAACAAAGCGAACCACCCATCGCCTCGCAGCCAAGGGCAACTATGACTTTCGGCAGTCGCTCAAGCTATCCAAAGCTGATTTGTGGTCCTGTGAACATCCCTATCTGTATCGTCTTCGCACCAGCGTTGTGGTAGGCGGGGAGACAGTCGACCAGATCACCACCGACTTTGGTGTGCGTACCATCCAATTTGATGCAAACCGCGGTTTTTTTCTGAACGGGAAACCGGTCAAGATCAAAGGCACATGCAACCATCAGGATTTCGCGGGCGTGGGCGTGGCTTTGCCGGACCGTCTCTACGAATGGCGCGTGCAGAAACTCAAGGAGATGGGCGCCAATGCCATGCGTTTGTCGCACAATGAGATGGCACCCGAGCTTCTCAACGCGTGCGACCGCCTCGGCATGTTGGTGATGGCGGAAAATCGGCACCTGGATGATTCGCCGGAAATCCTCGGTCAACTGGAAAACCTGGTGCGGCGCGACCGAAATCATCCCAGCGTTATCATCTGGTCCATCAGCAACGAGGAGAAGGAGCAGGGCAGTGAATTGGGCGCCCGGCAAGGGCGCGCCATGGTGAAGTTAATCCGGCAATTGGATGACACCCGGCCCGTGACCGCCGCCATGAACAACGGAATTGGTCACGGTCTGACCGGTGTGATTGACGTTCAGGGCTTCAATTATCACCCGGACACTTACGACCCGGTGCATCGCAAGTTTCCGAAGAAACCGTTGATCGCGACGGAAATCGCAGCGGCGGTCGGCACGCGCGGTTGCTATGCCCACCAATCGTTTACCGTACCCAAAGATACAGCCCGATATGAGGGGGATCCCGCACGATGTCAGGTGTCGGCGAACGATGTAAACGCGCCGGATTGGGCCGAGACCGCCGAGGAAGCCTGGCAAGCAGTCGCCGAACGACCGTGGATGGCAGGCGGCTTTGTTTGGGCCGGCTTTGATTATCGGGGTGAACCGACTCCCTTCGAGTGGCCCGCGGTCAGTTCCCAGTACGCCATTATGGACACCTGCGGCTTCCCCAAGGACGTTTACTACTACTACCAGTCCTGGTGGACGGATAAACCGGTGCTGCACCTTTTCCCGCATTGGAACTGGGCAGGCAAAGAAGGCGAGGATATTGACGTCTGGTGTTACAGCAATTGCCGGCAGGTGGAATTGTTTTTGAACGGGCAAAGCCTGGGCAGAAAAACGATGCCGCAATATTCGCATCTGGAATGGGAGGTCAAATACGAACCGGGCACGTTAAGCGCGAAGGGGTATGATGACAAAGGCAATATCATTACTCAAACCCGGGAGGAAACCACCGGCGAACCCGCGGTCGTCGCGCTCGAACCGGACAAGACAACCCTCAGTGCCGGTGGCACGGACATTTCTCTCGTCACGGTTAAAATCATGGATGCTCAAGGCCGCACGGTTCCCCGGGCGACGAACCAGGTGGCATTCAGCGTCACCGGCGCGGGACATTTGCTCGGCGTGGGCAACGGCGACCCGGCCTGCCATGAATCGGACAAAGCTAATACGCGCAGCGCCTTCAATGGCTTGTGCCTCGCCATTATCGAGTCTTCCCGTAACCCGGGCGTGATTACAATCCAGGCCGATTCACCGGGCCTCAAATCCGCGTCGGCTGCCGTCGAAGCGCGCTGAATTCACCAGCTCTTCAATTCCGCAATGGAATTCCCCAATTCCCCTGGCCAAGTTACCCGGTCAGTGACGGACGTTCGCAAATCCACCCGCTAAAAATTCCGGGTAACGGCTGAGACAGTGCAGAGACTCACACCCCTTAAGGTTGGCGATCGCCCGGCAGATTGGGTAGGGAGGCGATGCTCGCAGGTCCCCGGACATTCCGGCGGTATTCGTTCTTGAAATGGTTTCAAGAATCTGCTTTAAAAATAGGATCAAGGCCAAGCCATGACTGTGCCAATTGACGACTACGAAATTGCGGCATTTTTCGCGCTGGTACTGGTCTTTGAATGCGGGGAGCGCATCTGGGCGTCGCGCAAAATTGACCGGCTGGCCGACATCAAGCTCGACGTTCTTTCCTTCGCGTTCGCGCTCGTGGTCAACCGCTTGTGCAATTATTTCTTCCGCGCAGCTGCCGGCAGCGTGACGCCCCCGCACCTGGCGACGGTCGTGGCCGCCCTGCAAAGCCTGCCGAGCGCGGTCAAAATCCTCATCGCGCTGTTTGTGGTGGATTTTGTAATTTACTGGATTCACCGGGCGCAGCACAGCTACGATTTTTTCTGGCGCACGCACGCCTGGCATCATTCCATTGAGCAGATGTATTGGTTTTCCGGTTTCCGCACGAGCTTTTTGCACTCGTTCCTCTACAACATTCCGCAGGTGGTCATCCCGGTGACGATTTTCAAACTCAGCCCGGCGGAAGCCGGCATCGGCTATTCGCTCGGCCTGTTCATCCAATTCATGGAGCACACGAATTGGAAGATGAGTTTTGGGCCGCTGAATTGGCTGCTGGTCACGCCCGATTACCATCGCATCCATCACTCGGCGACGCTGCATCGCGGCCAGAATCTGGGAACGACCTTCCGCTTGTGGGACCGAATGTTTGGAACTTACGTTGATCCGGCTGAAATGCCGGAGGAATATCCGCTCGGCCTCGGTGAGCGCGTGGAAGGAAAGAAGATTCCACGAATGCTGATGGGTATTTGAGAAGCAAACGCCCGCAGGGGCGTTATGGCTTCGACAGCAATGGACAAAGCAACAGCACGCCGCCGCCGATTTTCTGACCGGATGAACAGGATCAATAGGATTTGAATTAAAGAATCCTGTCTATCCTGTCGAAGTTCAATGTACCTGTCCCGTAGAGCAGGCTTTCCAGCCTGCTGGTTTCGGCGACTTTCCAGTCGCCATTTTCAGGAACACGGAACTGGAAAGTTTCGTCAACCCGCAGGCCCGAAAGCCTGCGCTACGAGCGTTTGGCGCGTCTCAATAAACAAGCACGAGAACCGTTGCCGCCTGCGCCGACTTCAGCACGTTCTAAAACTTTGGGGTGGCCGTCTGCAAAAACTTCGGTGCTTTCAGTGGTGCAAGGTGAATGTGCCGTTCCACTCAACTTGCTCCGCGCGGGCTTGCGTGAAAAACGTGGAATCGAACTCAATCGTGTCGCCCGGCTTGAACTTCGTTTTACCGAACAACTTTGCTGGCAATTCCAGGGCCGCGATGTTTCGCGTGCTCATATATTCGCCAGCCAGATTAACAAGGTGCACGGTCGGTTGGTCGCATAGCGGTCGTCCGCCGGGGCCGAGACGGACGTGAATCGGCTGGTTGGTTTGACTGACGGTGACAATCCACTCGGCACGATCCGCCCCGGGTATAATCTTGTCCCGATAATAAGCCGCCTCGGCGATGTCCTGTGCGTACACGCCCAGATAAACCGCCTTCTCGTTCCAGCACACGTACAAGTCCGCAACAGGAAATTCCGAAACCGGCTTCACAAATCCGCGTTCGCGATCCCAATCTGCGAGCGCAAGTCGGATGGTAAAATGACCGAGCGGGTTCTTTGGTGCAGACGGCACCCCGAGCGAGGCGTTGGGCCGCGCCGGTTGCGGCCCGCGTTTGATTGCCACCAGATCGAGTTCCTGCGCCGTTGCTGTGATCGGCTCGTAAGGCCGGTCATGAATGTCCACTAGCCCGAAGTCATAATTCTCACCGTCGGGACGCCCGTGCGTCGGTTCGTCATAATATTGAAACCAATCTGCGCCGACGACATAAGGCAATCGCGCCAGCGCTTTCAAGGTGTTACGAAAACCGTCAGCGCGTTCCTTTTGGGTGGCTACGACCGGGAAAGTGCTGCTGTCGTTTTTATCGCCACTGCGGTTTTGTTCCGCAGACATATAAAACTCACTGACGATAATCGGCTTGCCGGTTAAGGCATGCAGCGTGTCGAGATAAAAACGGGGAAATGTGCCATCGTTCCATGCAGCATTTAAATTCATGGAAACCACATCCACCGAAGCTGTGGACCCTTGCGGCACTTCCGGATAGTAAAAGGACTGGTAACGATCGCCTAAAATCAGGCCACGCGGATCATAGGTGCGAATGATTTCGTGCACGAGCGAGTAGTAACGTTCAGCCATCAGGCCAAGAAACCGGCGATAAACACGAATGCCCTGGCTGCCGGGTCGGAGGTAAAGCATTCCCTGTCGGTCGAGCTCTTCAAAACTCCCAACGCCTTCGGGCTCGAAATCTTTGAGGAGTTCCGACCAATCGTTGTGGTAAGTCTCGTGCAGCAGTTGAATCAGCCGCTGTCGCTGGCCGCTGGCAGGCGCCTGTTCCAGGGTCATCTTGAACAGCGTCGCGTTCCACCAGCCCATTTCGTTGTCGCTGTAGTAGCCCAACAGGCGCGGCTCGTCGCGCAGCGGCAGAATCTGGTCGCGCGCGACCTGATACATCCGCGCAATGACGTTGGTGTCCCACATGTCCCGCCAGGGTACGCCGCACGTCATGCCGACAGCCAGCACCGGAATGAATGCCGCGTTCGTATCACGGCATTTCTGCAAAGCCGGATAATCGCTCCAGCCCCCGACCGTGGTGAAGTTCCACGAGTTGAGCCGTTGCCACGTGGCCTCGGCCCATGCATTTGAATTCGCGTAATGCTGAAATGCCGAGTAGCCGGGATTCTTCGGGTTGAACTGTTCGGGCGAAGCGCCCTGGTTGACGCAGCAAACACCCAATGAAAAGAACCGCCCGCCGTCAGGTCTGGTCAGCCAGGAGATTCCCTCGCGTGGCTGAAGGGAAAATGGCGCATTTGTGTCCGCCACAACACGCAGGAGACTTAGCGTCAGCAGGCCGGTGGTGATAATCATTATCCGCTCCATCAATGCAGCCTTTTAGCGGTTTTGAAAGTGTTTGTCATGGGAGAACATTACCTGCGGCCGGATCAGTGAATCAGATTCGCGCCACGCGATTCAATAGTCCGATCGAGCTATCGCCGCCTGTGATATAGTGTGGCGAAGCCCAATGAAATGATCGCACAGGCGCTTAATCCGGGGCCGGCCGATAATGTTTCAAGGATTGCCGTGATTCAGGAGACATGAAATTGCAAAATTGCGCATACACTCAACTTGCCTGTCGATTAAAATCCCGCCCCGCGGGACACGGCTGGTTCCTCGCCCCCTGATTTGGATGCTCAAATCCAGTTGTTTCACTTTAATCCGTCCTCTGTCCTCTGTTTTCTGTTCTCCCGGCTCCGACGTCTTATTCGGGCTTTTGGTCATATGGAATGGCAGCGACTAGAACTTGAGCGGCGGTCCGACAATTTCCATGCCATGGTCTGCCCAGAGCTGCTTCAGGACAGTTTCCTGGTTCTTTGGAATTTCCTTCCCGATCTTGCTCATCTGCTTGAAAAAGTCCTCCATGCTTCCGGCCGGCTGAAAGAGCACGAGCATTTGTCCTTCGCCCTCACTCGTCATGGCGAACGCATGAGGAATCTTACGGGGCGCAAACGCAGAATCCCCCGGATGCAGGCTGAATGTGTCATCGCCCACGCGCACGATAAATTCGCCGCGGATAACATAGAACCATTCATCCTGAAAATGGTGGAGGTGAAGCGCCGGGCCGCCCTTTTCCTGTCGGAGCGTGTCATAGATGCAAAGGTCGCCGCCCGTATCGCGACTCGAAACTTTTAAATCAAAGCGCCCGCCCATAATCAGAAGTTCTTCGTCGTAACGGTCCTTTTGTGCGCCGACGCGGAGGCCCTGGCTGGTGCGTTCGGTGGCCGCCCGGGTCTCTGCGGCCCGCGCCATCACCGCGCAGGCGGTCGCGGCCATGGAGAGTTTAAGGAAATTTCGCCGTTGCATGGGGAATTGCGTGGGGTTTTGCCGACGGCCAAAACTGACCGACGAAGCGCAGAACCGCAAGCGTGAAATCGGCAGAGACACAAAGCCGGAACTCAACGGGCGTGGCTGTTAGAGCGATTCCATCGTTCATGTAGCGAAGACATTCTTGTCTGCGGGTTGGCGGGACATTCTTGTCCCCTGTTTCGTCCGCCCGGAAGCGGCGACTGGAAAGTCGCCAGAATCCCGCTCTACGGGACCGGAAAGCCTGCGCTACGTCATAACTGCAAACGCTCTAGCTTCAAAAACGCCACGTCAAAGCCGCGTGGATGCGATAGTTGGGCATCAGTTGCTCGCCCGAATTTTCAATGCTTACCGGCAGGTCCGCGCCGACATGCCCACTCAGATTCTCCGACCACGTAAAATGGATTTCCGGGCCGAGATACACAATCGTTTCGGCCGAATCTTCGTCGGGCACACCGTTAAATGTGTCCATCCCCTTGCTTTCGCCGGACACGGCGGCTTGTACTGCGATGGTGTAATTGTCGTTCAGCAGCAGATAAACACCCGGCCCGCCCGCCCACGTCCAGTCGTTCGCGTATTTGTGTTCGAAGGCGCCTTCGCTGCGGATGCCGTATTGCATCTCGCCGTCCAGAAACCATCTGCCGCGACGGACCGAAAATCCCGTACCGACAAGGCCATCGTACGACCCGGAACCGAGCGCCAAATCGTGTCCGCCGATACCCGGCGCGAAGTCCGGTTGGCCGAGCCAGAACGGATTGCCGGTGGGGAATTTCACTCCGCCCAGGGCCGTCCAATTGAACGTGAACTTATCCCAGGACTTGTTCAGGAGAACCATCTTTCCCACGAGCGAAGCGTCGCCAATTCCAAACTCGCTGCCGTAAGCGGTGGCCGAGCCATAATCGCGATAGATCAATGGCAGGTTGAATTGCAAACCGAACCGGTCATTGAAATTGTATCCGACAAAGATTTGGGAAACGGAACTGTTAATAAATTCACCATTGGCCGGCACGGGTTGTCCATCGATCTGGAGCGTGCCGAAATAGGTGAATTGCTCCGCCACCCCGGCGAAAAATCCTTTGCCCCCTCTTTGTGCCTCGGTGGCCGAATAGATGGCGCACAAATCGCACGCCCGAACCGGCCGCGCACCGAGGGCAGCCACAATGGCCAAAAACAAAATCTTTCTGTTGTTCATTCCAAAATTCAAAATTGCGGGACACCGCAGTCGCGGGTCTCAAAGTTAAGGGAGAAAATCAAAGACCGCATCCGGCGACACGAACGACGGCCACGATTCAATCAGGCAAGGAAACCGCGGGGCGGGGGAGTCTGCGGTTCTTGTGGGAGAGATTCAGCGAAGGAATTGAGTTGAGGCAATAACTGGAAGCTCGCCGGTGCCACCAGGACCGGATTTTCTTTGGCGGGCAGAAATTCAAATTTGAGATTTTGAGGGGTGAACTCGTCTTTCTTTTCCGATTTCTTTCCGGCGGCGATTGCCCGGCATAAGCAGCAGGGATGTTTGCCGTCAAAGGTTTTTGTCACCGCATCGCAGAATGAACCGCAATGGAGGTTATCGGCGAGCATTGTCGTCCAGGCGACAGTTTGCAGCAATGCCCAGTGCGCGCCCAGCGTTGCCACCAGCGCGACGACAACCAGCATTTTGCCCAGCCGTACGAACATCGTGGCACTCTCGCGAAATATTCCGATAAGTCAAGGGCTTGCCTCTATTTGAGGTGCATGCTGCTTTGCCGCCTGGAAATATTTGGAAGATTCACAACCCATCTCTTGCTGGTCAAAAGATAAATCCGGTAGCGAGCGAATTTTTTCCTTTCACACTGAGTTTTTGGGTGTATTAAAGCTATTGGCTGATTGGAACCCCGGCCTGTAACGAAAACCAGCCGTTTGAGTTGTGACTTTCAATTCACAAAATGCCGTTGCCATGGACACCTTCGACTTTCTCAAACAACGTGTCGGCGTCTTCAAAGAGTTCTCCGATGACCGCCTCCGGCAATTGGTGAACGGGTCGCGCCGTACGTCATTTGAGGCCAACGAAGCCATCGCGCATCACGGTGCGGAGGCCGCGCACTTCGGCGTCGTGTTGAGCGGCACGGTGTCCGTATCCGTCCTCGGCGACGGCGGCGTGCGGCAGGTGCTCGGGCATTTAAAGGACACGGATACCTTTGGCGAAATGGCTTTGATGACCGGGGATACGATGCTGGCCGACTTCATTGCCGAATCGCGCTGCGAAGTTTTGCTGGTCCCGGTGTCGTTGTTCCAGTCCATCATGGTGGCCGAGCCGCGGGTGGTGCAGCACATCTCGCGCACCATCGCCGAACGGATGAAGGCGCTCATGGCCGACCCGGCCAAATCCGCCGCCGCGTTGCGCCGGAGCGAGGACCCTTACGGTCTCAAGTTGAAGGGCGAACGACCGGAGAAAATACTCGTCATCAATTGCGGGTCGTCCTCGCTCAAATACAGTTTCTACGATACGGCGGACGAGGGACGCAACATGGCCGGCGTGGTGGAGCGCATTGGCATGGCGGGCACGCGACTGGCCCAGCGCGGTTCGAAAGGAGAGGTGAAACGCGAATTGCCGCAGGGTGGATTTGCCGAGGCGTTCGACGCAATGCTGGCTGAACTCAAGGCGAAGGACACCGGAGTGATTGGCGGAGCAGGGGAGATCAGCCTGGTGGCACATCGCGTGGTTCATGGCGGGGAGAAATTCACCGAGGGAACGCTCATCACGGACGAGGTGTTGGCTCAGATTGAAGCGCTGAATCCGCTCGCGCCGTTGCACAACCCGGTGAACGTGGCCGGCATCCGCGAAATGCGCCGACTGTTTCCGGCGGCGCCGCATATCGCCGTTTTCGATACCGCGTTTCATCACACGCTGCCGGCTTACGCGTATCTTTACGGATTGCCGTTCGACCTTTACGAAAAGCGAAACGTGCGCCGTTACGGTTTTCACGGCATGTCGCACCAATACGTCGGACTGCGCGCAGCACAATTTCTCAAGCGCCGCCCCAATGAACTGCGGCTGGTGAGCTGCCACTTGGGCAACGGCTCCTCCTTGTGCGCGGTGGATCACGGGCGGTCGATGGATACGACGATGGGTTTCACGCCGGCGGAGGGTCTCATCATGGGCACCCGCTGTGGCGATGTGGACGCGGGGATCATCACCTTCCTGGAACGGACCGATGGTCTTACCGCCGCACAGGCCGATGATTTGTTGAACAAGCAAAGCGGTCTGCTCGGCCTGTCCGGAATTTCGAGTGACATGCGCGAAGTGCAGAAGGCCGCCGGCGAGGGAGATAACCGCGCATTGCTGGCGCTTAAAACCTATTGCTACCGGGTGCGGAAATATCTGGGCGCGTATGTGGCGTCGATGGGCGGTCTGGATGCGGTGGTTTTCACCGGCGGCATCGGCCAGGGCAGCGCGGAGGTCCGCGCGCTGGCGCTGCAAGGGCTGGATTGCATGGGCATTATGCTCGATGAACAGCGCAACTCCGAAAGTATTCGGAGCTTTGACGAAGTGTATCGCATCACCACCGACGATTCGCGGGTGACAGTGCTGGTAGTGCCTACGGATGAAGAGCGCATGATGGCGCGTGAGGCGCTGCGCACTGTCAGCCGTGACTACATCACAAGTGCTTTAAAAGCGCAGAAGCAGTCGCCGTTTCCGGTCGAGGTTTCCGCCCATCACATTCACCTTACGCAGGAACACGTCGAGGCGTTGTTCGGCCATGGACATCGACTGACCCGGCACGCGGACTTGTTGCAGCCCGGCCAGTTTGCCTGCAAGGAACAGCTCGACATCATCGGGCCGAAAGGTCGCATTGAGCGTGTGCGCGTGCTCGGGCCGGTGCGCAGGTACACGCAGGTGGAGATTGCTATGACCGAGCAGTTCAAGCTCGGCGTGCATCCGCCGATCCGCGAGAGCGGGGACATTGCGGACACGCCCGGCTGCACGCTCGAAGGGCCGGCGGGAACGGTGAGGCTGGAGCAGGGCGTCATTTGCGCATTACGCCATTGTCACATGACACCCGCGGACGCGCTGCGTTATGGTGTCCGGGACAAATCCTTTGTGCGCGTGCGGGTGGACGGCGACCGCGAACTGGTTTTCGGCGACGTGCTGGTACGGGTGGATCCGCAATTCGCGCTCGCGATGCATATTGATACCGACGAGGGCAACGCAGCGAATGTTCCGACCGGAGCGCAAGGCTACATTGACGGCATTCAAAGCGAATGAAGAAAGGCTTCTATGAAAATTGCCATCGGAGCGGACCACGCGGGATTTGAACTCAAAGAGGCCGTCAAGCGGCTACTGCTCGAATTGAAACAAGACGTGCTGGACCTCGGCACGCACAGCACGGAACCAACGGACTACCCGGATTCGTCCGAAGCGGTGGGCCTGGCCGTGCGCGAGGGCAAAGCGGAGCGCGGCATTCTCTGCTGCGGCAGCGGCGTGGGCGCCTCGGTGGCGGCGAACAAAATCCCCGGCATCCGCGCCGGGCTTTGCCACGATCACTACTCGGCACATCAGGGAGTGGAGCACGACGACATGAACGTGCTGGTGATGGGCGG
>JBGPDH010000007.1:0-27707 GCA_041482195.1 Verrucomicrobiia bacterium
CCATCAACTCGCGGAAAGCTCCGCCGCGCGGCAGAAGCGCATTCTCGAGTTGCTCGCCGCGGTCGGATTGGATGCGGCCCACGCGCAAAGGTATCCGCATGAATTCAGCGGCGGCCAGCGGCAGCGCATCGGCATTGCCCGCGCCCTGGCGGTGGAGCCGCAATTGATCATTTGCGACGAACCGGTGAGCGCACTGGACGTTTCCGTGCAGGCGCAAATCATCAATCTGCTCCGCGATTTGCAGCAGGAACACGGCATTGCCTACCTTTTTATCGCGCACGATCTCGCGGTGGTCGAGCATATCAGCCGGCGGGTCATGGTGATGTATCTCGGCAAAATCGTGGAGACGGCCGATGCCAAAAGCATCGTCCGCGAACCGCAACATCCTTACACGCAGGCGCTGATTTCCGCCGTGCCGGAAGTGGACCCGGAAACCAAACGGCAGCGCATCGTGCTGCCGGGCGATGTGCCATCTCCAATTCATCCCCCGAGCGGTTGCCCCTTCCATCCGCGTTGTCCCATTGCGCAACTGCCGAAGTGCGCGGAAGATTTCCCCAAATTTCGTGAAGTCCGAAAAAGCCATTGGGCAGCCTGCCATTTTGCGGGAACCAAAATTGAATCAGCCCGGAACCCGGCCGTTCGCGAAGTCGTCTGAGACGACAGACATCAATTTGGCGATGTGGCCGGCGGTCGACCGCCTGATTGGAAATCGCATTGACCTTTATAGCCACCGGCCCGGAGAAAAAGGCGGTAGGTCACATTGGTTTCCAGCGGTTCGGCATGCGCCCCGGGGACGGCCGGTTCCATACCAGCGAGGGTTCCCCCGTAGACAAAAAATTCCACCGGTACGGACCGCCTGCGGGACACCAGGTACCACACGGGCGCCACGGCATGATTGGTTTGCCAGGCGGCCAACGGGACGACCTTGATTTCCGAAAGCTGGTAGCGCAGACCACCGAAACCGAAAACGATCAATGGGGACCGTGCCCGGGCTGGACCACGCGACGACTGGGCACGTTCGGTGTAGGAAATTTGGATGATTTTAGGTTTGAACCAGCCGGTAAAATGGTAAATATAAAGGGAAGCCAGCAATAGCGCGGTGACAATGAGAATTCGTTTCTGCTTTGTCATAAATAAAAATTGAATGCACGGGACACGGTGCCCGTCCAACCATTCAGTCAGACGCACAAATAAATCGGATGGTGATGAAAATAACAGGCCGAGGTCAATTGGCCAGCCCTGAAAACCCGGGGTGTGGTCTGCGTGCGTTTACGTTGATCGAGTTGCTGGTGGTGATTGCCATTATTGCGATATTGGCCGCCATGTTGATGCCGGCCTTGAGCAGCGCCAAGGAAGCCGGCCGACGCATTGCCTGCCTGAACAATCTCCGACAGTTAAGTTTGGCTTCCCAGATGTATGTCAATGACAATGGGGGCGCCTACCCGACCCGCAGCGAAAACAACAGTTGGCCAAGCCGGTTCTATGATAATTATGGCAAAAATATAAAAATGTTACTTTGTCCCACTGACCTGGCCACCGGCTTCTCCAAGCCCGCAACTGTCGGCGGTGGCAGCTCCTCAAACAATGTCGCCGACTCTTCACCGCGCAGTTACATCATAAACGGCTGGAATGATTATTTTGCCGACCAGCTTGGCACGACCGGCTGGGGAACGCTGGAACCATACATGTTCAACCTTGGAACAGGCCTGAGACAAACCGCCATTGTACATCCCTCCGTCACGGTAGTGCTCGGCGAAAAAAAGCATGATGCCGGCGATTTTTACATGGATATGCTTGAAAATAACGGCAACGATTTCACCGGCATTCTCGAGCAAGGCCGCCATGCCAATAATGGCCGCACCAGCAACCAGGCGAAAGGCATAGGCACTTTGGGCGGCTCCAATTACGCGCTGGCGGACGGCAGCGCACGGTTTATCAAGTTCCCGCAGGCGGTGGACCCGGTGAGCATGTGGGCGATCAGTGATGCCGATCGGGCGACCTACGCCATTTTTTATTAGGAGAAACCGGCAGCGTTCAGGTTTGCAGCGCGGGCTGGGTTCTGCCGTTACCCTTGATGAATTGCTTCGCCTCATCCAGACAGTTCCGCACCGCTTCGGCCAGCGTTTGGACGCTGAAGGGTTTGGCTAGGAACCGGATGTTTTTGGCGGTACCAGCAGTAAGGCCGGTCGCATCCGAGCTGTGACCACTCATGTAAATGGCTTTCAAATCCGGCTTTTCCGCCTGCAAGGCACTGGCCAGTTTCCAGCCCGAGACGCCGTCCGGCATGACCAGGTCGGTCAGCAACAAGTCGATCTGGTCCAGTCGGGAGGACCAGGCACGAAGGGCCTTGGCCCCGGAGCACTCCGCGAAAACGCGATAACCGAGCTGTTGCAGCGTGAGGCTGAACAATTCACGCAAACCCGCCTCATCTTCGACGATCAGAATGGTTTCGCCGCCGCCGCGTGCCGACCGGACCGGTGACAAGGCTTCGGCAGGAACGACCGGAAGCGAGGACACAGGGAAAAAGATCTTGAACGAGGTGCCTTTGCCTTTGCGGCTCGAGACTTCTATCCAGCCTTCGTGCTGTTTGACTGTGCCGTAAACGCTGGCCAGCCCCAACCCAGTGCCTTTGCCGATGTCCTTGGTGGTAAAGAACGGTTCAAAAAGGCGGGACATATTTTCGGGGGCGATGCCGCAACCCGTGTCCGTGACCGACAAACAGACATGCGGGCCGGGCCGCGCTTCGTGGTGCTGCCGGATATGGGCGCTGTCGATAGCGCAGGGTGAAGTGGCCAGGGTGAGCTGGCCGCCGTGAGGCATGGCATCCCGGGCGTTGGCGGTCAGATTAATCAAGACCTGCTCCAGCATGTTCGAGTCGGCGGTAACGGAGGCATCACCGGCTTTGCATTCCGTTTTCAGGGTGATGCTTTCCCCGACGAGCTGCTGCAGCATATGGCTGGTATCCGCCACGATTTTATCGAGGGCGAGCGGTTTTGGCTGGAAAAGCTGGCGTCGACTGAACGTCAACAGTTGCCCGGTAAGATGGGCGGCGCGATCCGTGGCCTTGGCAATTGCGTTTAGACAAGGGGCCCATTTTTCAGCCGGACAGTCTTCATCCTCCAGCAGACTCACGTACCCTTTGATGATCGTGAGCAGGTTATTGAAATCATGGGCCACGCCGCCGGCCAGCTGGCCAAACGCCTCCATCTTCTGGGATTGACGCAACTGTTCTTCAAGTTGTTTGCGCTCGGTGATGTCGGTCCAGCAGCCGATGATTTCAACCGGCTGTTGCGCCTCGTCCCGCAACAACTGGCAGTCGTCGCGTACCCAACGGACCGTATTATCTGCGCGTCGGATGCGGTACTGCAGGCTTATATGATTTCGGGCGGGCAAGTTTTGCAGGCTCTCGGATACGATGGTGCGGTCCGATTCCTCGACGAAAGTGCCTTCCTTCATTTGCTGATACCAGTCTTCGATCTTGCGTCCGGTCAAAGCGGCAAAGTTATCGCTGACCCAGGCCGGCGTGAGGCGGCCGGCCTCAAATTTAAGCGAATACAGGACCGCGGGGCTTTTGGACAGGAAGTGTTTGAGTTTTTCCTGCGCCCCGCGCAGCCCCTGTTCGGCGGTCTGGCGCTGCAGAACCTCCGCGCGCAATTGTACATTGGAGGTTCGCAGTTCGTGTGTGCGCTCGCCGACGAGCTGCTCCAGATTCTGTACCTCTCGCCGCGTTTGTTGCAGCAACCGCCACTTTTCCACGAGCGCATTGGCCAGCTGCAGCACCTCAATGGCGTCGAAGGGCTTTTTGAGGATGACCATCTTGTCGGTGGCGCCGATCCGGGAGCACAGGTCCTTCCAGGAATAGTCCGAGTACGCGGTACAGAGAATGACTTGCAGGTCGGGATCAACCTTCCAGAGTTGGACGATGGTCTCAATGCCGTCCCAACCCGGTGGCATCCGCACATCCACGAAGGCCATGGCAAAGGGCTGTTCCGACTTCACTGCGGTGCTCACGGTTGCCAGCGCCTCCTCACCCTGAAAGGCGGAAGTCAGTTCAAAATCCTGCTCGTTTCCGGCCACTTTCTCCGAGGGGCCGAACAGGTTGGCTTCGGCGTTTTCAAAATCGTTCCCCGCCGGATTGGACCGGACTAGGATTTTCTTGAAATCATCGTGAATCGCCGGGCTGTCATCCACGATCAGAATACGCCGATTGCGAACCGGGGATTCAGCTTTCATAAGTTTGGTGCCTGGGTTTTAACGGCAATTCCAGCGTAAAGGTGGAGCCTTTGTCCGGCCCGTCGCTGTGCGCGAGCAGGGTGCCGCCCAGTTCCCGGGCGGCCAGGGCGCCGCTGTGCAACCCGAAACCGTGTCCGCCCTTTTTTCGCGTCGTGAAGCCGTGGTTAAAAATCTTTTTTATGTTCTCTGCCGAGATGCCGATGCCATTGTCGCCGACGGCAACCCGGATACGGTCGGCGCCATTGGATACCCGTACCGTCACGAGTTTTTGGTCCCGCCGCGAATCCATGCAGGCGTGTTTGGCGTTGGACGTCAGGTTCAGCAGAATTTGCAGCACCTTGTGCTTGTCCACGGAAATTTCCGGAAGGTCGGGCTGGTATTCGCGCTGGATCTGGACCCCGTGTTCGTCCAGGTCGGCCTTGTGAATGCGCAGCAGGTCCTCGACCAGATCGATGACCCGGACTTTTTCCGCCACACCGGAAACGCGGCCGTAATCCTGCTGAGTTGCCACAATCTGCTTGATATGTTCGATCTTGGTCTTGACGAATTCCATTTCCTGCAACAAGAGGCCCTGTTCGGTGGACAGATGTTTCCCGAGTTGCAGGAGGAAATTCGGCAATTGTTTTCCTCGCGAATCATTGGTGATGAAAGTTCCCAGGTCCGCCGCATTCTGTTGCATGAGCCGGGCGGCATCGTTGAGCCGGTTGATTTTAAGTTCCTGCAGGTGGTTGGCGACGAGGTTGGCGGAGACATTTACGCTGTTCAGGACGTTGCCGACATTGTGGAGCACACCCGTGGCCACATCGGACATGCCGGCCTGACGGGAGACGATGAGCATTTCCTTGTGGGTCTTCTCCGCCTCTTCCTGCATGCGCGACCGTTCCTCCACTTCGGCTTTGAGGCGCTCAGCCGTTCGTCGCAATTCGCCGTTCACCTGGGTCAGTTCGGCCGTCTGTTTCCCAATTCTACTTTCCAATTCCTTTCGGGTTTCCTCGCGGACCGACTCCAATCTCTGACGTTCCCGGAGGAGAATCTCCAGTTGTATCATGCCGGCGAGCAACAGCAGGGCGATCACACTGAAAATCACGTTCACCTTGACGCCGAACGCAAAACTGCTCTGAAAAAGAAATACACGCAGCAACGCCAGCACGGAAACGACGGAGACAAGCGACCAACCCACGCGGGCTGCGCCGAAGCAGCGGGTCAGCCACAATCCGTACCCGAGCACAACGCATTGCAGAAGCCCGGCAGTCAGGTTGATGGTGGTGGCATAGTTCATGGCAAGACCGGGCAGTGAATCAAGTTGAAGCTGAATACCGCCAGGATCCCAGTCGGCGTCATGCCGGACTTTCTTGAATTTAAAGGGCTTGTCCCGCTGTCCATAGGCAACAATTTTAGCAAAACTTGTGCCGTTCCCGGGTAAGATTACGCCTCCCGCCGGTTAAAAATACCTCGTGTATATACCGCACGGACAACCGTTTGGAAGAGATTGGAGCGGGCGATGGGAATCGAACCCACGTGTGAAGCTTGGAAGGCTTCCGTTCTACCATTGAACTACGCCCGCCTTCGCGCTGTGCGCTTCGGCGCGGCAGGCCCGCCAGACAACCAAAGACTGACGCGGCAGGCCCGCGACCGGAACGTGCCAATCATACAAGCCGGACTTGCGTTGTCAATGTCAGGGGTGTACCCTCGCCGCGCATGGCAGCGTTGCTTCTTACCGGTGGTCGCGTCGTGGATCCGGCCAACCGCCTGGACGCAAAGGCGGACGTTTTAATTTCCGAAGGCAAAATCACCGCGGTCGGCGCCAATGTGGCAGGCAAGGCTACGCAGGACGTCGAAAAAATGGATGTGAGCGGGCTGGTGGTTTGTCCTGGTCTGATTGACCTGCATGTTCATCTTCGTGAGCCGGGGCAGACGGCGAAGGAAAACATCGCTACCGGCACCGCCGCCGCCGCGAGCGGTGGCTTTACCTCCGTGGTTTGCATGCCCAACACTTCACCGGCCGTGGACACCGCCGGCACAGTCGCTCTCATCCGCGAGCGCGCGGTTCGCCAGGGCATCGTGAATGTCTTTGTGACCGGAGCGATCACCAGGAACATCGCCGGCGAGGAACTCGCGCCCATCGGTTCGCTGAAACGCGCGGGGGTGGTGGCCATCACCGATGACGGTCATTGCGTCCAAAACAACGAGCTCATGCGCCGCGCGTGCGAGTATGCCAAAATGTTCAACCTGCCGGTGATGGATCATTGCCAGGATTATTCGCTTGTGACCGACGGCGTGATGCACGAGGGCTACTGGAATATCGCGCTGGGTTTGCGCGCCTGGCCGGCAGCGGGTGAGGAAATGATCGTGGCACGCAATATTCTGCTGGCCGAACTCACCGGCGCTCGCATTCATTGCCAGCATCTGAGTGCGGCGGGGAGCGTTGCGCGGCTGCGCGAAGCCAAAAAACGCGGCCTGCCGGTCTCCGGCGAGGCCTGTCCACATCATTTCACACTCACCGATGCGGCGGTGGCCGGCAGTATGAGATTTTGGGCCAACGACGGCAAAATGCTGGCGGGGTTCCAGGACGATCTCCCGGAGTGGCCCGCCTATGACACCAACTTCAAAATGAACCCGCCCTTGCGTTCCGCCCGCGACCGGGAGGCGATTCTGGAAGGGCTGGCGGACGGCACGATTGAAATTCTCTGCAGTGATCATGCGCCGCACTGTGATTTTGAAAAAGAAGTCGAGTTTGACTATGCACCGTTCGGGATTACCGGTTTGGAAACCGAACTGGCGTTGTCGCTGATGCAACTCTATCACGCAAAGCGGCTGGGTTTGCCGGAACTTATTGCCAAGTACACCGTGGCTCCCGCGCAGTTGCTCGGTCTGTCCAAAGGTACGCTGAGCATCGGGGCGGATGCGGACGTGACGATATTCGATCCCGACCGGGAATGGGTTTTTGAGCAGACCGCGACGGCAAGCAAATCGACCAATAGCCCGTTTTTTGGTTGGAACCTTAAAGGCCGCGCGGTGGCGACCATTGTGGGCGGCAAAAAGGTCTGGGCGGAAAATTCCGAATGCGTGGCTGCGTGAAAATCTGCTTCACGCTTGACCCCTTCGCCAATCGTTCTAGCATCGTTCGTTGATTTCGATGATGAAAGCAATTCTGGCCCTCGAAGACGGCACGATTTTCCACGGACAAGGCTTTGGCGCGCGCGCGTCGGCTGGCGGCGAAGTTTGTTTCAATACGTCCATGACGGGTTATCAGGAGATCCTCACTGACCCGTCCTACAAAGGGCAGATCGTCACCATGACCTATCCGCTCATCGGCAATTATGGTGTCAACGGAGTGGATGTGGAATCGTGGCGTCCGCACGCGGCCGGATTTGTGGTCCGCGAACTCTCGCCGGTTGTCAGCAACTGGCGCGCCGATTTTTCCCTGGCGGAATATCTGGAACAGAACGGCATTCCGGGCATTCAGGGTATTGACACACGGGCATTGACCAAAAAACTCCGCGTGCGTGGCGCGATGAATGGGTTCATTTCCACGGAGGAAATTTCAGACCCGGAAGCCGTTAAGCGCGCGAAGCAATTTGTTTTTGTCGGGGTGGACTACGTCAAGGAAGTCACCCACAAGGAAGCATTTCGATGGGACGAAAAGGACGAGCAGAGCGCGAATTTCAAACTGGCATCCGGCAGCGCGCCGGCAGAGGCGCGCAACCTGCACGACCCTTTGCCGCCGGCGGATATCCCGATTGTTGCGTTTGATTATGGTTTGAAGTACAACATTTTACGCCGACTGCGGCAGCACGGTTTTGCCGTGCAGGTTCTGCCGGCCACAGCCTCCGCCGCCACCGCACTAAAGCACAAACCGGCAGGCGTTTTTCTGTCCAACGGTCCCGGCGACCCGGCAGTGCTGAATTACATTGTACGTGAGGTGAAAACGCTCGTGGACAGCGGGGTCCCGATCTTCGGGATTTGCCTTGGCCACCAGATTCTCGGCCAGGCATTTGGCGGGAAGACGTTCAAATTGAAGTTCGGACATCGCGGCGCCAATCAGCCGGTCAAGGATTTGGCGTCGGGCAAGGTTGAAATCACGTCGCAAAACCACGGGTTCGCCGTCGATCCGAAAAGTTTGCCTTCGGACCTTTCCGTGGACCGGATTAATTTAAACGACCAGACGGTCGAGGGCATGCGGCACAAATCGAAGCCGGTCTTCTGCGTGCAATATCATCCTGAGGCGTCACCCGGTCCGCACGATTCCACCCCCTTGTTCGCGGAATTCCGGGCCATGATTCAGAAACAGGGTTGAATCCGGACGATCAACTCCAAGAAATGCGTTTGACTTGAAGCGGGCACAGACCATAATAAAATCCATCTAAGCTATGGCCAAACTTGTTATCCTCAGTCAAGGCTTGAACGGCCGTACCCACGAATTGAAGGTGGAAAAGACCACCATCGGTCGGGTCGAGGATAACACCTTTCAAATCGCCGAGCCCTCCGTTTCCAGTCATCATTGTGAAGTATTGCTGCGCGGCAACGAGGTGGTCATCAAGGATTTGAATTCCACCAATGGCACGTTCATCAATGACGAAAAAATCACGGAAAGTGTCCTGAAGCCCGGCCAGACGTTGCGTCTGGGCCAGATTGAATTACGGCTGGAAAACGGCGCTCCCGCTCCCGCGGCAACGGCTTCTGCCCCGGCTCCGGCATCGTCGTCGGCCCCCGCTCCGGCCCCGGCCGGAGCCAAGAAGCCCGAGTCGGCTGCGCGAACGGCGACCCGCGGGGTCAGCCTGAGTGAATTGGAAAGCGGCGGAGGACGTCCGCTCGGGTATGACTCAACGGCCACTTTTACCAAGAAGCGCAACCGGGTCGGCACTTATTTTTGGATCGGGGCGGTCATCTTCGCCGCTATTATTATCGTTTTACTCCTTTACGCGCTTTCGCTGGCCAATACGCACAATAATCACTGACCAAGGTTCGCCTATGAACCCGAAGCCGCGGCCATGAAACCGCGCTTGCCCATCATAGAATCGCCGCCTTGACGCTGACTGAGGTGCTGGTGGTGCTTCTAGCTATTGTGATTTTGGCCCTGATGATTTTACCCCAGTTTGCTCGCGTCCAAAGACATAAAGGTCCTGATTGCGGCAGCAATTTGAAACAAATCGGCATTTCTGGTCGAATTTGGGCCAACGATCACAACGGCAAATATCCGATGCAAATTTCAATGACGAATGGTGGTGCGATGGAATTAGCACTGAAAGGAGACGTCTCGGCAATTTTTTGCGCAATGTCTAATGAGTTAGACAATCCAATGGTCCTGATTTGTCCGGCAGATAATAACCGAGCTTTTGTAACTAATTTTGCAACCCTCAGAAACTCAAACATCAGTTATTTTATCAATTTGGATGCCGCCGGCAGACAGCCGCAAACACTGCTTTCGGGCGATGATAATCTGATGGTCAATGGAACAGAAGTTCGACCCGGTATCTTAAATCTTCGTACCAACGATTCATTGAGTTGGGCAAAAGAACGGCATCAGGGCGCTGGGAATATTGTGTTGGGTGATGGCTCCGTACAGCACGCCAGCAGTGCCGATTTGACTCGAGTGGCAGGGATCGCTACAAACCGTCTGGCGATTCCGTAATCCGTTTAACTTTTCGATTTGCAGGCCTTGACGCGCAGAGTCCACGCCAACGGGCGTGAAACCTGCGCTCCAGTAATGGTTGTCTATGCCGTTTCAAGGTGAAACGGCTTGGCACATACAGTGCTGATGGAAGCATCGGCTATGAACTCGGTTCCATCCGTTCGCCGGACAGGCGCGTTTACGCTGGTGGAAATGCTCACGGTCATCGCGATCATCGGCATCCTGGCCGCTTTGTTGTTACCGGTGTTGTCCGAGGGCAAAGCCCGGGCCAAACGCATCTGGTGCGAAAATAATCTGGAGCAAATCGGTCTGGCATTTCATATATATGCCAACGATCACCAGGGCAAATTTCCCATGCAGGTTTCCATGAGCGAGGGGGGCGCCGAGGAATTCGTCCAGAATGGCTACCTCGTCGGCGGAGAATTTTACTTTGCCTACCGGCAATTTCAGGCAATGCCCAATGCGCTCGGCACCCCCAAAATCCTGATTTGTCCCGCCGATACACGACCTTCCGCCCCGGATTTCCGTGCGCTCCAGAACAGCAATCTCAGTTTCTTCGTCGGTGTCACCGCGGATCCGCTCAGGTCCCGCTCCATCCTGGCGGGCGACCGGAATATGACCAACAGTTCATCCCTCAATCCGACAATCATTCAGGGAGATGCCAGTGGGGTGGTGAGGTGGACCCGGGAATTGCACGAATACAAAGGCAACATGTTGTTTGCCGATACCCATGTGGAGGAATGGAACGGCATGACCATCAGCAGCAGCTCCAATGGTCCATTGACTGCCAACAATTTGTTCCTGCCTTCCGTAATGCCTGATCCGCTCCCGATCATGGCCGGTCCACCCGGCTCCAGCCCGGGCAGTTCCCCGGCCGTTAATCCAGATTCCGTTTCCACCGACAATGCCGGCTCGCCCCCGGTCTCAGGATCGCAATCGACTGCGCCGATGGCGAGCCCGCCCGGCCCGGCGGCGAACAATTCGGTTAACCGCCCGATGGAACCTGCGACCATCTTGAACGGAACGCCGCCGGTGCAAAATTCCCTTGAAATGACCAATGTCACACCATCGACCGTCCCGGTTCAACCCGTTGTCGCCTTCACGGCTTCAAACCAATTGGTTTCGGCCATGTCACCGTTTGACCGGCAAGTGGTCCGGTCGTTGCACACTTATGCTGAATGGGGCTATGGGCTTCTGGTGTTATTCGTGCTCCTGTTGCTAGCCTTGTTTGAAGCGCGGCGGCGCTGGCGGCGCCTGCGGCAGCGACAAAATCGTCGAGAATCCTTTCTGGATTCCGACGAATGATTTCGGTATGTTTCGCCGCCATGTTTGAGACGGTTAAAATCGAAATCACGACGGCCACCGGGAAACTGACGCATCTGCGGAGGTTTCTTTGACGTCCCCACTGCTCAAAAGCGCCTCGGCGAACTCAATACGCTCATGGCCGCCGACAATTTCTGGAACAATCGTGAAAAGGCGCAAACGCTGATTGACGAGACCAATTCTCTCCGCAACAAAATCGATCCGCTGCTTCAGGCGGAAAAACAACTGGATGATTTCCGGGTCATGCTGGAGCTGGGCGAAGCCGAGCCGCCGGATGCGCAGTTGAAGGTGCAGCAGGAGCTGGAGCGTGACGTTGCCCGGTTTTTCAAGGACCTCGACGCATTGGAATTGAAGGTTTTTCTTAATGGCCCGCACGACCGGAAGAACTGCATCCTGAGTATCAACGCCGGCGCCGGCGGCACCGAGGCGCAGGACTGGGCGGAGATGCTCTCGCGCATGTACCAGCGCTGGGCCGAATCCCGCGGCTGGAAAGTGGAAGTCACCGACGCGTTGCCCGGCGAGGGCGCGGGACTGAAAAGCATCACCATGCTGATCCAGGGTGAAAATGCCTACGGCTATACCAAGGCCGAACGGGGCGTGCACCGATTGGTGCGCATCTCCCCGTTTGATTCCAACAAACGCCGGCACACGAGCTTCGCCAGCGTGGACGTGATTGCTGAAATCGAGGAGAACAATACGGAACTCGTCATCCCGCCGAACGAATTCCAAGTCGACACCTTCCGCTCCGGCGGCAAGGGCGGCCAGAACGTGAACAAGGTCGAAACCGCGGTGCGGATTACGCATATTCCAACAGGCCTGGTCGTCGCGTCGCAAACCCAGCGGTCACAGCATCAAAACCGCGCCACGGCGATGCGACTGTTGCTCTCGCGGATTTACGCTCAACGACAGGATGAGCAAAAGGCCGACATGGAACGGTTCTACGGTGAGAAAGGCAGTATTTCGTGTGGCAACCAGATCCGTAGTTACGTTTTCCAACCCTACCGCATGGTTAAGGATTTGCGCACCGGTGTCGAGACCAGCAACGTGCAAGCCGTGATGGATGGCGACCTCGACGCGTTTGTGAACGGCTGGCTGCGGGCCGGCTGTCCCGCCAAACGGATGCAGGGGGTGAAGGATGAAGACGAATGAAGAAGTTAGAATGCAGAATGAAGAAACTTGCGCTATCACTTCTGCATTCTTCATTCTGACTTCTGCATTTAATGAACATTCTCGACAAAATTGTAGAAGCAAAGAAACGCGAAATCGCGAAACTGCCGGCGCGGCTGATTGCGTCGGGAGATTTGCGCGATGCCATGCTCGAGCACGGCGAGCGGCGCGACTTTATCGCCGCGCTAAGAAATCCGCGTCAGGGTGACATCGCGTTGATTGCCGAGGTCAAAAAGGCATCGCCTTCGGCCGGGCTGATCTGTGAAGATTTCGACCCGGTTCGCTTCGCCCGGGAATACGAGGCCGCGGGCGCAAGCTGCCTGTCGGTGCTGACCGACGAGAAATTCTTTCAAGGCTCGCTGGATTATCTCCGGCAAATCCGCGCGGCGGTACCATTGCCGTTACTGCGCAAGGATTTCATCATCGATGAGCGGCAGATTCTGGAAGCCATCGAATGGGGCGCGGACGCGATTCTGCTCATAGCCGCCATTTTGACCGACGGGCAACTTCAGAAATTCCACGCTTTGGCGATGGAAGCAGGACTGGCCGCGTTGGTGGAAGTCCACGACGAAGCCGAACTGGAACGCGCGCTGAGAATTTCCCCCGCGCTTATCGGCGTGAACAATCGAAATCTGAAAACCTTCAAGGTGGATCTGGCTACGACGGAAAAACTCGCGGCGAAGATGGCAAAGCAGTCGCGATTGCTGGTCGCCGAGAGTGGGATTCACACGCGCGCGGACGTGGAGCGATTGAAGAAATGTGGCGCGAATGCAATCCTGGTGGGTGAATCCTTGATGCGCGGGGGGGATATTAAAACGAAAATTCGGGAGTTTATTGGGTAGCACCCGCCTCTGGCGGGTTCAATTCAGCGTCCCGCCGAATTGCTCCGGTGAATGGAGACGCGCAGGGAAATTGGATAATCCCCGGCGTACCTTCGTCCCGCCGTGTTTCGGGCGTGACGCCCGAAACGACCCGCGGGACGCAGGTGCTACCGACAGCGATTTTTTGCGAGTTGTTTTGCCAGCCGGATCGCGGCAATCATGGACGACGGATTGGCGATTCCTTTCCCGGCGATGTCGTAAGCCGTGCCGTGGTCGGGCGAGGTGCGAATAAACGGCAGGCCCAGCGTCCAGTTAACGCCGGTGTCGAAGGCGACGGCCTTCAGGGGGGCGAGGCCCTGGTCATGATACATTGCCACCACCGCATCAAAATCTCCCCGCAAGGCATAGTAAAAAACCGTGTCCCCGCTCAACGGGCCGACGACGTCCAGTCCGTTTTTTTGCGCCGCCAGCACGGTCGGCGTGATGGTTTTGATTTCCTCGTCACCGAATTCCCCGCCTTCACCGGCGTGCGGATTCAAACCGCAGACTGCAATCTTCGCCCGCGGCAAGCCCAGGTCGCGGCAGGCTTGCGCGGTCAATTCGATGGCGAGTGTGATTTTTTCCGGCGTCATTTTCCGGGAAACCGACTTGATGGCTGTATGAATGGTCACCAGCGCGACGCGCAACCAGCGGTCGTGTTCGTCGTGCCCGAGCAGCATCATGGCATATCGCTTCGTCTTGGCGGCTTTGGCAAACAATTCCGTCTGGCCGACGAACCGGTGTCCGGCACGGACAATGGCTTCCTTGTTGACCGGTGCGGTGACCAGGGCGTCCAATTCATGACGGAGACATCGCCGGGCGCCATTCTTCAGTGCGGCAATGGCGGCGTTGGCGGCGGCGGGTGATCCAGCAGGCAGGTTTTCCGGCAACGCTTCGGCAAACGGTTGGGTGACGAATAGTTTCCCTGCTGCTTTATAACCGGAGAATTTTTCCAGCGGCACCCGGGTCCCCAATTTTTCGTTCAACTGTTGAAGATGACCTTCATCGCCGATCAGCAAATAGCGCGTCTCGTCGATGGCCGGTTCGGCGGCGAGGGCTTTGAGAGTGACTTCGGGGCCGATACCAGTGACGTCGCCCAGCGTAATGCCGATCCAGCGAGTCATGCGCGAAACGTCAGGGGAACTGACGGATGAAGGACTTTTTCTTCAAACCGGCGATCCACTGTTTTTCGAGGCGGGATCTTTCCTGGGTGCGAAGGGTTGCCTCAATATCGTCGCGAACTTCACTGAGCGATTTGACGTGGGCGGGACGCTTTTGTTCCACAAGCATCAGATAACAGGCCTGGGGCGTTTCGATAATGCTGCTGATCTGGCCGGGCGGGAGCGAGAAGGCCACCTCGGCCAATTCCTTGCGGAGCACGGAACGTTCAACCCAGCCCCAATCGCCGCCCTGTTCGCGTTGTGAACCCTCGGAGTAGACGGAAGCCATTTGGGCAAAGGACGCGCCCTGTTTGATTTGGGTCACAATTTCCGCGGCCATGCGGTGTGGGCCCTGGTCGTCCGGGGAGCTCTTGTTGAGCACGATCATCCGGAGCTTGATCTCGTCCCCGATCTTGAAAGCGTCCTGATGCGCCAGGTAATAATTTTCAATCTTATACGGCGAAATGACAATTTCCTGCGAAACATTTTTTTGGCGCATGGCCGAGATGACATACTGGTCCCGTACTTCCTTGCGGAATTGCTCGTAGGTCATGCCCTGCGCCTGGAGGGTTTTCATCAAGGTGATGCGGTTACCGTACCGTTCGTGGATGCGATCCTGAACCAGCTCATCCACGAAACTGTCGGGCAGAGGGACATAACCGCTGGTGTCATATTCGTGAAGGATCAGCTGACGTTCGATCAGCTGTTCCAGGCCATCATTGAAAATATCGGAAGCTTTTTGGCCGAAGAGACTCGCGCCATCCACCTGGCCGGCATATTCCTGTCGCAAGGCGTCAATGGCCGGAGCAATATAATCCACCACCTGCTCGCGCGTGATGACGGTATTGTTGACGATGGCGAGAATGCCATCCGCCAATTCCGCCTGCAACGGCGGGGCCGCGTAAACAAACAGCAACAAGGCCGGGATGAAACGAAAAAATTTCACCTGATGTTCTGGATATGCTAACAGGCGACAACGGGGGGTCAAGTCTTGCGGCAGTCACTTCAGGGACCGAGGTGGTCCATCCAATACATCAGAGTCACCATGAGCACCGCGATCCCCAGCCCGATAAGAACGGAACATTCCAGGATCAGCTTTTGTTTGCGGCGGTAAGCCCGTCCGCCCATACCGGGCAGCAGGTAGGATCGTTTTCGTTGTTTCTCGCCCGAGCCCGACATGCCACCTTAAGTTTTACCATGCCCATGACGGTTGTTCAAGTTTCCAGGTAAACCGATCGAAGACCCGGCCGCCGCTCACTGGCCGCCATTTTTTAAGGATGGAAACGCCATTTCGACTATTGCACTTCCACCGCCCGGACGACCGGGCGTTTGATCCGTTTGAACAGGAAAATCAACGGAATACAACAAAGCACCATCAGCCCGAACACCCGGAAGGTGTCGACAAACGCCCACAGATGCGCCTGTTGGTTGAGCATATTATAATATAGTCCGTACGCCTGGTCGGCCGCCGTAACCGGATCACTGTGCCCGGCGAGCATGGCCTGAGTGGCGTGGAGGCTCCGGACGAACAGCGGGTCGGCCGGCGTCAAATGTCCGACCATCAGTGCCTGATGCGCCTGTGCCCCACGGGCCACCAGGGTGGTGACCAGCGCGATGCCGACACTCCCGCCCAGGTTAAGCATCAGATTGTAAAGACCGGTGCCGCTGCCGATTTCCTGTTGCCGCAACTGGCTCATGGTTGCCGTTGTCAACGGCACGAAAATGAAGCTGATGGCTACGCCGTTCAGGATCGTCGGCAGCACGACACTGGCCATGCTGACCTGGAGATTGATACCGCTCAGCATGTAGGATGACAGGCTTAACATGGAGAAACCAAAACACAACAGCCAGCGCATCGGAATGCGCCCCACGAGCCGGCCCACCAAAAAAGTGGTGAAGAACGCCGCCACCCCACGCGGGCTCATCGTATAACCGCTTTGCAAAGCCGGATAACCCATGAGCGTTTGCAGAAATAACGGCAGCTCCGCCGTCGTGCCGTAAAGGATAATGCCAATGACGGTCATCAAGATCAGGCCGGTACGGAAGTTTCCGCTGCGCAAAATTCGCAGGTCCACGAGCGGATGCTCCACGCGAAATTCCCAAAGAATGAACGCAATCATCGCCACGACGGAGATGCCGACAAACCACCGGATCCAGACGGCACCCAGCCAGTCGGCGTCCTGCCCTTTATCGAGCACGATCTGCAATGTGGCCAGCCACACCGCCAGCAGGCCAAACCCGGTGAAATCAATGGCCGCCTTGAGGTTGCGCTTGATGTAGGGCGGGTCTTCGACGAGCCATTCCGCCAGGAATATCGCCAGCAAGCCGACCGGTACATTGATGTAAAAAATCCAGCGCCACGAATAATTGTCCGTGATCCAGCCGCCGAGTGTCGGGCCGATGATGGGCGCCACCACCACGGCCTGGGCAAAAGTTGCCATGGCGATGCCGCGTTTCTGGGGTGGAAAACTTTCCAGCAAGATTGCCTGGGCGATGGGCACCATCGCGCCGCCGCCCGCGCCCTGCAAAATCCGCGCCAGAATCAGCATCGGCAGGTTCAACGCCATTCCGCACAAGACCGACGCCAGTGTGAACATCCCGATACACGAGATAAACACCCGTTTCCGGCCGAAGTGATTCCCCAGCCAGCCGGTCATCGGCAGGATGATGGCGTTCGAGACGAGATAGCTGGTCAACACCCAGGTCGCCTGGTCGGTCGTCGCCGACAGGCTACCGGCGATATGCGGCAGCGCGATGTTGGCGATGGAGGTGTCCAGCACCTGCATGAAGGTTGCCAGCATCACGCCCACCGCGACGAGCCAGGGGCTGTGGCGCGGCCGCCATTCCTGAGGATGAACGTCGCCGGGCATGGGAGACTTACTTGCTAGTGGCGTTCAGCCTCCGATTCAAAACAAATCGAAAGATCAGGGCCGCGGCGCCAGCCAGGACCACCGCCAGCACTGCAATGACCCAGGCGGGGACTTCAAAAGGGCTGACGCGCACACTCGGGGTCACTGACAGGCCCGGGCCGAAGGTATGATCGGCCGGCAGGTCTTCATCAAAGAGAATCTTTACCGGTACCCGCTGGACCACCTTCACGTAGTTGCCCGTGGCATTTTCGGGTGGCAACAGGCTGAAGGCCGCGCCGCTGCCGGCTTGCACACTGTCCACGTGTCCCCGGAATGTCCGGCCACCCAATGCGTCAATCTCCACCCGCACCGGCTGGCCGGGTTTCATGTTCTTCAACTGCGATTCCTTGAAATTGGCGACGACCCATACGTGCGCCGGGACGAGCGACATTAATTGTTGTCCAATCTGGACGTAATCGCCCCGTTCCACGGCTTTGCGGGTCACCCGCCCATCGCAGGGGGCGTGGATTTTGGTGTAGGAAAGGTCCAGATGCGCCGCCTGCACGATGGCCTCCGCTGCACGCATCTGCGCCAATGCCGCGGCCACGGCGGCCTCGGTCGCAGACAATTCTGCCCGGGACTCATTGATTTTTGAGGCGTCCGCGATGGCCTTCTGTCTGGCTGCCGTCAGATTCGCGTCAGCCTCTGTGACCGCCGCCTGCGCCGCATCAAATTCCTGGGCCGAAATGGTGTTCTGCTTCCGCAGTTCGGTATAACGCTGAAAATCTGCTTGCGCCCGCGTGTCCGTCGCCCGGGCCGCGTCTGCATCGGCCTTGGACTGATCGGCGATGGCTTCCGCCGTGATCACCTTCTCGTTCATCAGGTCGAGGGCGGCGAGGACGGACTTATAATTGGCCGCAGCCGCCTCGGCGGAGGATTGTTTCTGCGTGACAGTGGTCGAATAATCCGCCGAGTCAATCTCGACGAGCAGGTCATTGGAGCGGATCATTTGATTGTCCAGGACCGGAACGGAGGAAACCCGCCCCGCAATCTGCGGCGCAATGGAAACCACGTGCGCGGCGATGAACGCATCGTCGGTGGACTCGTGGGTCAAGGCGGTGACCAGATAATCCAATCCAAAGAAAAGCAGCACGGCCAGCCCGCCCGCTGCCGGCCACAAAATCCATGGTGAATTTAATTTCGCCAGCCGCGCCCCGTTTCCACCGGGTGCGGTGGCGGACTTCTCCTCGTTCATAACCTCATTTTTCCCCCTTTCTTCACGCCCGCACCGGACAGGAACAAATCCACAATGCGTTCCGCCGCGGCGCGGTTCAAACGATAATTGGGCATCAGGATGTGCGCCACGAGATACAGGTGTGCCTGCCCGTAAAAACCATAGGCCAGATCACGACTGTCAAAGCGTTTGTCCAATTCCCCCGCCGCGCGCGCCTGTTTCATCAACGAATGGATGAATTCCAGGTTGCGCTGGCGCCGGTCAAGATAGCACACCTGGTGCGGGACTTCGCCGGGGGCCGCGAAAGCCGCCGAAAAGGCGAGGCGCGTCAACTCATGGTTTTGGTGGAAATAATCAAACAATGCCGCCAAAATCTCCACCAGTTGCCCGCGAAGATTCCGCGCCCGTGCCGCCGCCTGTTGGATCACCTCCCACCGCTGATCGAGCGCCTGGTTGACCAGCGCCTGAAACAAGCCGGCTTTGTCGTTAAAATGATAATACAACGCGGGCTTGGACACCTTCGCGTCCCCGACGATCTGCTGGACGGAGGTGGCGGCATAACCGGCGTTGGCGAAGCGCTTGAGCGCCGCCCGCAAAATATGCTGCCGGGTCTCGGGACCGTGTTTGGCCATAACTTACCGAACGGTAGGTAATGAACAGCCATTTGTCAAATGACTTTATTTCGCGGTGGCGAATGCGCAAAGACTTGAAAGCCCGGCCCAAACGTTTAGGCTGCCGGCCAGTTGGTGCGGTACAAACGACAACCAGGAGACTTTATGAGAAATGGGCGTGCGTCAGGCGCCGTAGCCGGCCTGCTGGCCATCGGCATTTTCCTCGCGGGCTGCAACAAGCCCCCGTCGGAAACCGGCGCCGGCGGTGGTGTCATCAAGGTCGGTGAATTCGCCTCGCTAACCGGCAGTGAAGCCACGGTTGGCCAGTCGTCGCACAAAGGCACAGCCCTGGCCATTGACGACCTGAATGCCGCCGGGGGCGTACTCGGCAAAAAAATCCAGCTCATTACGGAAGACGATCTGTCGCAGGCCGGTCAACCGGCCACCGTGGTGCGCAAACTGATTTCCAGCGACGGTGTCGTGGCGGTTCTCGGCGAGGTGGCGTCATCGCGTTCGCTCGAAGCCGCGCCGATTTGCCAGGAAAACAAAATCCCGATGATTTCACCCGCGTCCACAAACCCAAAAGTTACCCAAGTTGGCGATTATATTTTTCGGGTGTGTTTTCTTGACTCTTTTCAAGGCACAACGGTTTTGGCGGGGTTCGCACATAACACCCTCAAGTTAAAATCGGTGGCTATTTTGAAAGATGTGAAGAGCGATTATAGCGTCGGCTTGGCGAAATTTTTTGAGGAGGGTTTTACTGCCAGTGGTGGAAGAATTGTTGCCGAACAGAATTACAGCAGTGGCGACAAAGACTTCAGTGCGCAACTCACGTCCATTAAAGCGACCAATCCCGACGGCATCTTTGTGCCGGGCTATTACACCGAGGTGGGACTGATTGCATTACAGGCACGGCAACTCGGCATTTCGGTGCCGTTGTTTGGTGGCGATGGCTGGGAATCTTCGGTGCTCCTCCAAATCGGTGGATCGGCACTGAATGGAGATTATTTTTCCACCCATCTTGCGCCGGATGAAAAGGTGTCGCTGGTTCAAAATTTTGTAAATGAATTCCGTGCCAAGTACGGTGAAACTCCGGATTCCATGGCGGCGCTCGGCTATGATTCGGCGATGATCCTGGCGGACGCCCTCAAACGTGCCGGTTCCGCCGATGGGGTGAAAGTCCGCGACGCGATGGCGGCGACCAAAGATTTTCAGGGCGTGACCGGTAAAATTACGATTGATCCGAATCGAAATGCCTCAAAACCTGCCGTTATTTTAACCATTACGAACGGGCAGTTTAATTACGTGCAAACGGTTGCACCATAGCTTGGCCGGTGGTTGAATTATAAGTGTCTCGGACCGGGTAGTTACTGTTTTGCTGATTGGTGTTTTCCTTCGGTGGTTGACGAAAAGGTCATGCGCCGACTGAATTTCCAAATCCGCTTGCCACTGTCTTACTCGACAAATTTTTCCGCTCGCGCCATTCTTCGCGCGTTGAATGACTGAATTTTTTCAGCAATTAATCAACGGCCTGGCGTTTGGCTCGATTTTGGCCCTTATCGCGCTCGGCTACACCATGGTCTACGGCATACTTCGCTTCATCAATTTCGCGCATGGCGACGTTTTCATGCTCGGTGCCTTCGCCGGGTTTTATCTCGCGCCGAAGATCGCGGCGGTTTTGCCCACGCCGTCCGTCTTGAGCGGATTGGCGGTCATGCTCGCGGCGATGCTGATTTGCGCGGTGATTGGCGTGGTGATTGAACGGTTTGCCTATCGTCCCCTGCGCCGCAACCCGAAGTTGACCGTGTTGATTACCGCCATTGGCGTTTCTTTATTTCTCGAATACACCGGCCAATTCGTCTTTGGCGCCGCGCCGAAAAGATTCCCGCAGATCATTCCCGTTTATCCGATTGCACACCTTGGCGGATTGAGCATCACGAGCAATCAAATCATCGTGCTGGTCGTGACCGGGCTGTTGCTGGTGACGCTGCGGTTCATCGTGCTGAAGACGAAAATCGGCATGGCGATGCGCGCCCTCTCATTCAATCCCGAAGCGGCGGCACTCATGGGGGTCAACACGGACATTGTGATTTCGTTCACCTTCGCGCTCGGGTCGGCGCTGGCGGCGGCGGCGGGCATCCTGTTCGCGATAAATTATCCGGCGATTGATCCGCTCATGGGTATTCTGCCCGGTTTGAAAGCGTTTGTGGCGGCGGTGCTCGGCGGCATCGGCAATCTGCCGGGCGCGGTGCTGGGTGGGCTCATTATCGGCACCACGGAGACTTTTGTTTCCGGCTACATTTCCTCGACCTACCGTGATGCCATCGCGTTCGCCATTTTGATTTTGATCCTGCTCATTAAACCATCCGGTTTGCTCGGCCGGAAGGAGGTGGAAAAGGTATGAAATTCCGGCACGCCAAACTCCTTTTGCTGGTGGCGCTGGCCGTGAGCCTGTTGGTCTCGCTGTTCGCGAGCCAAATCAATCCCTATGCGCTCTTCATCTTCTACAACATCGGCATCAACATAATTCTGGCCGTCAGCCTGAATCTCATCAACGGCTACACCGGCCAGTTTTCGCTGGGCCACGCCGGGTTCATGGCCGTGGGCGCTTACACGGCGGCGGTCATTACCAATCAATTCGGCGCAGTAAATCCGGTGGCGTCCGAGGCGCTATTCTTGAGCGCTCTACTGGCGGGCGGACTGGTCGCGGCGATGGTGGGCCTGCTCGTGGGCCTGCCAACGCTGCGTTTGAAAGGCGATTATCTCGCCATCGTCACACTTGGTTTCGGTGAAATCATTCGCGTCATTTTCCAGAACATGAACGCCGTGGGCGCCGCGCGTGGCCTGAGCGTCATGCATGGCTGGACCAATTGCTTCTGGGTCTTCGGCTTTGCCGCCTTGACCGTCTATGTCGTCACTGCGCTCGTGCATTCGACTTACGGCCGCGGCTTTATCGCCGTCCGTGACGACGAAGTGGCCGCCGAAGCGATGGGTATCAACACCACCAAGTACAAGGTCACTGCCTTCGTCATCGGCGCGTTTTTCGCGGGCATTGCCGGCGGACTTTACGCCCACGCGATTCAGTTTCTTACTCCCGGTGGTTTTGGTTTTATGCTGTCCATCACCTTTGTGGTCATGGTCATCCTCGGTGGCATGGGCAATACGCCCGGCGTCATCTTCGCCGCCGCGCTGCTGACCCTGATGCCTGAAGGTTTGCGCAAGCTCGCCGGATATCCGCATCTCGGTTGGATCGGCGACACGCGGATGATTATTTATTCGCTGTTATTGATCGTGCTCATGCTGACGCGTCCGCAAGGCCTTTTCACCTGGCGTCAAAAATACAAGGGAGCGGCGCCATGACCGCAAACAACGCAACCGAAAATTCACTGCTGCGCACCGCACGCGTTACCATCCGTTTCGGTGGGTTGACCGCAGTATCGAATTTGGACCTCGAAATCGGGCGGAATGAATTGGTCGGCCTGATCGGCCCCAATGGCGCGGGGAAAACGACCGTGTTTAACCTCATCACCGGCGTCTATCAACCGACCGAAGGCGGGATTTTTTTCGACGGCCAATCCATCACCGGCAGCAAGGCGTACCGCATCACCGCCCGGGGCATTGCGCGCACCTTCCAGAATATCCGGCTGTTTCCGTCGCTGACGGCGTTTGACAATGTGCGCACGGCTTTTCATTTGCACCTGCAAGGCGACGTGCGCCACGCGCTCTGGCGCGGACGCTCGTTCTGGGACGAGGAAGAACGCATCGGGGAGCAGGTCCTGGAACTGCTGGAGATTTTTCACCTGGGCAAATTCCGCGATGCCCCTGCCAGGAGCTTGAGCTATGGTGACCAACGGCGGCTGGAAATCGTCCGCGCCCTCGCAGCCCGGCCCAAACTGCTGTTGCTGGATGAACCGGCCGCCGGGATGAACTCGAGCGAAAAGACGGACTTGATGCGGTTGATTCAGTTCATCAAGGGCAAATTCCAGATTTCCGTTCTGCTGGTGGAACACGACATGCAGGTGGTCATGGGCATTTGCGAACGCATTGCGGTTTTGGATTACGGCGTGAAAATCGCCGAAGGCAGGCCCGACGAGGTGCGCCGCAACCCGAAAGTCATCGAAGCGTATCTGGGTGAAAATCCGTAGCGGCGCCTCGACCGGGTGCGGCTGATGAAATTGAAATTTGCCGCGCTCGGCCGGGACGCGGTTACGAGTAATAAATGCTTGAAATAAAAAATCTGACGGTCGGTTATGGTGCGATCACCGCGTTGCACGGAGTTTCCCTGTCGGTGCAGCCCGGCAGCATCGTCACCCTCATCGGTGCGAATGGCGCGGGCAAGACCACGACCCTCAAGACCATCTCCGGTTTGGTGCGTGCCCGCGGCGGCGGGATCTTTTACGACGGTAAAGACGTCTCCGGCCTGCTGCCGCACCAGATTGTCAAACTCGGCATTTCCCACGTTCCCGAGGGCCGGATGATTTTTGCCAACCTGACAGTGTTGGAAAATCTGCAGATGGGCGCCTACCTCCAAAAGGATCGGGCGGTCATCCGACGCGAGCTGGATTACGTCTTTGCGACCTTCCCGCGGTTGCAGGAGCGCGAGCAGCAGATTGCCGGGACCCTGTCCGGCGGCGAACAGCAGATGCTGGCGATCGGCCGCGCGCTGATGAGCCGGCCGAAATTCCTCATGCTCGACGAACCGTCGCTCGGGCTGGCGCCGCTGCTGGTGAAGACGATTTTCGAAAAAATCGCCGAGATCAACCGGCAGCAGGGCATCACCATTTTGCTGGTGGAACAAAACGCGAATCTGGCCCTGGAAATCTCCCATTTCGGATATGTGCTGGAAACCGGCAAAATAACGTTGCAGGGTGATTCCGCCGCCTTGCGCCAGAATCCGCTGGTCAAAAGCGCTTACCTGGGCGGTTGAAATGACCTGTTGACTTTGCCTGCCGGTTTGATAGATTCAGCGCTCCTTTGCATTAATGAAAACGCATTTGCCCAAAGTGAATTTGGACCAGCGGAAATGGCACGTGATTGACGCCGATGGCGCCGTGCTCGGCCGGCTGGCCGCGCAGGTTGCCGACGTGTTGCGCGGCAAAAACAAACCCGTCTTTACCCCGCACCTCGACGCCGGCGACTTTGTGGTCGTCGTCAATGCCGAAAAAGTCCGCGTCACCGGCAAGAAAGAAAAGCAAAAGAAATTCATGACCTATTCCGGCTGGAAGGGCGGGGAAAAATACACCACGGTTGAGCAGATCCGCGCCCGGCATCCGGAAAAGCTCATCCTGCACGCGGTCAAGGGCATGATCCCGAAGAACCGGCTGGGCAGCCGGTTGTTGACCAAGTTGAAGGTGTTCAAAGGTCCGCAGCATCCGCACGCCGCACAAAAGCCCGAACCGCTCAAAGCGGCGGCCTGATTTGATTTATGGCAGCAGAAACGAAAAACGAATTTCTGGGTACCGGACGGCGCAAAACGGCCGTGGCGCGTGTCCGGCTCGCATCCGGCAATGGCAAAATTACCGTCAACGGACGGGCGTTTGACAATTATTTCGTACTCGAAACCCAGCGGGCGCAGGCGGCCCAGCCGCTGGCCGTGACCGGCATGGCGGAAAAATTTGACGTGCGCGTGAATGTCGCCGGCGGCGGACCCAACGGGCAGGCGGACGCAGTGCGGCACGGGATTGCCCGGGCGCTGATTTCGGCCGACGCCGCCCTGCGACAGGTGCTCAAGGCCGAAGGAATGCTGACACGGGATCCGCGCATGCGTGAACGCAAGAAATACGGCCAGCCGGGCGCGCGGAAACGGTTCCAGTACTCGAAACGATAATCGCGCAGGAATTTTCCGAGCCCCGCTGGCAGAACCGGCGGGGTTTTTTATTGCCATGAAACCATACGAAATCCAAGAAACCAACCTGCTGATCTCGGACGATCCCGCGTTGCTGGATCGGGCCTTTGTTCACCATTTTCTGAGTGAGCACAGCTATTGGGCGCGAGGCGTGCCGCGTGAAATGGTGGATTGTTCCCTTGAACATTCGCTGTGTTTTGGCGTTTATCGAGATGGACAGCAGATTGGTTTTGCCCGGGCGGTGACCGATTTTGCCACGTTTGCGTGGCTCGCAGATGTTTTCATTGTCGAGGATAATCGGGCAAAGGGCATCGGCAAGAAGCTCGTTGCCGCAGTGCTCGGGCATCCCCGGCTACAAGGGATGCGGCGGTTCCTGCTGGGGACGCGGGATGCGCACGGCCTGTACGCCCGGTTCGGTTTCCAGCCGTTGGCGTATCCCGAACGTTTTATGGAAATCTGCCCGGGGAACAGTTACAACTGTGGCGGTTGAAATGGCCGCTGAATCCAAAATGAAAGCAAAAAAGATCGCCATCATCGGTGCGTCGGGTTACTCCGGAGAGGAACTCGTCCGCTTGCTGCTCCACCATCCGCACACAGAGCTCGTGACCGTGACTTCACGCCAGAACGCGGGACAGACGCTGGCGCAGGTTTTTCCAAAATTCGCGGGTCACCCCAAATCGAAGACGCTCCGTTTCACCGAGCCGAAGGTGGAACTGCTCGCCCGGCAGGCGGATGTGGTTTTTCTGGCATTGCCGCACGGTGTCGCCGCCGAATACGCCGCGCCGTTGCTGGAAGCCGGTTGTATCGTCATTGACTTGAGCGCCGATTTCCGGCTCAGGAGCCACGAAGTTTACAAGGAGTTTTACGTCCACGACCACCCCGCGCCGGAGTTGCTGGCCAAATCCGTGTACGGCCTTCCGGAGATTTACCGCGAGCAGATCAAAAAGGCCTCATTGATCGCATCGCCCGGCTGTTATCCGACCAGCATTTTATTGCCCGTGATTCCGTTGCTGAAAGCCGGCCTGGTCAAGTCAAACGGTATCATTGCCGATTCCTTGAGCGGTGTCAGCGGCGCAGGCCGGAAGGCAGAGGCGGATTATCTTTTTTGCGAATGTAACGAAAGCATGCGGCCCTACGGTGTACAGAAACACCGGCATTTGTCGGAAATCGAGGAGCAACTGTCGCTGGCTGCGAAAACGCCGGTCACCCTCCAGTTCACGCCGCACCTGGTCCCGGTGAACCGCGGTATTTTGACGACATTGTATCTGGCGCCGGAAAAACATTTTTCGACGGCAGCGGAAATGAACGCGCTGAATGAAAAAATTTCCGGTTGTTATGCAAAATCTTACGGCCAGGAACCTTTTGTCCGCCTGCTCGAGGGTAAGGCGCTGCCGGATACCAAGAACGTCAACGGCACGAACGTCATTGAAATTGCCTGGCGGCTGGATCCCCGGACCGGCCGGCTCATCGTCATGAGCGCCGAAGACAACCTGGTCAAGGGCGCCGGCGGTCAGGCCGTGCAGAGTTTGAATATTCTCTGCGGTTACCCGGAGACGGCTGGATTGGTTTAATTTGCCAGATGTCCAGGCCGGCCTTACCTACTGCCCGCTGGAACGCAGCTGATTACGCGGCGAATTCTGCCGTGCAACAGACCTGGGCGCGGGAATTGATCGCCAGGCTGAAATTGCGTGGCGACGAAAAGGTCCTCGACGTCGGTTGCGGCGACGGCAAGGTAACGGCGGAAATCGCGCAGGCCGTGCCAGGCGGCACGGTCACCGGGGTTGACGCTTCAACGGAGATGGTTGCTTTTGCGCAAAAAGCTTTTCCTTCGAAGAGACATCCGAATCTCGAATTTCACGTGATGGACGCGCGGAAAATTAAATTTGGCCGGCGGTTCGATGTAGTTTTTTCCAACGCCGCGTGGCATTGGGTGGACGATCACCAGGCGATTTTGCGTGGCGCAGCCTCCGTTTTGAACCCCGGGGGAAAACTCATTGTTTCCTGCGGCGGCAAAGGCAACGCGCATGACGTCTTCATCGCGCTGCGACCGGAGATGCGGTTGAAACGCTGGCGTGATTTTTTCCGGGGGATGGCGAGGCCGTACTTCTTTTATTCGCCGGCCGATTATGAAAAATGGCTTCCGCGCTTTGGCTTCCGAACGTTGCGTGTCCGGCTGATGCCCAAGGACGCGACTTACCCGGGGAGCGAAGGTTTTGCCGCCTGGCTGCGCACCACCTGGCTGCCTTACATCCAACGCGTGCCCGAATCGGCGCGCGAGGAATTCATCGCCGCGGTGATGGAACGTTACATTGCCAAACATCCGCCCGACGCGGAGGACAAAGTCCATGTTCGCATGGTGCGGCTGGAGATTGAGGCTATGAAAATATAAGAACCAAGGAACGAAGCGACGAAGGCCAAAAAAACTTTGTTCCCTGGTTACTTTGTTGTTCAATTCCATATTTAAAATGAAAGTACATTTCAAAGAGGTTCCCGGCGCCATCAACGCTCCCACAGGTTTTCTGGCGAGTGGAGTGTTTTGCGATATCAAAAGACTCGGCACGGGCAAAGGGTCGGACAAGGGCCATAAACCGGACCTGGCGCTCATCGTTTCCGAAGTACCTGCGACCGTCGCCGGCATGTTCACGACCAATCAGGTTTGCGCTGCGCCGGTGAAAGTCTGCCTGGAACGGGTGAAAACCGGAATTGCGCAGGCCGTCGTCGTGAATTCCGGTAACGCCAATGCCTGCACCGGCAAGCAGGGTCTGAGCGACGCGCGCGAAATGACGCGCGTCG
>JBGPDH010000008.1:0-26766 GCA_041482195.1 Verrucomicrobiia bacterium
ATTACCACCAGGAACAGGGCGATGGGCCAGAGATCGGGGGTCACATCTACGAGGCCATTTCCCTTCAATAAGATGCCGCGCACGACCCGGAGGAAGTGGGTGAGTGGCAGGATCTCGCCGATGTCTTGCGCCCAACCGGGCATTCCGCGAAATGGAAACATGTAGCCGGACAACAGCAGAGATGGCAGGAAGAAAAAGAACGCCATTTGCACCGCCTGCAACTGGTTCTTGGCGATGGTCGAGAAAGTAATGCCCACCGCGAGGTTCGCCACAATAAACAGGAACGCCAGCACCACCAGCAACGGCACACTACCGACAATTGGCACACTGAACAAGTAACGCGCCGCCAGCAGGATCAAAAAGATCTGGATGTATCCGATGGTGATATAAGGGACGATTTTGCCGATCATTACTTCGCCAGGGCGCGCCGGGGTGGACAGCAGGTTTTCCATGGTGCCGCGCTCGCGTTCGCGCGTGATGGCCAGAGCGGTGATGATAATCATCGTCATGGTCAGCATCACACCCATCAGGCCGGGTACGATATTGTACTGGGTGATGTTTTCGGGGTTGTAATGCTGGTGCACGACAAGATTAAACGGTGGAGTCGCCCCCTGCAGGTCAGCCAGAGGCCCCTTGAGATCGCGATTTAAGACCGTGGTCACCAGCAGGTTTACCGCGCCGACGGCGTAACCGATGGCCGACGGGTCCGTGGCATCGGCTTCGAGGAGCAGATCCGGTTTTTCACCACGCACCAGTTTTCGCGAAAAATCCACCGGAATGTGTACGGCGAATTGGACCGTGCCTTGGGCCAGCAGTTTCTGAATGTCCGCCTCGTTTTTGGGTTCGCGAACAACGTCAAAATAACTGCTGTTGCGCAAGCCCCAGACGATGGTCCGGGCGAAGACGCTGTTGTCTGCCGAGTAGATCGCCGTGGGCAGGTGTTTGGGATCGGAGTTGATGGCGTAACCGAAGAGGACGAGTTGGAGCAGGGGAATGCCGACCATCATGCCGAACGTCAGCCGGTCGCGACGCATCTGGATGAATTCCTTGCCGACAATCGCCCAGAACCGCCGCCAGTTGAACTCGTAGAGTTTCATGGGGAAATTGTAAGGCGTTGATGCGTTGAAGCGTTGAAGCGGGATGTGCAATGAACCCACTTCAACCCTTCACGCTTTAACGCTTCAACGGTTGTCTTGGAAGATTCTCCAGTCATTCGGATTCAGGAATTCATCACTTCAAGCAAAGTTATCTTTGGCCGTTTCCATCAGGCTGATAAACACGTCCTCCAGCCCGGACTCGATTTGTTTCCACTGATACGTGCCGGTCATCCACGGACTTGCACTTTCCCGTAATTTTGCTGCATCGCGCCCGCTGACGTGCAACGTGGTACCGAACGCGACGATCTGTTCCACGCCGGGTCGGCCACGGATTTTTTCGGCCAGAGCCGGCAGGTCCGGTCCGGTGACTTCCCAGGTCGTCAGCCCGGCGTTACGGACCACTTCTTCCACGCTGCCACGGGTCAGCAGGTTGCCATAGGCGATGTAGGCCACGCGGTGGCAGCGCGCGGCTTCATCCATGTAATGGGTGGTGATAAGAACGGTCAGGCCTTCGGCGGCCAGTTGATGAATCTCCTGCCAGAAATCCCTACGAGCCTTGGGGTCCACGCCCGCCGTCGGTTCGTCGAGCAGGAGCAGTTGGGGTTCATGAATCAGGCACGCAGCCAGCGCAAGCCGTTGCTTCCAGCCGCCGGAAAGGGTGCCGGCCAGTTGCCGGCGCCGGGCGGTCATGCCCAGTCTTTCCAGGCTCTTTTCCACGGCGGCTTTGCGTTGCGGTACGCCGTAAATCTGCGCGATGAAATCCAGGTTTTCCTCGATGGTCAGGTCTTCGTAGAAACTGAACCGTTGGGTCATATAACCGATGTTCTTCTTGATTTCGCGCGAATCGCGGCAGATATCGAAACCGAGACAGAGCCCGCTGCCCGCGTCTGGCGTCAGCAGGCCGCAGAGCATTCGTAAAAAGGTTGTCTTGCCGCTACCGTTCGGGCCAAGGAAGCCGTAAATCTCGCCCCGCCGCACCTGCATGGGAATATTGTTCACAACCGTACGATCACCAAACCGCTTCGTGATGCCCTGGACGTCAATGACAAGATCGGACGAGCTCATTGAACAAGAAAACATGCAACATTCAACCTCCAACGCTCAACGCTCAACCGATTCCGGCGCACAAGCACATTGGACGTTCGGTGTTGAATGTTGAATGTTGAATGTTTCATTTCAAATCCACATCCACCGGCTGTCCGGGGCGGAGGTCGGCGGCGTCAGCCGGAGCGAATTTTGCCTCGATCATGTAAACCAGTTTTGCGCGGTTTTCCTGGCTGTAAATCACCGGCGGCGTAAATTCGGCGGTCGCGGAGATGTAATTGACCGTTGCCGGGACGGCATGCTGGCCGCCATCGAACGTCACGTTGACGGTCTGCCCGGGTTTGATTTTTGGCAGCATTGTTTCCGGCACAAAAAAGCGCACCTTCAAGTTGGTTGGTGGCAGGAGTTGTACTACGGGCTTGCCGGCGGCGACCCATTCACCGACCCGATACAAGGTGTCTTGCACAAACGCGTTGGTGGGAGCGAATTGTTCCTTTTGCTCATACGACCAGTTGGCTTTGGCGAGAGCGGCGCTTTTGGCGGCCACCTGCGCCTGATCGGTATCGCGTAGGGCCCGGGCCCGGTCCAGTTCCTCCGCGGAAATCACCCCCTGATCGCCGCGCAACTGTTCACGACGGGCCAGGGTGGATTCGGAAAGGGCGAGGTTGGCTTTGGCCAGCTCCAGATCATTGCTGGCCTGGCGGGCGGCATCGGCTTCGGAACGGCGTTCCAATTCGAACAGCCGTTGCCCGGCGGTGACCTCACTACCGCGTGCCACGTCCAGCTCTTGCAGAGTGCCGCCCAGCGGGGACGCCACATAGACATATTCACCTTCGATATAGCCCTGGAACTGATTCGGCGAGTCCGGCGAACAGCCGACGACGAGCATCGCGGTGAAAGCCAAACTATACAGAGTTTTAACTCGCATCATAAGGCCGATAATTTCGTTGTTTTCCAGTCAGTTAACAAAAAAAAGTTGACATGTCAAACGATTGTTTTAATTATTTGTTTGAAACATGAATTTGAAACCGTTGTCCGGGGTCCCGGCCCCGGTCCAGGATGCAACGCGCCACCAGCTGCTGGAGGCGGCCGGCGCGGTGTTTGCCGAGGTCGGCTTCCGCAATGCCACCATCCGGGAAATCTGCCGGCGCGCCGGTGCCAACGTCGCCGCCGTCAATTACCATTTCGGCGACAAGGAGACGCTGTACGCCGAACTGCTGCGTTATTCGCAACAAAAGGCGTTTGCGAAATACCCGCCGTTGCTGGGCGTGGCGGCGGATGCACCACCGGAGGAAAAACTGGGCGCTTTTGTCCGTTCGTTTCTGTTGCGCATTTTTGACGAGGGTTCCATCGCGTGGTTTGGCAAAATGATGTCCCGCGAAATGGTGGAGCCGACCAGGGCGCTGGATTCGCTGGTCGCCGAACGATTGCGACCGATGGCCGACCTGCTCCGCAGCATCGTGGCGGAGATTCTTGGCCGTTCGCCTCAGGATGAAGCGGTCCGGCTGTGTTGTTTCAGCGTCGTCAGCCAGTGCGTTTTTTATCATCATTGCCGGACGATGATTTCACGACTGTTTCCGGAACAAAGGCTGGACGCGTCCGCGGTGGAACCACTGGCCGGGCATATTGCGCGCTTCTCGCTTGCCGCGATGAAACACTTGCCCGACCCTGAAACCCAGAGGTCCAAGCCGGGTTCGGCCAGGCGCCGGCGGCATTGAAACTGGTTTAAAATTATGAAAACGATCAAATTCATTTTCTTTTTGATGTTCGCCGGCTTTGCCGTGGGTTGGAACGTTTCCGCGCAAAACGCCGTCACCAACGCCAATGCCCCCGGCTGGATCACGCAGCCGTTGTCGCTGCTCAATTGTCTGAACCTGGCCCTCAACCACAATGGGACGATTCTCAAGGCCAAAAGCGATTTGCAGGCCAATTACGGCATCGTCATCCAGACCCGGGCCGTGGCTTTACCCCAGTTGCAGGCCACCGGCCAATACAAGGGCTCCCAGGAGAGCGCAGTTGAAACTGTTCCAAACCTTGGACCATTACCGAATCAAAACTGGAACGCAGGTATTCAGCTGGTGCAATCCATTTATGAAGGCGGCAAAATGCTGTCGGCCGTGCGCGCCGCCCGGCTGATCAAGGAGCAGTCCCTGTTGCAGTATCAGACCGTGGTGGACGACACGCTGCTCGGTACGCGGCTGGCCTATTATGACGTGTTACTGGCCGCACAGCAGATTGTCGTGAACGAGGCGTCGGTGGAACTGCTGACCAAGGAACTCGAGGACCAGCAGCGCCGTTACAAGGCCGGCACGGTGCCGCATTTCAACGTGCTTCGCGCCGAGGTGGCCGTGGCCAACGAGCGTCCGGCCCTGATCCAGGCGCGGAACAATTATCGCATTGCCAAGAATAACCTGGCCAACCTGCTCGGCTACAATCTGCCGCGCGATATCTGGGAAGACATTCCGTTGAATTTGACCGATAAGCTCGATGACCGGCCGTATCAGATTGATTTGCCGCAGGCCATCGAACAGGCCCTGAGGAACCGTACTGAACTCGCTGCCCTGCGGAAAGCGGAAGCTTTGCAGGGGGAAAACGTCATCGCCGCCAAGTCCGGTTACAAACCCACCTTCCAGCTTTTTGCCGGTTACAGTTGGTACAACGCGCAATTTACCCCGCCAGTTGATATTACTCACGACCTCCACGGTTGGAATGCCGGTGCGCAGCTGAGCTGGGACATTTTCGATGGGATGTTGACCCGCGGAAGAGTGGTGCAAGCCGAGGCGCTCCGCGACAAATCCCGGACAGAAATTGAGGACAGGGGACGCCAGATCGAGCTGGAGGTGCGCACGGCCTATTCCCTTTTCATTGAGGCCCGGGAAGTATTGGATTCGCAAAAAACCGTCCAGGCGGAGGCCGAAGAGGCCTTGCGCGAAGCCCAGGCGCGTGCCGACGCCGGCACCGGCACACAATTGGATGTGCTTGATGCTCAGACGTCGCTCACGCAGGCGCGCACCACGGAAGTCCAGGCGTTGCACGACTACGCCGCCGCCCGCGCGCGGCTGGAACGGGCGATTGGCGCAGACATGGTGCCGACGGGAAATCCAAGATCCTGATTTGCCATTGACGGCATCGGCGGCTTTGGGGGATTTTGTGGGGCTATGGCAAAGATTCAAAGGGCATTGCTTTCGGTTTCTGACAAAGATGGTCTGGTCTCATTTGCGCAAACACTCGCGGCTGCGGGCATTGAATTGATTTCCACCGGCGGGACGGCCAAGGCCCTGCGTGAGGCCGGATTAACGGTAAAAGACATCAGCGAACACACGGGTTTTCCCGAAATGCTCGATGGCCGCGTCAAAACTCTGCACCCGAAGGTTCATGGGGGGCTGTTGTTCATTCGCGGTAACGCCAAACATGAAGCCGCCGTGCGTGAACACGACATCCACCCGATCGACCTCGTCGTGGTAAACCTTTATCCCTTCGAGCAAACCGTGGCCAAGCCGGACGTGTCCTTGCCCGAGGCGATTGAAAATATTGATATCGGCGGGCCATCGATGCTTCGGAGTGCGGCCAAAAACCACGACAGTGTAACCGTGGTGGTGGATCCGCAGGATTACGTGGAAGTGGCCGGCCAAATCCAGGCCAACGGCGATACGACGCTTGAACTGCGCCGCACACTGGCGGCCAAGGTTTTTGCGCGGACAGCAGCCTATGACGCGGCCATTGCGGCGCATCTCGATGCGGAATTCGGAACCGGGAAATCCGAATTGCCGAAGTCACTTTCTTTTTCCGTTCCGCTGGTGCAGCCATTGCGATACGGTGAAAATCCCCACCAAACGGCGGCGCTTTATGGCAAATTCCGCGAATATTTCCAGCAACTTCATGGCAAGGAACTTTCCTACAATAACATCCTGGATTTGACGGCCGCGGCGAATTTGATCGCCGAATTCGCAGACGATGGGCCGACTTTGGCGATTCTTAAACACATGAATCCGTGCGGCGTCGGTCAGGGCGCGAGCCTGCGCGAGGCCTGGGACAAGGCTTTTGCGACGGACAAGCAGGCGCCCTTTGGCGGCATTATCGCCGTGAACCGCGGCCTGGACGGCGCGTGTGCAAATACCATCGCGGAAATTTTCAGCGAGGTGATTGTCGCCCCGGATTTTTCCACGGAAGCGCTGGCGATTTTGCAGAAGAAAAAGAATTTGCGGTTGCTGAAATTGTTGAAATCCCCGCTCACCGCGCGGCCGTGGGACGTTCGCAGTGTCGGTGTGGATTCCTTTTTATGGCAGGGGCGGGACACGAAGGTGACCACGGCAGCGGATCTGAAAATTGTGACCCGCCGACAGCCTGGTGAAACGGAATTGCACGCGATGCTTTTCGGCTGGCGCATTGTCAAGCATGTGAAGTCAAACGCGATTGTCTACGTGGCTGGGGACCGGACGCTGGGCATTGGGGCAGGGCAAATGAGCCGGGTGGATGCGAGCCGGATTGCGGTCTGGAAGGCCGGCGAAGCGGGTCTGTCGCTCAAAGGCAGCGTCGTTTGCAGTGACGCCTTTTTCCCGTTTCCCGATGGTTTGATTGCCGCGGCTGAAGCCGGGGCAACGGCAGTGATTCAACCGGGCGGGTCAGTGCGGGATACGGAGGTCATTGCGGCGGCAGATGAACGGAAGGTGGCGATGGCCTTTACCGGGGTGCGGCATTTCCGGCATTAGAGCGGTTCCATCTTTCATGCAGCGCAGACATTCTTGGCTGCGAGTATGCGGGACATTCTTGTCCCGCGTTTCCGGCGACTGGAAAGTCGCCAGAATCCCGCTCTGCGGGACTGGAAAGCCGGCGCTACATCATAACTGTAAACGCTCTAACGAATCAGCCGGTAGATCAGAATAAACTCGCAGAGGACGACCGCAACCAGGAGCGCCCAGACGAATCTTTCCCGCAACCACAAACCGCGCTGGCGGGCGGCGGTAAACCAGATTTGAAGTTTGGCGGAACCAAGCGTAATGATATCCCCGTTGCGAAGCAGTGCTGTCTGAACCGGTTGATTATTGACCATCGCCAGGGCATTCGGCGCGACGGCGAGCTTGAATCCTTCGCGCCGGTGAAATTCCAACGTCAAATGTTGGTCCCAGGTGCCGTCGTCCGTTAACTGAAGGTCATTTCCGCCGGCGCGACCGATCCGGAAAGGAAAACGGCGGACGACCGGTTGGTTGCCCGCCTTTTTTCCTGTCAGAATGTGAAGTTCAATCATCAGAAAATCCGGCGCGGCACCTGGATTTGGTCGCCGGGATAAACGGGCGGGTCCAGGGTCGGGTCCTGCAGCGCCTTGTTGCAGTTGACCTTGATGCGTTCTCCATTGCCGCGAATAAGCCAGACCTTGCTGTGGTTGGCGAAGTCGGTGAAGTCACCGGCTGCCTGGATGGCTTTGGTGACGGAAGTTTCGCCGACATAGAGCTGGCGGCCGGGTTGTTTTACTTCGCCGCCGACATAGAACACGCGTTGGGGTGAACTGACCGTGATGGTCAATCGCACATAATACTTGGGCACGTAAAGATCATGAATCTCATTTTGCAATTCACCCGCCGTTCTGCCGACCGCGCGAACCGCCCCGATGTAAGGCAAAGTGATGGTCCCGTCTTCCTTGATCGGCTCGACATGCTGGAGAATCGGATCGGCTGTGCCGGAGAAATCCACCGTCACGGTATCTCCCACATGAAATCTGGCTGCCATCAAGTCGGTCGTGGTAGCGTCCGCTGGCGTGGCTCCGGTTCCGGCGGTGCTACCAGTCCGGGCAGAAGACGGTGCAGGATTGTCGGAAAAAAGGATTTCGTCGGAAGATGACGAACATCCATTGAAAATAAGACCGGCGAGCAACAACCCCAAAGTCCGCCATTGGAAGCGCGACAGAGTCCAATACAGTTTCATTAACAATAATCCTCGTGAAATCGGCCGCAGAATCAATACTTTTGTTTAATACCGATCTTATCAGGGTCTTCCGGGGTGCTTTGCGGGGTGGTTTCCAGTTCGTCTTCGTTGCGCGAATAATAGTAATAATAGCCCTCATCCTGTGACATGGTAATGTTGTTCAGGACAATGCCAACCAGATCGCCGCCCGCTTTTTCAATCAATTGCTTGGCACGGATATTCATCGGCTGAGGATACCGACGGTACTGGATGACCTGGATGGCCAGGTCCACTTCGCTGGCCAGCACGGCCGCATCACTCACACCCAGGATGGGCGGTGAATCGAAAAACACAAAATCGTAACGTTGTTTCAAATCGGCGATCAAATCCTTCATCTGCGGCGAATTGAGAATGCTCATCGAGCTGCTCGGCAGTTTGCCGCTGGCCATGAAATCGAGCATGGGCACCGAGGTCGTTTGAATGACTTCTTCCAGCGTGTTTTGTTTTAACAAATAATTGGTCAGTCCGACGTTGTTGCTGACGCGCAGGATCTTGTGCAGGGTCGGACGGCGGAGATCCGAATCCACGATCACCACCCGTTGGCCTGCCTGGGCAAAGACGGTGGCCAGATTAAGGGCCGTAGTGGATTTGCCTTCACCCATACCGGCGCTGATGATGACGATACTGTTGAGCTTGTCATCCTTCCGGGAGAACAGAAAATGAGTTCGCAAGACCCGATAGGCTTCGGCGTGCTGGCTGTCCGGTCCTTCCTCCAGCAGGTAGCCGACGTTTTGGGGGATGACTCCCAGTACCGGCGCCTGGAATGCCCGCTCGACCTCGTCGATGGTCTTAACGCTGGTATCCAGGTATTCGATGAAGAACGCCAGGCCAATGCCTACCACCAGACCCACCACCACACCCAGCACAATGTTCAACGTTTTGTTGGGGCGCACGGGGTCCTTACCGGGTTCGGCCCGACGCACAATTTCCACCATTTGCGTTTTGGGAATTTCGGAATCAAGTCGTTCAGCCTCGATCTTCGTCGCGAGCAACTGGTGAAAATTCAACATTGTTTCCAGCTTGCGTTTTGCCTCCCAATACGGCTGACCGCGTGTGGACTCTTCCAAATCCTTTTGCTTTGCCTCATTAACCGTCTCGGTCAATCTGTCCAGAGCGGCCTTTTGGGATTGCACCTGGTTGTTCAAAGCCACCATGATGCCGGCGACCCGATCGTCGATTTGCTGATTCAACTCATCAATCACGGCCTGAATGCGAATGACATTCGGGTTCGCCAGGGAGTAATCGTTCGTCAGGCTGACTAAATTCTGTTTGGCACTGTTCAGCTTGTTCAACAAATCTGAGAGGGTCGGGTCCGGCAATATGGTGGGGAGAACTTCTCTTAATTTTTCAGGACTTAATGGCTGCAACTCCGTCAACTGCTTGTCCGCCTTCGTGTATTGCGCCTCGTATTCAATCATCAACTGATTGTAATTACGCAACATCTCGGAGGACAGCGTGGGAGTGGGGCTGGTGGAATTGGGATCGTAGTCGTTAATGTGAAGGTCAGTGCGCAATTGATCCACCTTCTGTTGAGCGGCATCAATTTTTATTTCATCTGCCTGGTATTGGTCTTCCAGGGCCTTGATGCCGCGTTGCCCCTGATCCGCGTGCAGGTTGAGCCGGTAATCCTTATAGGCCTCCACGATGGCATTGGCAATCTCCGCCGCCATGTTCTTGTCCTCGTCAAAAACCGTAATTTCGATCAATTTGGTATTGCGAACCGGGTCCAGAGACAATCGCCGCTTGAGCATGGTCGTGGTGAGGAATTGCTGCATCGGGACGCCACCATTATAGCGTTTGCCATACAGGGTATTGAGATCCAGTTTGGCGATGACCTTGTTGAGCACTACCTGATCTTGAATGATTTCAAACGCAGTTTGAATGAAATAAGGGTCATAGGGAGCATAGGTGACATCACCGCCGCCGCCGGCGGTGACGCCTGGAATGTCGGAGATGATATCCGGTTCAATCTTGATTCGGGCGGTGCTGGAATAGGATTCCGGCAAAATGAAAGTCACCACCGTGGCGATGGTGAAAGTAATCAGGAAGACTGTGATAATGATGGCCTTGCGTATACGCAGGATGCGCAAATAATCCAAAAAATGCAGTTTGGCTTCCTGCATCGTGTCGGGTTTTGATGGGTCCATAATTCAAAAAAAAAGGAGCCAGAGTAAAAGACTCTTGCTCCTGTTCAAACGTTCAAAGACAGCTCACGTAACGCTTTCTGCTTAACACTCAATAAGTGCCGGTTACGCCCACGTAAACGCGATTACGGTTGTAACCCGGCTGAACTGATATAGAGGTAACATCGTCGTAATTATAGCCAATGTCAGCCGAAAGATGCGGGTTAAAAATATAGGCCAGGTTAATCCCTAACGAATACCAGGATTGCGACTCTCCGTTAACCGAACCACCATAGAACTTTGAATACTGAACTTGGCCGTTGGCACTGCCAATCAGACGCGGGGTAAACGCGTGATTAAGAGTCGCATAAAGTGTCGAGCTGTTCTGATCCTGGGTAACTTGTTGACCCACGGCAGTTGATCCAGTGACATCCGTCGCGTTCCGCGACTGGTAGAATCCCATTTGCACGTAACTTCCCGGCAAATAAGTATAGGTTCCCGACAAAACTGCATACGGAGAAGTTTCGCTGGACGACGAAAAGCCAGCAGCCGGGTTGTACCAGTCGGTATATTGAAGACCCACTTTTGCCAGGAGATTCAGGTTGTCCAGTGGTGTATATTGGCCGCCGACATAAACATATTGCGATCGGTTATCACGATTATCACTCATCTGAAATGGTAACCCACCGCCGCCTGCAGGAGGGCCTATCTGCTCGCCTCCATTGTAATTGATTTGCTCATATTTATAACCGACAAAACCCACGAGTGTCGGTTGCAAGCGCCAGTTGACATCCAACGAGAGATCGTTTTGCAGCCGGTTCAACAACCCGGCCAAGCTGGGATTAAGAAAGTTGCCTCCATTATTCTGATAGTCGTAATAATTATTTTCGTAAACCAGACTGGTACCAAGGAGCCGCGTCCATTGGGTGTTCAACGTCATGGCACCATCATTGTGAATGTTGTTTCCGTTAGCGCGCTCCAACGTACCACCTTGAATCAGTTGCGGTTCCTGACCGACCGCCAAATTGTCCTGCACCCGTCCTTGCCAGCGCTCGGTGAAGGCATGGTCCACCCACAAATTAACCTGTTGCGTTTGGTCAATTGGTTTCTGACCAAGATCTTCGCGGTTTTGATAATAATAGAGTCCGTAAATGTAGCGCAGCCCTATTTCCGTTTGCTGCAGCGGCACATTCAAATCCAGCTGAGGGCTGACTTCGAATCCGGCGCTGCCGAGCTTGTTTGGCCCGTCAGGTGCGGTGTTGTAGTTGTCGTCGTAGAAACCGCGCAAGGTACCCGAAACACTCCACATCTTCGTGGTTTGCATGGAGTTTAAATCCGGCGCGTAAGCAGCATGAAGACCGGTCGTGCCAGCCAGTGCCAGACCCGCACAGACAAAAAATTTTCTCATAGGGGCTAATTTTTATACACAATACTCGACATCTTTTTGATGTTCAAGGAAAAGTAAACGGCCAACGACTCAGGAAGGATTACCAAGAAATCAACAGTGCTGTCAAACATCATTTTCTTTTTTTTATACAAATTATTGAACATAAAAGATTCTCATAGTCCAATCAAAACCTGTTGTTTTTCAGACGCTTCGACCTTAATTTCCCTACAACCGTCTTAAGCGGAGCGGTGTTTACCACATCCGCCTTTTCCAGCCAGCCTTTGGCCGCAATTCCAGTGCCAAATCGGAGAAATCCCGCGTGTTCATTCCGATGCGCGTCCGGATTGATGACACATTTCACTCCCTTATCTTTTGCATGAAGCCAAAGCCGCCAGTCCAAATCGAGCCGATGCGGATTGCAGTTTAATTCGATCCACGTTCCGGTCGCGGCACAGGCATCAATGACCGCCTGGATATCGACCGGATACGGTTCGCGTTCCAGCAACAGTCTTCCGGTCGGATGAGCGATCAGGTGAACGAAAGGATTTTGCGCGGCGCGAATCAATCGTTTGGTGTTTTCGGCTTCGTTGTTGGCCGGCACATGCAAACTCGCAACGACCACTTCCAATTCAGCGAGCAGTTCGTCATCGAAATCCAGCCGGTCGCGTAAAATGTCCACCTCGCAACCCGTAAGCAGCCGGAATTCGCTGCCGCGCCCGGCGAGTTGGTCGTTGATTTTTTTGATTTCCTTGATCTGTTGTCGGAGGCGTTTTGCATCCAGGCCGTTGGCCTGGTAAGATGATTTTGAGTGGTCGGTGATAGCCCAGTATTCCAGTCCGAGCCCTTCCATATAGTCGGCAATCTCCTCGAGGCGATTATGTCCATCGCTCCAGACCGAATGATTATGCAAGGCGCCTTTTAAGTCCGTCCACTCAATGGGTTTGGGCAGGTCGTCCTTCTCGGCCGCGGCAAATTCGCCATGGTCTTCACGCAACTCGGGCGGGATATACGGCAAATCCAGTCTGGCGAAAATGTCCGCCTCCTCGCGGCAGGGAACGAGCAGTTTAAGGTCGTGGGTTTCGGTTTTGGATTTGAACAGGCCGTATTCATTCAAGCGCAGGCCGCGTTGAATGGCACGCTGGCGCATGACGATATTGTGCTCTTTGCTGCCGGTGAAGTACGCCAGGGCAAATGGAAATTCCCGGTCGTTGACCACCCGCAAATCGCATTGTATGCCGCCCCGAAGAATGACACTTGCCTTGGTGTCGCCTTGAGCGGTGACTTTGATCACGTCGGGCTGCGCCGCAAAAAATCCAATCACCGCCGCCGGATTTTTTGATGAGGCGAGCAAATCGATGTCGCCGATGACTTCTTTGAAGCGGCGAAGGCTGCCGGCGGCGCTGCAGCGGATAACGTCCGGATGCCCGCGCAAACTTTCCAGCAACGGTTCGGCTGCCAGCCAGGCATCGCTCACCAAATGTTTGGAGGCGTAAATGCGGCGCCGTTCGATGGCTTCCAGCAGATTCGTCTGCGTTTTTTCGCCGAAGCCGTCGAGTTGCGCCACATCGCCTTTGCGACAGGCCGCCTCCAGTTTCTCGATCGAATCCACGCCCAGTTTCTGGTTGAGCACACGGATTTTTTTCGGGCCCAATCCCGAAATATCCAGCATATCGATCAAACCGGGGGGGATCGAGGCTTTCAGCTGGTCGTAGTAGGCGAGCTGGCCGGTTTCCACGAGTTCGGTGATTTTTTGTTCCAGGGCTGCACCGATGCCTTTGATTTTGCCAAGTCGTTTTTCTGCAACCAGATTTGCCAGCGGTTCACCCAGGTTTTCCAGAGTGCGCGCGGCATTCTGGTAGGCGCGTGTTTTGAACGGATTTTCGCCCTGGAGCTCCAGCAGGGTCCCGATTTCGTTCAGAATTTCCGCTACCCGATCTTTGTCCATGGCAGGAGTATAAATTGCAACTGGAGAGATTGAAAAGGGAAAGTGGGATGCGGCCTGCCTGAGTTGTGAAAATGGCCCGCCGTTTGCTGTATGGGATGAAATCAGTCGATTTGGAGCGCGTGAGAGAGTGGAAAAATGAAATTTGTGAGCGCACATTTGAACTTTTCAGAACAATACCTGCAGGCGACCTTGTTTGTATCGCTGCTGAGCGTGTGGGTGTTGGTGGGACTGTTTTATTATCTCAATCGTTACACGAAGCGACCCTATTTCAGTGTTTGGACGGTGGCCTGGTTGTTTTATGCCCTGTGGCTGACGTTGGGGCTGACCACTGCCAACCTGGCCAAGGGGGAATTTATTTTCATGCTCAGGCAGGGTTGCGTGGCGATTTCCGCGGTCTTCCTCTTGTGGGGCAGTGCCCGCTTTCTCGACCTGCCGGTCCGGCAAAGTTTGATTGGCTGGTTTATGGCCTTTCTGCTGGTTTGGACGTTTGTCAGTCCGCGGGTCCTCTCCAACGTGCTCCAAATCCAACTGCCCGTGTTCCTCCTCATCGGTCAGGGCAGCGTGTTTGCGGGGGTGTGCTTTTTTCGCGCGCGCACGAAGATGCCATTTGTGGGTGCCGGCATGTTGGCTCTGGGTTTCCTGTTATGGGGATTTTACCTCTCCAGTTATCCCTTCACACTCCAATACCAGAACCTGTATAACGCCGGCTTTCTGATCGCTGCGGTGCTGCAACTTTTTATTGCTGTCAGCATGATCGTGCTGGTGATGGAGGAAGTGCGTTACAATGCCGAACAGATACGCGCTGAAATTGCCGAGGTCCGGTCGGAGAAAGAGGCGTTGCAGGTCAAGATCCTGACCACCGAGGAACAATGCCGCAATCTGTACGATCAGGTGCGGCTGACGGAAGGAGTGCAAAAGGCTTACGACGAACTGCGCCGCACCCAGCAGGTGGTGGTCCAACAGGAACGCCTGCGAGCCCTGGGGCAAATGGCCAGCGGCGTAGCGCATGATGTCAACAACGCGTTGTCGCCCATTGTCGCCTATTCCGAATTATTGCTCGCCACCCAAACGGATTTGCCCGATGCCGCGCGCCAGTATCTGCAAATCATTCATCAAGCCGGCGAAGATGTCGCGCATATTGTCGCGCGCATGCGGGAATTCTACCGTCGCCGTTCCGACACCGAGGAGCTGGCCAAGGTGGATATCAACAAGATTATTGACGAGGTGATAGAACTGACCCGTCCGCGTTGGCGCGACCTTTCGCAACGGAACGCCGTTTCCATACAGGTTGAACGCAAATTGGAACCTCAGTTGCCGCCATTCCTTTGCGAACCCAGCGATTTGCGGGAGGCATTGATTAATTTGATCTTCAATGCGGTCGACGCCCTTCCGCAGGGCGGCACCATTACCCTGGTTACGCGTGCTGCCAGCCGCCCGGCTCCCGGAAGGGGCCCGGCTTCGGAGAAGCAGATTGAAATCGAGGTGCGGGATAACGGCATTGGCATGGACGAAAAAACCCGTCAACACTGCCTGGAACCCTTTTTCTCCACCAAAGCCAAGCGGGGAGGAACGGGCCTGGGATTGGCGATGGTTTACGGAGTGATGCGACGCCACGATGGCGCCATTGAAATTGAGAGTGCGCCCAACCAGGGGACGTGTGTCCGCCTGACCTTCCCCATACGGGAAGAGGCTTCGTCGACAGCGGCTGCGACCTCGCCGTTGCAGGCCGGTCAAAACCGTTCACTGCGCATCCTTTGCATCGACGACGAATCGCAAATGCAGGAGTTGCTGAAACATTGTCTGACGACTCTGGATCATCAGGTGACAACTGCTTCGGGAGGCAAGCAAGGAGTGGAAATGTTCCGTGCCGCGGTGCTTCAGAAACAGCCTTATCAAATGGTGATCACGGATCTGGGCATGCCGGACGTCGATGGGCACCAGGTGGCCAGAACCATTAAGGCGGAATCTCCGCTCACGCCCATTGTCATGATGACCGGCTGGGGAACCATGATGAAAGAGGACGGCGAAACCACGTCCGAAGTAGATGCCGTGGTTGGTAAACCCCCGCGCATTCAGGAGTTAAACAATCTCATCCTGCAGCTCACTGCGTAGAGCAAATCCGGCCCGTTCGCGCTCTCGCCGGTACCAAAGTCATTTTGCCTCGTTACCCGCTCAACTGTCTTCCCGTACCTTTTGTTTTTCTGTGCCGCTCGTTTGAATTCCGGTAAGCTGAAACCCGTGCCGAGAACCAAACAACGCCCGGTGGCGCTGACCATCGCGGGTTCAGACAGCGGCGGTGGCGCAGGCATCCAGGCCGATCTGAAAACGTTTGCGGCTTTTGGGGTCCATGGCATCAGCGCGTTGACCTGTCTTACCGCCCAAAATCCCCGGCGCGTTCTGGCCGTGGAACCCGTTTCCACCGGGATGTTACGCCGGCAAATTCAAGCCGTGTTCGAAGAACTGCGCCCGGCGGCGGTTAAAACCGGGATGTTATTTTCCGGAAAGAACGTCCACGTCCTGGCAGACTTTTTCCGAAAAAGGAATCGATTGCCGTTGGTCGTTGATCCGGTGATGGTGGCGACGAGTGGCGCGAGGTTGATCGAATCGACAACCGTCAAGGTGTTAAAAGAGAAATTGTTGCCGCTCGCCACGCTCGCAACACCCAACCTCCATGAAGCCGGGATTTTGATCGGGCAAAAACTGGCATCGGTTGAAGACCTGCGCATTGCCGCACATGAAATTCACCGGCAATTCGGCTGCGCCGCATTGGTCAAAGGGGGACATTTGCAGGACGAACGTGATGCGGTGGATATCTTCTTTGATGGTCACACGGAACTGCTCTTGAGCGCGCCGTTCATTCAAAACGTTCACACGCATGGCACGGGCTGTACTTACTCGGCAGCCATTACTGCGGCGCTGGCGCTGGGTCATGATTTGCCGCAAGCCGTTGGGATGGCCAAAAACTACATTACGCAGGTTATAGCGCGAAGTTATCGCGTCGGAAAACATTCCGTGCTGAACCACCTTGTTCGCTAGGGCGCTGGCCACTCCAAAACCAGCAACGAAACCGCTTCCCGTGGGAGATGCACCTGCAAAACGGCCTGGCCATCTTTGAACTGGATGTTTTTTGAAGGTTCCAACTCTGTGAGTTGTCCGGCCTTGGTCAGTTCGGCAAATTGTTTCGGCGACAATTTCGGCGGTGATCCCATCCGCTGCCAGACTGTAAACGCGTCACTGTGGTCTGCGTCGATCCGGAAATGCCGGACTTGAGCCTTCACCATCCTTGCCGGTAATCCGTTGAGCTTAAGTTTGATGTCGGCAGCCGGGCCGGACGCATCATCATCGTGGTAATGCCAGACCAGGATACACAGGCGGTTCGATTCCAGGCTGGCCAGGGCCGACACATCAGGCTGGTCACGAACACCACCTTTCAAGATTGAACCCAGTGAGACGGTGTGGTCGCTTTCCACTGCGAGTTGTTGACCCTCCATCTGACTGAACATCCGGAACACGTTGAATACCGGCAAATCGATGCCCTCGCTGGCGAGCGTGCGGAAGCCGGCAAAAGGGGGTTGATCTTCAAATTCAAATGCCCACGTCAGTGCGCCTTCGAGGTTCACGCCATATTGATTGGCCAGTTCAAATTCACGCGCGATGCAATCGGCCGTGTAACTGGCATAAACCGGACGGTTTCGGTATCCGAATTGTCCGCCCTGGCAGGCAGCGCAGCTGTCCGGGTCGGATTCACCGATGACGATCGGTGTGTTTTTTAATTCAGGAAACGAGGCGATAATACCAAAGGCGGAGTTGATGTCCCGCAATTGGCTCGCCAGGCCCATCCGCACATGGCCGTTGACGAACGCTGGCGTACCTTTGGCGTGAAAAGAGACGAAATCGAGCGGCGTGCCTATGGTGCCGGTGACCAGGTTGGTTCCGTGAAGGCAATGTTCCAGGAACTTCCGGAGAAATTCCGTACCGCCACCCGCCGAGTCCGGTCCTCCTACTTTTGCTTCGGGCAAGGCTCGCCGCACGGCACCCACCGTGCTATCATGCAACCGGAAAAATTCCTGGGGTGTGCCCTGCCAATAGCCGATGTTTGGCTCGTTCCACGTTTCCCAATACCAATTCGTGACTTCGGTTTTTCCATATCGCTCCACATCGTGTTTTGTCCACTGGAAAACCAGTTCCGACCATTTGGCGTAGTCCCCGGGGGGATAAGCCCAGCCGGTGAACAAGGTGCGGTTTGTGCCTGAACCCCAGTGATGTTGATAGGGTTGCGGATGAGTGGACAATGGCTCCGGCATGAAACCGATTTCCACATAAGGCCGCACACCTTGCGCGCGATAGGTATCAAAAATCCGGTCCAGGATCGTCCAGTGATAAACCGGATTTCCCTGTTCGTCCTCGGTATAAACGCCGGTGGAACCCCATTTCAATGCCGGTGTGCCGTCACCACTGGTCAGCAGGTTGTGTGTCCGGAAATAAACCTCGTTTGTTCCCAATCCACCTAATTCGCCAAGCAGTTTCCGGCCGTCCGGAAGGCAGGCGTAATTCGGTTCATCCGCGCCGAAGAAACGCCAGACCGGTTTCCATTCACCCACCGGCCGATCGACGTGAACCTGAATGGTGACCGGAAAGGCCCCGGTTTCCGCCGGAATCTGTTCCACGGCAAGAACCAGAATAGCTGTCATTACCGGCAATGCGCGTCCAACCATGAAGTGAAAATTGATTGGGAGGCATTATCACCCTTTCCTTGGTACAAGGCAACGCAGATTAGACCGGGCCTACGACGCCGGCAGGCTCATGGTCTTCGCAACCGGAAGAATTGGCTGGCATTGACGCCCAGTGTCAGCCGGTTTTGCATGTTGGTCACGATGGCCGTTGTGCTGACGGTGCTCCAGACGATGGGAGGGGTAAGACCTGGCGTGGTTTCGACGACGAAGCCGGCGGGATAGACGGGCCAGGTAAGCACCACGTTGCTGCCGGACTGCGTGGCCTTCAGTGAAAGCGAGAAAAACTCAAAGGCGAGAGCGTAGGTTTCACTGCTGCTGACCGTGTTGTTTCCGCCGTGTTTGAGAACCTGCAAATCATATCGCCCCTGCGGCAACTGCGGCAGCCAGAGGTGTTCCACGTTGTCCACCGCGCTGGTGCTGGCGTCGATCAGATTGCTGGACGCGACAGCGTACAAAAACAAATCCAGGTCGTTGATGTCGGTTTTGTTCGTTTGACGATTCCATACCAGCGTCGCCGTTACAGTGAAAGCAGCCCCGTTTAAACCGTTGGTGACGTTGAAGTAGTAATGGTTCACGCTATTAGAACTGACGGTGCTGGAAAGGGTGTTGAAATCCCAACCGCTTAACGTGCTGATCGTGCCGCTCGCACCAGTGGGCGGATGCGGACTATTGGTGGAGACGATGGTGTTCGCGATGAACGTATGTTTGCCGCCGGCCAGTTGTTCGTAAGAATTGAAAATATTGAGCACGCCGGCTCCATAGCGCGAGTCGAGCGGTGAGGGGGGAACGTTCGTCCAATCCACCGGTTTGATGGCGCCGTTGAGAAGCAGGGCTTTGATCGTTCGCATGTCGGCGGCCGAATTGGTGTTGCTGCCTCCGTCGCCGCGCAAGCCGGCTTGAATCAACGCTGCCGCTGCGCCGGTCACTTGAGGTGTGGAAAAACTCGTCACGCTGGCCGGCGCAGTGATGTCCGGTTTCGCACGGCCGTTGTCTTCAGTCGGACCGACACTGGAGAAGACGTAACCGTATGCCCCAACGGACAGGCCATTGTAACAGGTCGAAGGCGGGGCCACCGAACCACTGCCCGGTCCACCATTGCCTGCGCCGGAAACGAAAAGTGTATTGTATTGTGCTGCATAGTCATCAAATTGCGAATCGAGCTGCTGTTGCTCGGCGACAGTCACCTGGCCGGGCACGTAACCAAAAATGAAACTTTGATTGACGACCCGATCGTTGATGTTCGAAGGGGCCGTCGCGGCGATGAGGCCGCTGTAAAAGTAATTTGCGTTGTAATTGTCCACGTGCGCCACATTGGTAGCCACGCCGCCCGGCAATCCGTAAAAATAACCAGCCACGCTGTCCGCATGACCTGATTCCGTCCCCAGGCTGTTGGGGAAAGTGTTGGCGGTATTGGTGTTGATGTACGTAAAAAGGCTGGCCGGTTTTTGTACGGAACCGTTCGCGGGGTTGACTTCAAAGTCGGGCGGGTTATTTGTACTCCACGCTTCGGGCTGCGCCACACGGATGCCCGTACCGTCCACATTGGTGGTTACGGTGCGTAACAAGGTGACACCGATAGCTTCGAGCTGATCCGCCCGGCTCTCTAAAGCGATTTGCAATCCTCCCAGGAAAACCAACCAGACCACAATCCTCCTCACTCGCAAACAACGCACTTCTTTCATGGATTTTCAGCCTTCATTGAGCAAGTTTCATGCTCAAAAGTCGAGCTTTTAATCCGGATTCCATGCTTTTATCGTACGTTTCAAACCCGGTCTGGAAAAATAGACCGTCCGGGCGATTTCCTTTTTAACAGCAACTCGTTACACTGCGAACCGTGTCCGAGACGCTCGTCATCAATGAAATTTACCTGAGTTTGCAGGGTGAAAGCACCTTTGCCGGCCTGCCCTGCATCTTCATCCGCCTCACCGCCTGCGATCTGCGCTGTTCCTATTGCGATACCGCCTACGCTTTTAACGAGGGCAGGAAAATGCCGCTGGAGGAAGTCCTGGAGAGGGTTCGCGAATTGGCCCAACCGTTTGCAAATCCGAAATCCGAAATCCGAAATCCGAAATTGCCCCTTGTCGAGTTGACCGGTGGCGAACCGTTGCTCCAGAAAAATTGCCTCCCGCTGATGAAATCGCTTTGCGACGACGGCTTTACCGTGCTGCTCGAAACCGGCGGTGCGCATGATATTTCGCCGGTGGACCCCCGCGTTCATCGGATCATGGATTTAAAATGCCCGAGTAGCGGCGAGGTGGAACGCAACCGTTGGGAAAATCTGAAATACCTCAAAGCCACCGACGAAATCAAATTCGTCATCGGTACGCAGGAGGATTACGAGTGGGTGAAACAGCAAATTACCGCACACAAACTCGATTCGCTCTGTCCTTTGCTGATTTCCTGGGTGCATCCGTTGTCGCCGGAACAACAGGATAAGTCACTAAAACAGAAACCGCCGGGACCGACGCCGATTTCACGGCGCGAACTGGCGGAAACAATTATTGCCGATGCCCTGCCGGTCCGCTTTCAAATTCAGATGCACAAAGTGATTTGGCCGCCGGAACAGCGGGGAGTTTAGAAATTTACGATTTACGATTTCGGATTTACGATGGTTCCGGAATTTCAAGCGGGTGCGTAAATTGTAAACCCAAAATCGAAAATTCGTGGCAACGACCAGAACCATTCTGCGATGGCTTCGTGACTTTGAGTCACGTAACGTGACCTTCCTGGATCCGGACGGTTCGTGGCCGATTGTCTGGGAACGCGCCCGGGACGTTTACGTTTGGGATGCCCATGGGAAAAGGTATCTGGATCTGACTGCGGCCTTTGGCGTGGCCGCGACCGGGCATGCCAATCCGCAAGTGGTGAAAGCCGGGCAGAGACAACTGGCCCGCCTTCCGCACGCGATGGGCGATGTCCATCCCCACGCGCGCAAAGCTGAGCTGGCACGGGAACTGAGCCGGATCACGTTTGAGCGGTGGAATCATGTTCGGAGGGGTGAGTTACACGAGCCCCCAAAATCCATCGCTAATATCAAATCAGGGACTCCTATAACTCGTCCCTCCGGAAAAGTTATTTTCTGCAATTCCGGTTTTGAAGCCGTCGAATCCGCGCTGAAGACCGCCATGCTGGCCACGGACAGGCATGGAGTCATCGCCTTTTCCGGCGCGTATCACGGACTGGGCTACGGTGCGCTCAACGTGACCCACCGCGATTTTTTCCGCGGTCCGTTTCACCACCAGCTTCGTGAATTTGGCCACTTTGTGCCGTTCCCGACGGCTCGGAATGAAATCCCCGCCGTCGAGTGGACCATCGGCCGGTTGCTTCGACGCGAACGAATCGGCGCCATCCTGGTCGAGCCGGTGCAGGCGCGCGGCGGCATCCACGTCCCGCCGGCGGAATTTTTGCCCGTGCTCCGCAAAGTTTGCGATGAACACGATGTCTTATTGATTCTCGATGAGATTTACACCGGTTTTGGTCGAACCGGAAAATGGTTCGCCTGCGAGCACAGCGGTGTGGTCCCGGATTTAATCTGCCTGGGCAAGGCGTTGACCGGGGGTTTTCCTTTGTCCGCCTGTGTCGGGCGCGCCGATTTCATGGACGCCGCCTGGCCGGAATCGCACGGCGAAGCGATTCATACCAGCACTTTCCTGGGTAACCCGGTCGGTTGTGCCATGGCGCTGGCGCAAATCAAGGAAATCCGGCGGCTTGACCTTTGCCGGCGAAGCACGGAATTGGGGAAATTCTTGCTGGAGACGCTGGCTTTGCTCCGCACTCCGCAATCTGCGCTCCGCACTTCAGTTCGCGGTCTGGGTTTGATGGCGGGCATCGAATTGCGATTACCCGATGGCCAGCCGGCGACCGAAGCCGCCATGCGCGCCGTCAAAAAAATGCTGCACCGGGGTTTTATCGTTTTGCCTGAAGGCGAACACGCCAACGTTATCAGTTTCACTCCGCCTCTGACCATTACCAGGACGCAGTTGCAGCGAACGGTAAAAACGCTCGCTGAAGTTTTGGCCACAGATTGACACAGATGAAACTTTCCGAGATGCGGGAACTGTTGGCCACGCGTGGGATTCAACTGACGAAATCCCTCGGCCAGAATTTCCTGCACGACGGCAACCAACTGAGGCGCATCGTGGACGCGGCGGAATTGTCAAAGACGGACAATGTTCTGGAAATCGGTCCCGGTCTCGGACCGTTGACAGGGTTACTTCTGGAAAACGCTGGCTCGGTCCTGGCGATTGAGAAAGACGCGCGGCTCGTGGGCTTTTTGCACGAACGTTTTAATCCGCAATCCGCAATCCGCGACCCGCAATTAACTTTGCTTCACGCCGATGCGTTGGAATTTTTGAAACAAGAGCCGCGCGATTGGAGCGATTGGAAACTGGTGGCCAACCTGCCGTATTCGGTCGCGTCCCCGATTCTGGTGGAACTGGCCTGCGGCCCGCGTGCGCCAAAGAAAATGGTGGCCACGTTGCAACTCGAAGTCGCCCGGCGGCTCATGGCCCAATCCGGCGACAAGGATTACGGTGTTCTGACATTGCTGGTGCAACTTGATTTCGAACCGCGCGACTCTTTCAAAATCCCGAAGGGCTGTTTCTTTCCGGAACCCGATGTGGATTCGGCCTGCGTGGTGCTGGACCGCCGCGCTCAGCCGTTGTTGCCCGAAGACCGTCGCTCAGATTTTGTCAAAATTGTGAAACGCGCCTTTTCCCAGCGGCGGAAGATGATGCTCAAATTATTACGCGAGGACTGGCCGGTCGAAAAATTGGAACCAGCGTTTACCAAACTGAATATCCGGCCGCAGGAACGTGCGGAAAAATTGAGTTTGGAACAGTTTGTGCATTTGACAGGGAAACTTTTGTCGTAGCCGCGCTTGTGAAAGCGCGGAGATGTCCGCCGATTTACACCGGCGGCTACAACGCTATGCCCGAAGAAATCTTTGATGTCGTCAATGAACGCGACGAGGTGATTGACCAAAAACCACGCAGCGAGGTCCATCGGCGGGGCTTGTTGCATCGCGCCATTCATGTGTTGGTTTTCAACTCTCGCGGCGGGATTTTTCTCCAGAAACGTTCGCTGACCAAGGATCGCGAGCCGGGTAAGTGGGATTCCTCGTCGTCCGGCCACGTGGATTCGGGCGAGGATTACGATGCCTGCGCCGTGCGTGAACTGCGCGAGGAAATTGGATTGGTTGTCCCAAAAACACCGGAACGTCTGTTCAAAATTGACGCTTGCACGGAAACGGATCAGGAATTTGTCTGGGTTTATCGCTGCGCAGCGGAAGGACCGTTTCAATTGCACCCCGACGAAATTGAGCGTGGCGAATGGTTTGCGCCGGAAGCGGTTACGCGCCGGGTTGCAGAGCGCCCGCAGGATTTCGCGAGCGCGTTCCGGTTGATTTGGTCGAGGTTGCGATCCGTTTCCTCCTCGTCCTGGTAATCGTCCTCGTAATCGAAACACGGCGAGGAGGAGGACGAGAACGAGCACGAGGACGATTGCGCGGCATGAGGTTTGCTCCTTTACTTGCGCGAAAAATGGAGTAGTAATGTAGCCATGCAAAATTTTTTGGTGCCAATTGTAGTCGAGCAGACCGGCCGCGGCGAGCGGACGTGGGACATTTATTCCCGCCTGCTGGTGGACCGCATCATTTTCCTCGGCACGCCGGTGGATGACACGGTGTCCAACATCATCATTGCCCAGTTGCTTTTTCTCCAGATGTCCGACGCGAAGAAAGATATCCATCTTTACATCAATTCCCCGGGCGGCAGCGTCACCGCCGGACTCGCGATCTACGATACAATTCAATTTCTGACCTGTGACGTGAACACGTATTGCATCGGCCAGGCAGCGAGCATGGCGGCGGTGTTGATGGCGGCGGGCACGAAGGGTAAACGCTATGCGCTGCCGAACGCGCGCATCATGATCCATCAGCCGTGGGGCGGGGTGCAGGGCCAGGCCACCGACATCAGCATCCAGGCGAAAGAAATTTTGCGGCTCAAGGACCGGCTCAATGAGATTCTCGGAAAACATTGCGGGCGCAAGGTCGAGGACATCACGCGTGACACCGACCGCGACCGTTTTATGTCCGCCGATGAGGCGAAGGAGTACGGTCTGGTGGACCAGGTGGTTCAATCGCGCAAGGATATCGCCGGATTGGCGGAAAAATCATCGGTGACTGTTTAAAAAATCGTAAATCGCAAATCATCAATTTCCATGGCCCGTCCCAACCAGCTCACCATGTGCAGTTTCTGCGGCAAGTCGCACGCGGAAGTGCGCAAGTTGATTGCCGGGCCGGGGGTTTACATTTGCGACAACTGCATCGTCCTTTGCAAAAACGTTTTGGACCGGGAACTCGAGCTGCAGAGTCAGAAAAAGCAACCGAAATTCGTGGTCCCCAAACCTGCTGAAATCAAACATCAACTGGATCTGCACTGCATCGGCCAGGTGCACGCGAAGAAAACGCTGGCCGTGGCGGTTCACAATCATTACAAGCGCATCCAGCAGGAGCCGGAAGGGGGAACTGCGACCGGCAAGAACAAGCATGCGGGTGTCGAAATCGAGAAAAGCAACATTTTGATGATTGGCCCGACGGGCTCGGGCAAGACGCTGCTCGCGCGCACGCTCGCCAAAGTTCTCGATGTGCCGTTTGCCATTGCCGACGCGACGACCCTCACCGAGGCCGGCTACGTGGGCGAAGACGTGGAGAACATTATCTTACGCCTGCTGCAAAACGCCGATTACGATGTAAAACGCGCCCAGCGCGGCATCGTTTATATTGACGAAATCGACAAAATCGCGCGCAAAACGGAAGGCCCGTCCATCACGCGTGACGTATCCGGCGAAGGCGTGCAACAGGCGTTGCTGAAAATTCTGGAGGGCACCGTCTGCAACGTGCCCCCGCAGGGCGGCCGCAAGCATCCACAGCAGGAATACATCCGCGTGGATACAACGGACATCCTGTTCATTTGCGGCGGGGCGTTTGTCGGTCTGGAAAAAATTATCCAACGGCGATTGGGCCGGCATACGATGGGGTTTGGCGCCATTGGGGAGATGCAGAAAAAAGACCAGGCCGCGCGTGACCAGATTTTGCAACATTCCGAGCCGGAGGACCTGCTCGACTACGGATTCATTCCCGAGTTCGTTGGCCGCCTGCCGGTGGTGACCACGCTCTCGGAATTGTCCGAAGAGCAGCTGGTTTCGATTCTCACCGAGACGAGAAACGCGTTGACGAAACAGTTTGCCAAGCTCATGGCCATGGAAGGTGTGGAATTGGAGTTCACGCCCGATGCCCTGCGCGAACTGGCGGTGGTGGCGCTGAAAAAGGGCACCGGCGCGCGGGCCTTGCGCGGATTGATTGAACGGCTGATGCTGGACGTGATGTATGACGCGCCGGAAAGCGGTGACGTCGTTCATGTTAAAATCACGCGCGCGGTCGTGCTCGGTGAAACCCAACCGATTGTGCGGCGCAAGCCGGACATGGAAGCGGCCTAGGAATTTACGATTTTCGACTTTGGATTGACGATTTGGGCCACGCCACACGTACGTTATATCCATATCCCGCACTTGTCGTTTTCAAGTTTGAACATCTTACACATGCTGTCGCGTCAGGCGTTGGGCCAATTCATCATACGAAGATCCAGCGGTACCAGGCGCTCCAAAAGAAGTGAAACCGCCGTTTTTTCTTGCAGGCCGTAATGATTTCGGGAGTGCTAGAGCCGTTTCAATGAATTTACCTTCCTCCAAACTGGCAGGGACCAGCGCGCTGGTGACGGAAAGTCCTATTCGCGACCTGGAGGCCATTATTCGTTCGCGAACGCCGCTGATCGTCGTCGAAACCGGTGAAGAACCGCAGATTGTCCAAATGGTGCGACAAATCGCGAAGCGCTTTCAATTCAAGGCTTATCGCTGGACGGTGACGGAAGGCTTACAGGCGTTTGAACCCTGTGACCAGCCGCTCCAGTCGGTCACCAAATCGCAGGAAGTTCTAAACTACATTAAAACCTCAGTCACACATTCACTGTTTGTGTTGCTGGATTTCCATCCCTACATGGAAGACGCGGTAGCTGTCCGTTATTTGAAAGACATCGCCCTGACGTATTCACACCACTACTCCACGGTGGTGCTGGTTGGTTCGACCATGCCGGTGCCGCCGGAGTTGCAGCCGTTCACCGCGCGATTCCGCCTGCCACTGCCGTCAGCCGACGAAGTGCGTGGAATCGTTTATGATGTGGCCGCCGATTGGGGGGCGGAACACGGCAAACGCGATGTCCAGACCACGAACAAGGCAATCGATTTGCTGGTGCGGAACCTGGTGGGTCTGACTGCTACGGATGTGCGCCGCCTGGCGCTCAAGGCCATCAACGACGACGGCGTGATTTCCGAATCGGAAATGCCCGAAGTCATGCGGGCGAAATATGAATTGCTCGGACGGGACGGCGTTTTGTCGTTTGAATATGAAACCGTGCAATTCTCG